>JASGFG010000102.1:0-9949 GCA_047605605.1 Paracoccaceae bacterium | reverse complement strand
CCTTCAATGCCTCGTCCTTCATGGACGGGGCCAATGCCGATTACATCGACCAGCTTCAGGCGCGCCATGCCGCCGATCCGGCAAGCGTCGATGCGGGCTGGGCCGAATTCTTCCGCGCGCTTGGCGAATCCGAACTGGACGCCAAGAAGGCCGCGACCGGCCCCAGCTGGGCGCGCGCCGACTGGCCGCCGGTGGCGGCGGATGACCTGACCGCGGCGCTGACCGGGGAATGGCCCGCCGCCCCGGTGAAGGAAGGCAAGGTCGCCGCGCAAAAGATCGCCGCCAAGGCCGTCGAAACCGGCGCGCAGGTCAGCGAGGCGCAGATCCAGCGTGCGGTGCTGGATTCCATCCGCGCGATCATGCTGATCCGCGCCTATCGCATCCGGGGCCATCTGGCCGCCGATCTGGACCCGCTGCGGATGCAGGACGACGGGGCGCACCCGGAACTCGACCCCCGCTCCTACGGGTTCACCGAGGCCGACATGGACCGGCCGATCTTCATCGACAACGTGCTGGGGCTGACACATGCCTCGATGCGGCAGATCGTCGACATCGTGAAGCGCACCTATTGCGGCACCTTCGCGCTGCAATACATGCACATTTCCGACCCCGAACAGGCCAGCTGGCTGAAGGAACGGATCGAGGGCTACGGCAAGGAGATCGCCTTTACGCGAGAGGGGCGCCGCGCCATCCTGAACAAGCTGGTCGAGGCCGAGGGCTTCGAGAAGTTCTGCCATGTGAAGTTCATGGGCACCAAGCGGTTCGGCCTTGATGGCGGCGAGGCGCTGATCCCGGCGATGGAACAGATCATCAAGCGCGGCGGCGCGCTTGGCGTGAAGGAGATCGTCATCGGGATGCCGCACCGCGGGCGTCTGTCGGTGCTGGCCAACGTGATGGCCAAACCCTATCACGCGATCTTCAACGAATTTCAGGGCGGCAGCTTCAAACCCGATGACGTGGACGGCTCGGGCGATGTGAAATATCACCTCGGCGCCTCGTCCGACCGGGCGTTCGACGGCAACACGGTCCACCTGTCGCTGACCGCGAACCCCAGCCACCTGGAGGCGGTGAACCCCGTCGTCCTGGGCAAGGTCCGCGCGAAGCAGGACCAGCTGTCCGACCAGACCGACCGCGTGGCGGTGCTGCCGATCCTGCTGCACGGCGATGCGGCCTTTGCGGGGCAAGGCGTCGTGGCCGAATGCTTCCAGCTTTCGGGCATCCGCGGGCATCGCACCGGTGGCTGCATCCATATCGTCGTGAACAACCAGATCGGCTTTACCACGGCGCCGCATTTCAGCCGGACCTCGCCCTATCCGACCGACATCGCCCTGATGGTCGAGGCGCCGATCTTCCATGTGAACGGCGACGACCCCGAGGCCGTGGTCCATGCCGCGCGCGTGGCGACCGAGTTCCGGCAAAAGTTCCACAAGGACGTGGTTCTGGACATCTTCTGCTATCGCCGCTTCGGTCACAACGAAGGCGACGAGCCGATGTTCACCAACCCGGCGATGTACAAGACCATCAAGACCCACAAGACCACGCTGCAACTTTATACCGAGCGGCTGGTCAAGGACGGCCTGATCCCCGAGGGCGAGATCGAGGATATGAAGGCCGCCTTTCAGGCGAAGCTGAACGAAGAGTTCGAGACCGGCCGCACCTTCAAGCCGAACAAGGCCGACTGGCTGGATGGCCGCTGGTCCGGCCTGCACCGCGAGGGCGAGGAATATGTGGCCGGCGACACCGCCATCAAGCCCGAGACGCTGGCCGAGGTGGGCGCCGCGCTGACCCGCGTGCCCGAAGGGTTCGACCTGCACAAGACGGTCGGCCGCCTGCTGGAAACCAAGGCCAAGATGTTCGAGACCGGCGCCGGTTTCGACTGGGCGACGGCCGAGGCGCTGGCCTTTGGATCGCTGGCGGCCGAAGGCTTCCCGGTGCGTCTGTCCGGACAGGATTGCGCGCGGGGCACCTTCAGCCAGCGGCATTCGGCCATCGTCGACCAGTCGACCGAGGAACGCTATTACCCGCTGAACCACATCCGTGCCGGTCAGGCCCGGTATGAGGTCATCGACTCGATGCTGTCGGAATATGCGGTTCTGGGCTTTGAATACGGCTATTCGCTGGCCGAACCCAAGGCGCTGACCCTGTGGGAAGGCCAGTTCGGCGATTTCGCCAACGGCGCGCAGATCATGTTCGACCAGTTCATCAGCTCGGGTGAATCGAAATGGCTGCGGATGTCGGGCCTCGTCGTCCTTCTGCCCCACGGGTATGAAGGGCAAGGGCCGGAACATTCCTCGGCCCGGCCGGAACGGTTCCTGCAAATGTCGGCGAACGAAAACTGGATCGTCGCCAACTGCACGACCCCGGCGAACTATTTCCACATCCTGCGCCGCCAGCTGCACCGCAACTTCCGCAAGCCGCTGATCCTGATGACGCCGAAATCGCTGCTGCGCCACCCGATGGCGGTCAGCGACGCGACCGATTTCACCACCGGCTCGCAGTTCCACCGCGTGCTGTGGGACGATGCGGAAAAGGGCCATTCGGAGCTGAAGCTGAAATCCGACGACCAGATCCGTCGCGTGGTCATGTGTTCGGGCAAGGTCTATTACGACCTGCTGGCCGAACGCGACAAACGCGGCGCGGATGATGTCTATATCCTGCGGCTGGAACAGCTTTACCCCTTCCCCGCCAAATCGGTGGTGACGGAGCTGGGCCGGTTCAGGAATGCCGAAATGGTCTGGTGCCAGGAAGAGCCGAAGAACCAGGGCTATTGGTCGCATGTGGAGCCGAACCTGGAATGGGCTTTGGCCAAGATCGACGCAAAACATCCGCGCTTCGTCTATGCCGGCCGCGCGGCCAGTGCATCGGTGGCGACGGGCCTGGCCAGCCGCCACAAGGCGGAACAAGAGGCGCTGGTGAACGAGGCGCTGACCCTTGGCTGAGGTCCGTGTCCCCACGCTTGGCGAAAGCGTCACCGAGGCGACGGTGGCCCACTGGTATAAACGGGTGGGCGATGCCGTGCGCGCGGATGAAATGCTGTGCGAGCTGGAGACCGACAAGGTGACGGTCGAGGTGCCCTGCCCCGTGGACGGGCGCCTTGTGGAAATCATCGTGCCCGAGGGTGCGACAGTCGGGGTCGGCGCGCCGCTGGCGATGGTCCAGCCGGGCGAGGCCCCCGCAACGGAATTACCTGAAAGCGCCGCACAGGGCGCGAGAGAGGCGAGAATGACGGATGTGATGGTGCCCACCCTGGGCGAAAGCGTTTCCGAAGCCACGGTTTCGACCTGGTTCAAGAAGGTGGGCGATGCCGTCCAGCAGGACGAGATGCTGTGCGAACTGGAAACCGACAAGGTTTCGGTCGAGGTGCCCAGCCCCGTTTCGGGCGTTCTGGCCGAAATCATCGCGCCCGAAGGATCGACCGTGGCCGCCAATGCGCGTCTGGCGGTCGTGTCCGAAGGCGGCGTCGCCGCGGCGCCCAAGGCGGCCGAGCCCAAGGCCGAAGCCGCCGCCGCTGTAACTTCGCCCGGTGCCGGTCCTGAAACCGTCAAGCCGCGCGCCGATGTCGAGGATGCGCCCGCCGCGAAAAAGGCCATGGCCGAGGCCGGCCTGTCGCGCGACGCCGTTCAAGGCTCGGGCCGCGACGGCCGGGTGATGAAGGATGACGTGGCCCGCGCCGTCGCCGCCGCGACCGCCGCCCCCGCCCCGGCGGCCGCTGCCGCGCCGATCCCGCGCGCGCCGGTCCCCGCCGACGATGCCGCGCGCGAGGAACGGGTCAAGATGACCCGCCTGCGCCAGACCATCGCCCGCCGCCTGAAGGACGCGCAGAACACCGCCGCGATGCTGACCACCTATAACGAGGTGGACATGTCGGGCGTCATGGACCTGCGCAACAGCTACAAGGACCAGTTCGAGAAGAAGCACAAGGTCAAGCTGGGCTTCATGTCCTTCTTCGTGAAGGCCTGCTGCCACGCGCTGAAGGAAGTGCCCGAGGTCAATGCCGAGATCGACGGGACGGATGTGGTCTACAAGAACTTCGTCCACATGGGCGTCGCGGTCGGCACGCCCTCGGGCCTCGTCGTGCCGGTGGTGCGCGATGCCGACGCCCTGTCCTTCGCCGAGATTGAAAAGAAGATCGCCGAACTGGGCCTGCGCGCCCGCGACGGCAAGTTGTCGATGGCCGAAATGGCGGGCGGGTCGTTCACCATCTCGAACGGCGGGGTTTACGGCTCGCTGATGTCCTCGCCCATCCTGAACCCTCCGCAGTCGGGTATCCTGGGGATGCACAAGATCCAGGACCGCCCTGTGGTGGTTGCGGGACAGATCGTCATCCGCCCGATGATGTATCTGGCGCTGAGCTACGACCACCGCATCGTCGACGGCAAGGGCGCCGTGACCTTCCTCGTCCGCGTGAAAGAGGCGCTGGAAGATCCGCGCCGGCTGCTGATGGATCTGTAATTCCTTCGGGGGCGGGAACCGCGACCGGCCCTGCCCCCGTTTCCTTCCCGGCGCATCCCGCGCCTGTAACGGAGGACAAGATGCAACTGCTGATCCAGACAACAGCCCCCGACTTCACCGCCTGGAAATCCGCCTTCGATGCCGAGGGCGAGAATATCCAGAACGCGGGCCTGTCCACGATGCAGATCTGGAAGGGCGAAGGCTCGAACGTCCTGGTCCTGTTCGAGGTCCACAACCGCGCCCGGGCCGAGGAATGGCTGGCCAAGCAGGCTGCTTTCGGCCACGGTTGCACCCAGCAGTTCCTGCAAACGGCCTGACACCATGGCAATCCGCCCCGCCCCCTGCCGCCCTTCGCATCGCCCCGCATCGGGGGAGATGCGAGAGGCATTCGCACCGAAGGACCGCGCATTTGCCGGGCGGCCCTGTCTGCCGGACAGGCCCTGCCGCGCGGTGTCCGCGCCCCGAGGAAGGGCAGTCCCATGATGACGCCCGAACTCGCCGCCCTTGCCGCCACCGCCGTGATCCAGGCGATGATGATCATGGTCGCGCAACGCTCGCTGACCGCCGACATCGGCGTTGCGGGCAACATGGGTCCGCGCGACGGCGACCTGCCCCTTTCACCGAAAACCCAGCGGTTGCGGCGCGCGGTGGCGAACCATGTGGAAAACATCGGGCTGTTCATCATCGCCGTGGTGGTGGTGACGCTGGCGCAAAAGACCAGTGCCTTCACCGCCGCCTGCGCCTGGATCTTCGTCGCCGCCCGCGCGCTCTACCTGCCCGCCTATGCCTTCGGCTGGGCGCCGGGCCGGTCGATCATCTGGTCCGTCGGATTGATCGCCACGCTGGCGATGCTGGCCGCCGCTTTCGTCTAGGGAACGCAGAATGCCGATGACCCCGGAACTGACCGCCCTCGCCTGCGCCGGACTGGTGCAGGTGGCGCAATACGGCCTGTTCGCGGTCCGCGCCAACATCGAACTCGGCACCGGCTATACCTCCTCCGCCCGCGACCGCCCGCCGTCGCGCGAGATGTCGCTCGTCACCGGCCGACTGCACCGCGCCCTGAACAACCATTTCGAGGGGCTGATCCTCTTCACCCTCGCCGTGGTCGTCGTCACCCTCGGCGGCGAAAGCAGTGCCATAACCCGCACCGCCGCCTGGGCCTATGTCGCGGCCCGCATCCTCTATGTCCCCGCCTATGCCCTTGGCCTGCGCCCCTGGCGCTCGGCCATCTGGGCGGTGGGTTTCGCCTCGACGGTCACGATGATCCTCGCATCCCTTCTCTGACCCCCCTCTTTCTGGACCCAAATATCCCGCGGGGGTGCGGGGGCTGCGCAAGCCCCCACCGCGCGGCCCGAACAAAGGAGACGACCATGGCAGACTTCGATGTAATCGTGATCGGCGGCGGCCCCGGCGGCTATGTCTGCGCCATCCGCTGCGCCCAGCTTGGCCTGAAAACCGCCTGCGTCGAGGGGCGCGAGACCCTGGGCGGCACCTGCCTGAACGTCGGCTGCATCCCGTCCAAGGCGCTGCTCCACGCCACGCACGAGCTGCACGAGGTTCACGAGAACTTTGAAAAGATGGGCCTGATGGGGTCGAAAACCACCGTCGACTGGGGCCGGATGCAGGCCTACAAGCAGGATGTGGTGAACGGCAACACCAAGGGCATCGAGTTCCTGTTCAAGAAGAACAAGATCACCTGGCTGAAGGGCTGGGGCTCGATCCCCGCCGCCGGTCAGGTCAAGGTGGGCGAGGAAATCCACAACGCCAGGGCCATCGTCATCGCCTCCGGCTCGGAACCCGCGTCCCTGCCGGGCGTGGCGGTGGATGAGGAAACCGTCGTCACCTCGACCGGGGCGCTGGTCCTGAAAAAGATCCCGAAATCGCTGGTCGTGATCGGCGCAGGCGTGATCGGGTTGGAAATGGGCTCGGTCTATGCCCGGCTGGGCACGCAGGTCACGGTGGTCGAATACCTCGACGCCATCACCCCGGGCATGGACGGCGAAGTCGCCAAATCCTTCCAGAAGATCCTGACGAAACAGGGCTTCACCTTCGTCCTCGGCGCTGCCGTGCAGGGGGTGGAGGTCAAGAAAGGCCGCGCCACCGTGACCTACAAGCTGCGGAAGGACGACTCCGAGGCCAGGATCGAGGCCGACGCCGTCCTCGTCGCCACTGGCCGCCGCCCCTATACCGCCGGCCTGGGGCTGGAGGCCCTGGGGGTCGAGATGCTGCCCCGCGGCCAGATCAAGACCGACGGCCATTTCCAGACGACCGTAAAGGGCGTCTATGCCATCGGCGACGCGATCATCGGCCCGATGCTGGCCCACAAGGCCGAGGATGAGGGCATGGCCGTGGCCGAAATCATCGCCGGCAAACATGGCCATGTGAACTATGACGTCATCCCCGGCGTCGTCTACACCACGCCCGAGGTCGCCTCCGTCGGCAAGACCGAGGAACAGCTGAAGGAAGAAGGCCGCGCCTACAAGGTCGGCAAGTTCCCCTTCATGGGCAATGCCCGCGCCAAGGCGGTGTTCCAGGCCGACGGTTTCGTGAAACTGCTGGCCGACAAGGAAACCGACCGCATCCTTGGCTGCCATATCATCGGGCCGGGCGCGGGCGATCTGATCCACGAGGTCTGCGTGGCGATGGAATTCGGCGCATCGGCGCAGGATCTGGCGCTGACCTGCCACGCGCATCCCACCTATTCCGAGGCGGTACGCGAGGCTGCACTCGCCTGCGGCGACGGCGCGATCCACGCCTGATCCCCACCTTCCAGACCGGCCCCTCCTCAGGGGCCGGTCAACTCTCCCAACCGCAGAGGACAGGCCCGTCCATCAGACCACCACCGGTCCCTGCCTTCCCCCCCTCTTTCTGGACCCAAATATCCTGCGGGGAGGTCCGGAGGGGTGCAAAACCCCTCCGGCGGCCGCAGCCAGAGCCACCGGCAAAGACCTTTCCCTGCCCGATCAGCAGTCGTATCGCGGCCCCTGTCGGGCGCGGTGATGGTCGACCAATCCGGCCAGCAGCGCCATCCTGCGGTCGGTGAAGCCCCCGGCCACAGGTTCCACCCGGTCGATCGCATGGGCAAAGAACTGGCGATAATCCTGCCTGACGCAGCACCAGGCCAGAACGAAGATCCCGTGGTCCGGGTAGACCAGCGCCAGCGGCCAGACATCGCGCAGCGTGTGCTGGCCTTTCAGGTCGGTATAGCCGATGCGGAGCGGCGTCGCCTGATGGCAGGCGCGCTGCACCACGCCCAGGTCGATGACGACGGGGCGGCGGTGGACATACCCGTCCTCTTCGGGGCGGAACATCGCGTGCAGGTCGAACAGATGCGGCGCCTCGGGCATGACGGCGGCGATTTCGCCCAGAAGGCCCGCCGACCTCTGCGTCAGGTCGCCGTCGCCGACGCGCCCCATCTCGGCCAGTCCACGCACCAGCACCTCCAGCGCGGGGCGGTCCATTGCGGCGAATCCGCCCGGCGGCACGGCACCGGCGCCCCCGGACAAAAGCGCCGCCCCGCCCGCCCCGGCCAAGCCCGCCAGATCGCGGCGCGACACGACCGGCGCGCCGGTATCGGCGGCGGGGCGGCGGGCGCTGAACAGCGCGCGAAGGCGGTCAAGGGCGGCAGACATGGCTAAACCCGGATGCAGGGGCCGTGCAGAAAGACGCAGGATGCGATTCGCGTCAAGCCGGATCCGCGACCGCGCCGATGTGCCGGGCAGCCGACGAGGCCCATGGACCCCGCCGGCCGCACGTCCCTTCGCACCCCGAAGGAACCTCAGCTGGATACGGTGAGTGTCGCATCCACACCTTCAAACGCGGGAAGCCACTGTTTCCGTCGCGGCTTGACCGAAAATTCTTTGCAGCAGGCCGGGAGGGCCATCGGGGCGGATGCCGACGACCAGCGCCGCCTCCATCGCGCCATCGGGCGCTGTCATCCGCACATGGGCCAGCGCCGCCGCGCCCGCCTGTCGGGCAATGCCGTCATCGGCGTTCAGCATGTCGCGCGCCGCCGCGCGGGCGGCGTAGGCGGGATGGTCCTGATGGATCTGCGCGATCACCGCCTCGTCAAAGAAGATCTGCCCAGTCAGCACATTGCGGTCGTCAAGGAACACCTTGTAATGCACATGCACCGTCCGGCCGCGATACCAGCCCGGAAAGATGGTCTGGAACGTCGCCACGCCCCCGATGTCGGTCATCTGCGTGCCGCGCAGAAAGGTGGCCCCCGTCGCATCCGGCCCCTCGCCCAGATTGCGGACGCCGGAATAGACGCCCTCGGCATCGCAATGCCAGACATCCACCCGCGCATCCGCCACCGGAGCACAATCCGCCGTCACCACCTGAAGCCGCAACTGCATCGGCATCCCGCGGCGGTCCTCGGCAATGTCCGACCGCAGCAGCCGGGGGTCGACATAGAACGGTCCCTCGGTGACTTCGGCCTGAAGGATGCAGACATCGGTGGAAATCAGCCCCGCATCCGCCGCCTGCGCCCGCACGGTGCGCGGCACGGCAACCAGTCCGGGGGCCAACGACAGCGCCTTGAGCAGCGTGCGGCGGTCGATGGTGGAAAGCGGGCGCATGGGGTGTCCTTGCCTGTGTCTCGTTCCCTGCAAACGACAGATGGCGCGGCTTCCGTCGCCGTCAAAGGGCGAAGGGCGAAGGGCGCAAATCCGCCTAGCTGGCCAGATGCCGCAACCCTTGCGTCACATCGGTACGCACCGCCAGCCGCAGGCCCGGCTCGTCCCCCGCCTTCAGCGCGGCAAGGATGATGCGGTGATGCTGGGGCGGTTCCTTGCGGCGCAGTTTCGCGTAAAGCGCCCGCATCGTCGGCCCCAGTTGCAGCCAGACTGTTTCGCAGATGGCCAGCATCGCGGGCGCCTGCGCGCGCAGATAAAGTGTGCGGTGAAATTCCAGATTGGTACGCACATAGGCCACCGCATCCTGTTTCACCACGGCCTCGGCGTTCAGCGCGTTGATCGCCGCCAGCCGGTCGATCAGCGCGAAATGGGCGCGCGGCAGGGCACGCGCGGCCAGTTCCGGCTCGATCAGGGCGCGCAGCGCCGCCAGCTCCTCGATCCGTTCCGGCGTCAGCTCGGGGGTGGAGATGCGGCCAGAGGTCGTCATGGTCAGCGCGCCCTCGGCCACCAGCCGCCGCACCGCCTCGCGCGCGGGGGTCATCGACACGCCATAGGCCTTGCCCAGCCCCCGCAGGGTCAGCGGCTGACCCGGGGGCAGTTCGCCATGCATCACCTGCTGGCGCAGGGAGCGGTAGAGCCGTTCATGCGCGGCGGCGGTCGAGTCGGTCTGGCGCGGCGGGACGGGACTGTTCATATGCCGATGCCAACACCGCCCGGTGCCAAGGGTCAATCCCCGAAGCGCCAGCCGTGCAGATCCTGCCCGCGCGCGCGCAGCCAGTCGCGTTCGGCCGGCCAGCCGGGGAACAGCCGGTCGACCACCGCCCAGAAGGCGGGGGAATGGTTCATCTCGGCCAGATGCG
>JASGFG010000101.1:0-10883 GCA_047605605.1 Paracoccaceae bacterium | reverse complement strand
GGCGGACTGGATGCGCTGGCGCGAGGGGGAGTGGGCGCGGCGGGGGTTTCACACCCCCGCACCCCCGTGGGATATTTAGGTCCAGAAAGAGGGAGGGGGCAGGTTTCCCCGCAGGCGCCGCCGAACGAGCGGGCCGGAAGGTTGGGCGGGGGAGGTTGGGCCGGGGAGGCCAAGCGGCACAGGCAGGCCCCGCCGGGCCCTGCCAGACAGGTAAGCCGGACGGGCAGGCCGGGAGGCCCGGGAAGAGCAGGCGGCACGGGCAGGCCTCGCCGGGCGGGCTGGGGAGAGCAGGCCAGGAGGCGGACCCCGCCGGGCGGGCAGGTCGGGCGGCGGTCCGGCGATAAATCCCGCGCGAGGCGATTCGTTTCCGCTGGCCTTCGCGGGCGCTGTTCGCTAGACTTTCCGCAACGACCCGGCGGCTACAGCCGGGCGCGAGGCAGAACAGGCACGGCAGGCGGAATTCCCATGACCGAGATGGTTTATGGCTCGATGCCCAAACGGGTGGCAGAGCCGGTCCTTCCCCGTTGGTGGCGCACCATCGACAAATGGTCCATGACCTCGATCATGGTGTTGTTCGGCATCGGATTGCTGCTTGGCCTTGCGGCTTCGGTGCCGCTGGCCACGCGCAACGGGCTGGAACCCTATCACTATGTCCAGCGGCAGGCGATGTTCGGTTCCATCGCGATGGTGGCGATGTTCCTGACCTCGATGATGTCGCCGGTCATGGTGCGGCGTCTGGCGGTGGTGGGCTTTGCGGCCTCGTTCGTCGCGCTGGCCGCCCTGCCGGTCTTCGGGACCGATTTCGGCAAGGGCGCGATCCGGTGGTTCAGCCTGGGCTTCGCCTCTTTCCAGCCGTCGGAGTTCCTCAAGCCCGGCTTCATCGTGGTCAGCGCCTGGCTGATGGCCGCCAGCCAGGAGGTCAACGGCCCGCCGGGCAAGCTGATCTCTTTCGTCATGCTGGTGGTTGTCGTGGGTTTTCTGGCGATGCAGCCCGATTTCGGCCAGTCGATGCTGGTGCTGTTTTCCTGGGGCGTGGTCTATTTCGTCGCTGGGGCGCCGCTGACCCTGATCGTCGTGGTGGCAAGTCTGGTCGGCACCGCGGGTTTCGGCGCCTACAATGCCTCCGAGCATTTTGCGCGGCGGATCGACGGCTTTCTTGCCGCCGACGTGGACCCGCGCAGCCAGCTGGGCTATGCCGCCAACGCCATTCAGGAGGGCGGGTTCTTCGGCGTCGGCGTGGGCGAGGGGCAGGTGAAATGGACGCTGCCCGACGCCCACACCGACTTCATCATCGCCGTCGCGGCCGAGGAATACGGGCTGATCCTGGTTCTGGCGATCATCGCGCTTTACGCGGTGATCGTGGTGCGGTCGCTGCTGCGGCTGACCAAGGAGCGGGATCCCTTTACCCGGCTGGCCGGGACCGGGCTGGCCTGCGTCTTTGGCGTGCAGGCGATGATCAACATGGGCGTCGCGGTGCGGCTGCTGCCGGCCAAGGGGATGACGCTGCCCTTCGTCAGCTATGGCGGGTCGTCCGTCATCGCGGCGGGGATCACCGTGGGGATGCTGCTGGCGATGACGCGCACCCGCCCGCAGGGGCAGATGGGCGACATCCTGTTCAAGCGGGGGCGGTAATGGCCAAAGCGCCGCTGCTGCTGATCGCTGCCGGGGGCACGGGGGGGCACATGTTCCCCGCCCAGGCCCTGGCCGAGGCGATGGTGCGCAAGGGCTGGCGGGTCAAGCTGTCCACCGATGCGCGGGGCGCGCGCTATACCGGCGGTTTCCCGCATGTGGTGCAGGTGGAACAGGTGACCTCGGCCACCTTTGCCCGTGGGGGGGCGCTGGCGAAGCTGGCCGTGCCGTTCCGCATTGCGGGGGGCGTGATCGGCGCGGTGGTGCAGATGCTGCGCGACCGGCCCACGGTGGTAGTGGGGTTTGGCGGATACCCGACGATCCCCGCGCTGTCGGCGGCCACGATCCTGCGGCTGCCGCGGATGATCCATGAACAGAACGGCGTGCTGGGGCGGGTGAATCAGGTCTTCGCGGGCCGGGTGAATGCCGTCGCCTGCGGCACTTGGCCGACCGATCTGCCTGCCGGAGTGACAGGAACCCCCACCGGAAACCCGGTGCGCGGCGCGGTTCTGGAACGCGCGGGTGCGCCTTATATTCCGCCCGGCGACTATCCGATGAGCCTGGTCGTCATCGGCGGCAGCCAGGGCGCGCGCATCCTGTCGGATGTGGTGCCCGCCGCCGTGGCCAGCCTGCCGGAGCCAATCCGGTCGAACCTGCGCGTGGCGCAACAGGCGCGCGACGAAGACCTGAACCGCGTCGTGGAAGCCTATGAAAACGCGGGGATCGCGGCCGAGGTCGCCCCCTTCTTTACCGACATTCCCCGGCGGTTGTCCGAGGCGCAGTTGGTGATCAGCCGCTCGGGTGCCTCGTCGGTTGCGGACATCAGCGTGATCGGCCGGCCGTCGATCCTGATCCCGTTCGCCGCCGCCACCGCCGACCACCAGACGGCCAATGCGCGCGGGCTGGTCGAGGCGGATGCCGCGATCCTGATTCCGGAAAAGGCGCTTGACGCCGCCACGCTGGCAAGCCACATGGCCGCTGTGCTCAGCCAGCCCGATGCCGCGATGCGCATGGCGATCAACGCCACCCGTCAATCGCGCCCCGACGCGACCGAGCGCCTTGTGGCGCTGGTCGAAAGTCTTGTGAAGGATGCCAAATGAACGCGACGAAGCTGCCCCTTGAACTGGGACCGATCCATTTCATCGGAATGGGCGGCATCGGCATGTCGGGCATCGCCGAGGTGCTGCTGACCATCGGCTATCGGGTGCAGGGGTCGGACAGCAAGGCGTCCAAGATCACCGACCGGCTGGTGAAACTGGGCGCGACCTTCTTTGAAGGCCAGCGGGCCGAGAACATCGGCGAGGCGGCGGTGGTGGTGATTTCCTCTGCCATCAAGAAGGGCAACCCCGAACTGGAAGAGGCGCGGCGCCGCAAGCTGCCGGTGGTGCGCCGGGCCGAGATGCTGGCCGAGCTGATGCGCCTGCGGTCGAACATCGCTATCGCCGGGACGCATGGCAAGACGACGACGACGACGATGGTGGCGACCCTGCTGGACAAGGGCGGGTTCGATCCGACGGTCATCAACGGCGGGGTCATCCACGCCTATGGGTCGAACGCCCGCGCGGGCGAAGGCGAATGGATGGTGGTCGAGGCGGATGAATCGGACGGGTCGTTCAACAAGCTGCCCGCGACCATCGCCATTGTCACCAACATCGACCCCGAGCATATGGAGCATTGGGGCACCATCGAGAACCTTCGCAAGGGCTTCCTCGATTTCGTGTCGAACATCCCCTTCTATGGCCTTGCCGTCTGCTGCACCGACCACCCCGAGGTGCAGGCGCTGGTGGGGCGTGTGGCCGACCGCCGCATCGTCACCTTCGGTTTCAACGCGCAGGCCGATGTGCGGGCGGTGAACCTGCGGTTTGAAAAGGGCGTGGCGCATTTCGATATCCGGTTGCAGAACGAGGATGACGTGATCGAGGGTTGCACCCTGCCGATGCCGGGCGATCACAACGTGTCGAACGCGCTGGCCGCCGTGGCCGTGGCGCGGTTCCTTGGCATGAAGAAGGACGAGATCCGCGAGGCTCTGGCGGCATTCGGCGGGGTGAACCGGCGCTTCACCAAGGTGGCCGAGGTCAACGGCGTGACCATTATCGACGATTACGGCCATCACCCGGTGGAAATCGCCGCCGTGCTGCGCGCCGCGCGGCAGGCTGTGGCCGACACCCCCGGCGCGCGGGTCATCGCCGTGCATCAGCCGCACCGCTATTCCCGCCTGCACAGCCTGTTCGACGATTTCTGCACCTGTTTCAACGAGGCCGATGTCGTCGGCATCGCCGAGGTCTATGCCGCGGGCGAGGAGCCGATCCCCGGCGCCTCGCGCGACGATCTGGTCTCGGGCCTGATCGCGCATGGCCATCGCCACGCCCGCGCCGTGATCGACGAGGGCGATCTGGCCCGCCTGTTCCGTGAACAGGCGCGTCCGGGCGACATCTTCGTCTGCCTTGGGGCGGGGACGATTTCCGCCTGGGCCAACAACCTGCCCGCGCGGCTGGTCGGCCAGGCGGCCTGACCGGATGAGCCTGCCGCTGATCCTCGCCTGCCTCTGGGTCGTCGCCGGGGCGGGGGTGGCGATGTTACCGATGCGGCTGCAATTCGTCCCCGGCTTTGCGCTGCTGCTGGCCGCGCCGGTGCTGATCATCTGGATCGGCGCGGTGCATGGCTGGATCTGGTCGATGATCGGGGTTCTGGCCTTCGTGTCGATGTTCCGCCGGCCGCTTGGCGCGCTGGCCCGCCATCTGATGCGGAGGTGGGGGTGATCGTCTCGCTGATCCTGGCCTGCCTGTGGCTGATCGCGGCGAACGTCATCGCCATGTTGCCGTCGCGCGACCATCACTGGCGCGCGGCCTATGGGCTGATCGCGGCGGGCATCCCGATCCTGGGCCTTGTCACCTGGCAATGTGGCCCGATCTGCGGCCTTGTGCTGCTGGCCGCGGGGGCCAGCGTATTGCGCTGGCCGCTGATCCGTCTGCTCCGCCATCTGTCGGGGCGGACATAGGATCAGGCCGTCCGGCCATTGGCTTGAAGGTGATAGTTGCCGCGGCGCAGGGTTCGCGCGGTCCAAAGTCCCGCGGGAAATCCGGTTACAAGACCGATCACTGCGGCGATGGCGAACAACTGCCAGTTCACCATACCAAGGGCGAGACCCGCAATCACCACGACCCCGGCGATGCAGGAGACCCAAAGCGTGACCATCAGGCTGCGAAGTGGAGGGATCATGACATCTTCCTTCCCGGTTTGGGTGGATCACGCAGGCAGAACGCGCCGCCGCGACCAAGGGTTCCGCAGCAGCCCCGATATCGCCCTGATCCGGCGCGCCATGGCGGAAGGAGAAACCGGGGCGGGCAAAGGCTTGGGGCACGACGGTTGAGCGACAGGCCTTGCGGCGCAGCGGGCTTCCCGGCTAGGTCAGGGCATGACCCATGCGCTTCCCACCCCCCGCGGCACCCTGACGCCGAACCGCCCGCTGGCCGACCTGACCTGGCTGCGGGTCGGCGGGCCTGCCGACTGGCTGTTCCAGCCGGCGGATGAGGGCGACCTTTCCGCCTTTCTGCGCGATCTGGCGCCCGAGGTGGAGGTGTTCCCGATGGGCGTCGGGTCGAACCTGATCGTGCGCGACGGCGGCTTGCGGGCCGTGGTGATCCGGCTGGGTCGGGGCTTCAACGGGATCGACTGCGGCGAGGGCATGGTGACGGCGGGCGCGGCCGCGCTGGATGCCCATGTCGCGCGGCGGGCAGGCGAGGCGGGGCTGGACCTGACCTTCCTGCGCACCATTCCGGGCAGCATCGGCGGCGCGGTCAGGATGAACGCCGGATGCTATGGGTCCTATGTCGCCGACCATCTGGTTTCGGTGCGGGCGGTGACGCGGGCGGGCGACGTGGTGACGATCCCCGCCGCCGACCTGCATCTGGCCTATCGCCATTCGGACTTGCCCGAAGGCTGGGTGATCGTCGCCGCCACCTTCCGCGCCGCGCCGGGCGATCCCGCCGCATTGGCCGCAAGGATGGAAGAGCAATTGGCGAAACGCGACGCCAGCCAGCCGACCAGGGACCGCACGGCCGGGTCCACTTTTCGCAATCCGGCGGGGTTTTCGTCCACCGGGCGGGCGGATGACACCCACGACCTGAAGGCGTGGAAGGTCATCGACAATGCCGGAATGCGTGGGGCGACGCGGGGCGGCGCGCAGATGTCGCCCCTGCACGCCAATTTCATGATCAACACGGGCGGGGCAACCGCCGCCGATCTGGAAGGTTTGGGCGAAGATGTGCGAAAAAGGGTTTTCGAGACGCAAGGTATTGCGTTAGAGTGGGAAATCATGCGGGTCGGCGAACCGGCTCCGTGATCGGCGTTTACGACAAGATCGGGGGATAACCCCCGGCACAATAACAAGAAACCGGGGCTGACCCCGGACGAGGCAGTGATGGCGGGCGCATCGAGCAGGATGCCCCCCGAAGTGACGGTTCTGATGGGTGGTCTTTCCGCTGAGCGGGAGGTTTCCCTGTCGTCGGGTCGTGCCTGTGCGCAGGCGCTTCGGGAGGCGGGATTCAACGTAGTCGAGGTCGATGCAGGCCCCGACCTGCCCGCGCGGCTGGCCGCGGAACGGCCTGCCGTGGTGTTCAACGCCCTGCATGGCCCCTATGGCGAGGATGGCTGCGTCCAGGGCATCCTGGAATGGCTGAAGATCCCCTATACGCATTCGGGCGTGCTGGCCTCGGCCCTGGCCATGGACAAGCCGCGCACCAAGGACGCCTATCGCGCCGCCGGGCTGCCGGTGGTGGACAGCCTGATGGCCACGGCCGACGAGGTGGCGGCCGGTCACGTCATGGCCCCGCCCTATGTGGTCAAGCCCTATAACGAAGGCTCCTCCGTCGGGGTCTATATCGTGAAGGAAGGCTCGAATGCCCCCCGTCTGGCGGAAACCATGCCGCGCGTGGTGATGGTCGAGCAATATGTGCCGGGGCGCGAGATGTCGGTGGCGGTGCTGGACGGCAAGGCGCTGGCCGTGACCGACATCCTGACCGACGGCTGGTATGACTATGACGCCAAATACAGGGCGGGCGGGTCGCGCCATGTGGTGCCCGCGCCGGTCCCGGCCGATGTCTATGCGGCGGCGCTGGATTATGCTGAGCGCGCGCATGTGGCACTTGGCTGCCGCGGGCTGAGCCGGACCGATTTCCGCTGGGACGAGGACAGGGGGCTGGCCGGGCTGATCCTGCTGGAAACGAACACCCAGCCGGGGATGACGCCGACCTCGCTGGCGCCCGAACAGGCGGCGTATTGCGGCATTTCCTTTCCCGAACTGTGCCGCCGTCTGGTCGAGGATGCGTCATGCAATCGCTGATCCCCCGCCGCCCCGCGCCCCAGCCGGGCGAGCGCCGCGACCCGGCCCCCAGCCGCTGGTCCTACCGGATGCAGCGGCTTTGGCTGACGCCGCTGTTCCGCATCCTGTTCCGCTTTGGCCTGCCGATGATGGTGGTGGCGCTGATGGCGGCCATCTGGTTGGGCAGCGCCGAGCGCCGTGCCGCGCTGGTCGCCACCTATGACCATTTCAAGACCCAGTTCCAGAACCGGCCCGAGTTCATCGTCAGCCTGGTCTCGATCGAAGGGGCCTCGCCCGAACTGGGCGACGCGATCCGCGACCGCATGGACCTGAAGCTGCCGCTGTCGTCCTTCGACATCGACCTGGATGCCGAGCGCGCCCGGATCGAGGAGCTGGACGCGGTTGCCCGCGCCGATCTGATGGTGCGGACGGGCGGCACGCTTCAGGTGATCATAACCGAGCGTCAGCCGGCGCTGGTCTGGAGGACCGACGCCGACGGGGTGCAGATGATCGACGCGACCGGCCATCGCGTCGCCGGTCTGGCGGCGCGGTCGGACAGGCCTGATCTGCCGCTGGTCGCGGGGCAGGGGGCCGATACCGCCGCGCCCGAGGCGATGGCGGTCTTTGCCGCCGCCGGGCCGATCATGCCGCGCATCCGCGGCCTGATCCGCATGGGCGACCGCCGCTGGGACATCGTGCTGGACCGCAACCAGCGCATCCTGCTGCCGACGGCCGAACCTGTGCGCGCGCTGGAACGGCTTCTGGCGCTGGACAAGGCCGAAGACCTGCTGAACCGCGACATCCTTTCGGTCGACCTGCGCGATGGCGGCCGCCCGACCCTGCGCCTTGCCCCCCATGCCTTTGCCGAAGCGCGCCGCGCGCGCGGCATCGAAGTCCCGGAGACCGACCTATGACCGACCTCTATCAGTCCCAGCGTGCCATGCGTCACATGCGCCGCGCCGCCATGCAGCGGGGCGTGATCGCCATTCTGGATGTCGGCACGACCAAGATCGCCTGCCTGATCCTGCATTTCGACGGCCCCGACCGGCTGCTGGAACAGGATGGCGTGGGGCCGATGGCGGGGCAGTCCTCGTTCCGGGTGATCGGGGCGGCGACGACCCGTTCGCGCGGGGTGCGGTTCGGCGAAATCGCGGTGATGAACGAGACGGAGCGCGCGATCCGCACCGCCGTGCAGGCCGCGCAAAAGATGGCCAACGTCCGGGTCGACCATTGCATCGCTTGCTTCTCGGGGGCGGAGCCGCGCAGCTATGGGCTGGCGGGCGAATGGGAATTGCAGGATTCGGTCGTGACCGAACAGGATGTGGCCCGCGTTCTGGCCGCCTGTGACGTGCCCGACATCGGCCACGGGCGCGAGGTGCTGCACGCCCAGCCAGTGAACTTTGCGCTGGATCACCGCACCGGCCTGGGCGATCCGCGCGGGCAGATCGGCAATCGCCTCGCCTGCGACATGCACCTTCTGTCGGTCGATGCGGCCGTGGTGCAGAACCTGCTGTATTGCATCAAGCGTTGCGACCTGGAACTGGCGGGGATTGCGTCGTCGGCCTATGTCTCGGGCATTTCGGCCCTGGTCGAGGATGAACAGGAACTGGGGGCCGCCTGCATCGACATGGGCGGCGGCGCCACCGGCCTTTCGATCTTCATCAAGAAGCACATGATCTATGCCGACGCGGTGCGCATGGGCGGCGACCATGTGACCAGCGACATCTCCAAGGGGTTGCAAGTGCCGCTGGCGGTGGCCGAGCGCATCAAGGTCAAGCATGGCGGCGTGGTCGCCACCGGCATGGACGACCGCGAGATGATCGAGATCGGCGGCGATTCGGGCGACTGGGACAAGGACCGCCGCACCGTCAGCCGGACCGAACTGATCGGCATCATGCGCCCCCGCGTCGAGGAGATCCTGGAGGAGGCGCGTGCCCGTCTGGACGCCGCCGGGTTCGAGCATCTGCCCGCCCAGCAGATCGTGCTGACCGGGGGCGCCAGCCAGATCCCCGGCCTTGACGGTCTGGCCAGCCGCATCCTGGGCCAGCGCGTCCGTCTGGGCCGTCCGCTGCGGGTGCAGGGGCTGCCCAATGCCGCGCAGGGGCCGGCCTTTTCGTCCGGGGTGGGGCTTTGCCTCTTTGCCGCGCATCCGCAGGACGAATGGTGGGACTTCGAGATTCCCGCCGAACGCTATCCCGCCCGCAGCCTGAAGCGCGCAATCAGATGGTTCAAGGACAACTGGTAAACACATCATCCTGCGTTATCAGCGAAACCCCGCCTAAACGGGCGGGTTATCCCCTATATTTTGGGGTTTCGGAGTCTTTTTCGCGTGACCTCGCCCCCCTTCTGTGGATAGAATCGGGGATAATTCGGCAATTTCCGCGTCGGGGACAGGCGCGGCAAGGCCGGCACGGAAAACTGGCGGCGCACTCCCGCTGAATGGGCGCGCGATAACGAGAACAGGCGGACGGGATATGGCATTGAATCTCTCGATGGGCACGGCGAAAGAGGATCTGAAGCCGCGCATCACGGTCTTTGGTGTTGGCGGCGCGGGCGGCAATGCCGTCAACAACATGATCGAAAAGCAGCTTGAGGGCGTGGAGTTCGTGGTTGCGAACACCGACGCGCAGGCGCTGCAACAATCGAACGCCGTGTCGAAGATCCAGATGGGTCTGAAAGTGACCGAAGGTCTGGGCGCGGGCGCCCGCCCGTCGGTCGGCGCCGCCGCGGCCGAGGAAACCATCGAGGAAATCGTCGATCATCTGGCCGGGGCGCATATGTGCTTCATCACCGCCGGGATGGGCGGCGGCACCGGCACCGGCGCGGCCCCGATCATCGCGCAGGCCGCGCGCGAGCTGGGCGTGCTGACCGTCGGCGTCGTGACCAAGCCCTTCCAGTTCGAGGGCAACAAGCGGATGCGTCAGGCCGAGGACGGGATCGAGGCGCTGCAAAAGGTGGTCGATACGCTGATCATCATCCCCAACCAGAACCTGTTCCGCCTGGCCAATGCCAACACCACTTTTACCGAAGCCTTCGCCATGGCCGACGACGTGCTGTATCAGGGCGTCAAGGGCGTGACCGACCTGATGGTGCGGCCGGGCCTGATCAACCTCGACTTCGCCGACGTGCGCGCGGTGATGGACGAGATGGGCAAGGCGATGATGGGCACGGGCGAGGCCACGGGCGAAAACCGTGCCGTGCAGGCCGCCGAAAAGGCGATCGCCAACCCGCTGCTGGACGAGATCAGTCTGAACGGCGCCAAGGGCGTGCTGATCAACATTACCGGCGGCTATGACCTGACCCTGTTCGAGCTGGACGAGGCCGCGAACATCATCCGCGAAAAGGTCGATCCCGACGCGAACATCATCGTGGGCTCGACGCTCGACACCTCGATGGAGGGCGCGCTGCGCGTGTCGGTGGTGGCGACGGGCATCGACGCCACCGCCGCGAACAAGGCCGAAACGCCGATTGCCCGCCGTCCGATGTCGGCGCCGCTGCAAACCTCGACCTTCGTGCCGCCGACCGCGCCGGAACCCCGCCGCGAAGCGCCGCAGCCGGTCGCCGCCGCCCCCGCGCCGCAGCCCGCACCCCAGCCCGTGCCGCAATATGCCCCGGCGCAGCAGCCGATGGCCGCCGCGCCCAGCCTGTTCGACCAGCAGCCCGAGCCGCCGGCCTGGGAGGTCGAAGAGGAAGTGGCCGAAGATCTGCCGCCTCCGGCCTATCGTCCCCAGCCCGCGCCGCAACAGCCTGTCGCGCCGCAGCCCCGGACCTTTGCCGCGCATGACGACGATGCGGCCAGCTTCATCGCGCCGCGGGCGCGCCCCGCCGGCACCCCCTCGCCCGAGGCGCTGCGCAAGTTGCAGGCCGCCGTCGCCAAGGTTCCGCCGCAGCAACAGCAGGCCGCGGCCCCCGTCGCGCGCCCCGCGGCCCCCGT
>JASGFG010000100.1:0-11017 GCA_047605605.1 Paracoccaceae bacterium | reverse complement strand
CCCCCCCTCAGACCCCGCGCCTCCCGGCGGGGCGGCGGGCGCCCCCCCCCCCCCCCCCCCCCCCCCCGCGCCCTCTCCGCCTCGCGCCAGCGCATCCAGTCCGCCGCCGCCTGCGCCACCGCCCCGCGCACCGCCGCCCCCACGGCCTCGCCCAGGGGGGTGTGCAGCCCGGCATAGCGCCCCGCACCCTCGTCGCAGGCCAGCGCCACGCAATCGGTCCCGGTGCCGGTGGCGGTTCCCGTGTCCAGCACCAGCCCCTCCTCCATCACCGCCGCGGTGCGGGCCTGAACGGCGATCGACATCGCCTCCAGCTGCGCGGCCTCGGTCAGGGCCGCTCCGACGGCAACGGCCAGATTGATCGTGCCGTAATCCGCGCTGTGATAGGGCAGCCGCCGCCCCACGCTTTCGGCGTTCGACAGGCCCAGCGTCGCCACGCAGGCGGCCCGGATGCCCTCGACCCCGGCCTCGGCCACGGTAAAGGTTCCGACATCGCGCGAAGTCAGCATTCCCACGGCCAGGGGATCGGGCATCTGCGACTGAAGCCAGCCCTCGGCATCGAAGCCGGGCGTCAGGTCGGCATTCCTGACCTCCCGCCACAGGATCAGGTCGGTCCGGCGATAGCCCGCGCCAAAGGGCGCCCAGCTCAGCACCCGCATCGGGCGCGGCAGGCGCGCGGCCAGCCAGGGCCGGTCCAGCGTGACGGCGATCACCGGATCACCGCGACGGGCTGGAACACCGGCCCCTCGTCCGTATCGGCGTGAAAGGCGCGGATGCCGAAGACCTGCGCCAGCCGTTCGTCGGTCAGCACCTCGCGCGGGGGGCCATTGGCCACGATCCGGCCTTCCTGCATCATCACCAACCGGTCGCAGAACCGCGCCGCAAGGCCCAGATCGTGGATCGAGGCCAGCACCCCGCGCCCCTCGTCCGCCAGATCGCGGAACACCTGCATCGTGCGCAGCTGCGCCTCGGGGTCCAGCCCCGCCACCGGCTCGTCCGCGATCAGCAGCGCCGTGTCCTGCGCCAGGGCCCGCGCGATCAGGGCGCGGGCCTGTTCGCCCCCCGAAAGCTCGGTCGCGCGGCGATCGGCCAGGGTGGCCAGCCCCATCCGGTCCAGCGCGCGGGCGACGGCGGCGGGATCGTCGCGCCCCACCCGGCCCAGTGCCACCAGTGCCGCCACCGTCACCGGCCAGGCAATCTCGCGCGCCTGCGGCAGAAAGGCCGCGGCGCGGGCACGGGCGGCGGCGGGCAGGGCCGACAGGCTCGATCCCCCCTCATGCGGCAAAAGGCCAAGGGCCGCGCGCAAAAGCGTGGTCTTGCCCGCACCGTTCGGGCCGATCAGACCGACGAACTCGCCCGCCGAAAGGGTCAGCGCGGCGCGCTCGACCGTGGCGCGGCCTGCGCGGCGAACGGTCATGTCCTGCAAGGAAAGCAATGGCTTGCCGGTCGAAATTGATGTGGCTTGTGCGGGCGTCCTCATGCCTCGACCGCCCGCATCCGCCAGATCAGGTGCAGAAAGAACGGCGCCCCGATCAGCGCGGTCAGAACACCCAGCTTCAGATCGCGGTCGGGCGCCACCACCCGCACGGCGATATCGGCCGCCAGCACCATCGCCGCCCCGCCAAGCGCCGCCGCCGGCATCAGGCGCGAGGGCATCCCCCCCGTCGCCCGGCGCAGCAGATGCGGCACCACCAGCCCGACGAAGCCGATGGCCCCGGCCACCGCGACCGAGGCGCCGACCGCCAGCGCCGTCCCCGCAACCAGCCTCAGCCGCAGCCGGGGCAGGTTGACCCCCATGCTCTGCGCCGCATCCTCGCCCAGCGTCAGCGCATCCAGCCCCCGCCCCAGGCTGAGCAGCAGCGCCGAACCGGCGACCATCAGCGGCAGTGCCAGCCAGACATGCTGCATCGACCTGTCGGCCAGCGAGCCCATCATCCAATAGACGATCTCCATCGCGGCAAAGGGGTTGGGCGACAGGTTCAGCACCAGCGAGGTCGCCGCCCCCGACAGCGCGGTGATCGCGATCCCGGCCAGGATCAGCGCCAGCGCCCCCCCGCGCGGCCCGGCCAGCGCCAGCATGACGACGACCGACAGCCCCGCCCCGCACAGTGCGGCCAGCGGCAGCGCCAGCGCAAAGACCGCCGCCAGTCCGGTCTGCAAGGACAGCACCGCCCCGAGCGCCGCGGTCGAGGACACCCCGATCAGCCCCGGCTCGGCCAGAGGATTGCGCAGGAACCCCTGCATCGCCGCCCCCGAAAGGCCCAGGACCGCGCCGACCCCCGCCCCCAGCAACGCGCGCGGCAGCCGGATTTCCCGCATGACCAGAACCACCGGCCCGCCCTTGCCCGCGGCCAGCGCCGACAGGCTGTCGCCAAGGCCCAGGGCCGCCGGCCCGATCAGCAGCGAGGCCGCGAACAACAGCACGACCAGAAAAGACAGGGCAAGGATCAACCGCATCGCGCAGCCCGCTTTCCATACGGCTCGCCCGACCTTCCCGCAGCCGGGCGGCCAAGGCAAGCCCCCGCGCAGGGGCGCGGCCCCCGCCCCATCCCGCCAGAAGACCGCATCACCCCGCCCCGCCCTGCGGACCCGGATCGTCGCCCCGCGCCGACGGCTCCAGCGCGCGGCGCGCGGCGGCCATGGCGGCGATGGCGCGCAGCATATAGGGTGTGCCGCAAACCCAGTCGGCATCGGACATGGTGGCGCTGGCCGCCCGCGCCTGAAGCGCGCGCAACGCGGGGTGGACAAGTATTTCCTCGGACCGCGAGGCGCCGGGATAGGGCTGCGAGGTCACGATCATCCGCGGGGCCGCCATCACCAGCCGTTCCAGCGGCAGGGTGCCGCCGCCGGTCAGCCCGGCCTCGGCCCCCACGTTGCGAAAGCCGGTCAGGCGCAGGATCTCGTCGGCCACCGTCCCCGCGCCGGTCGTATAGCCGTTCGGATAATACATCGCCGCCGTCGCGGGCGGCAGGTCGATGCGCAGCGCCTGCACCTGCGCCTCGAAGTCGCGGGCCATGGCCTCGCCCTCGGCCGCGCGGCCCAGAACCCGGCCGACCAGCCGCATCTGGTCTGCCACATCGGCCAGCGAGGCGACGGGCGGCACCCGCACCACCCGGACCCCCAGCCGGTCCAGCAGGTCGACCGTCGCCGTGGCGGTATAGGTTCCGGCCAACACCAGATCGGGGTGCATGAGGAAGATCTGCTCTGCCTGACCCCGGTTTGGCACATAGTCCCGCGCCCGATCCACCATCGAGGAGGACAGCGGATCGGTGGCCAGGTTCGACACCGAGACCAGTTGCCCCGGCGCGGCCAGCAGCATCGCCAGCTGGTCGGTGCAAAGGTTCATCGACACCACCCGCAGGGGCGCCCCAGCGGGCGGGTTTGCAGCCCCGTCGGCAGCCGCAATCGCGGCGGGGGATGAAGATCCGCCCTCCGCCCCCGCGACCTGCGCCGCGCCGGCCAGGACCAGCGCGGCCGCAACGGCCCGCAATATGTCAGAACGACGCGCGGACACCGGCGAACACCTGACGGCCCGGCTGGGCATAGCCGCGGACCGTCTGATACTCCTCGTCGAACAGGTTCTCGACCCGCAGATAGGCGGTCGTCCCTTCGGTGATCCGATAGTCCATGCCCACATTGACGACGGTGAAGTCGGGCATCCTTTCGGTGCCGCTGCTGTCGATGAAATCGGCCACATGCTGGACCGAGGCGCGCGCGGCGATCCGGTCGGTGATCTGCCCTTCCACGCCCAGCGTCACGTCGTTGCGCGGCACCAGCGGCAAACGGTCGCGCGTGCCGCTGCCCAGGGAATAGGCGTCGGTATAGGTATAGCTGCCATAGACCTTCCAGCGGTCGTTTAGGTCATACTTGCCGCTGATCTCGACCCCTTTGGTCTTGGTATCGCCCGGCACCTGCGCATAGCAGCCATAGGGCTGGCCGCAGGCGGTGGCGGCATAGTCGAACTGGATCAGGTCGGTGATCTTCGTGTCGAACAGCGTCACCTGAACCGAGCCGCCGGCCATCAGGTATTCGGCCCCCAGTTCAAAGCTGCGGCTGGTTTCCGGCGTCAGCGACGGATCGCCATAGGCACTGTGAAGTTCGTAAAGCGACGGCGCACGGAACCCGGTCGAGGCGACGGCCCGGATTATCCAGTCCCCGGTCGGCCGCCATGCCATTGCCGCGCGGCCCGTGACCTTGCCGCCAAAGGCATCGTGGTCGTCATGGCGCAGCGCAAAGGACAGGTCGACATCGGGCGACAGGGCATAAAGCGCTTCGGCAAAGACCGATGTGGTCGCGGCATCGCCCGAGTCCTCGCCCGTGCTCCAGGGCGAGACGGAGACGGTGGAATAGCTTTCCTTCACCCGCTCGGCCCCCCAGTTCAGCGAAAAGGCGTCGCTCGCATCCCATTTGCCGGAATAGGCCAGCGTATCGCGCTCACCCTTGTAGTCATAGGTCGAGGCATCGGCGGGATAGTCGTAGAACCGCTTGTTCTCCAGATGGCCAAGGGACAGTTCCTGCGTGACGGCGCCGGTTTCCAGGCGGGCAAAGACCCGGCCGCCGCGCAGCCGGCCCTCCTCGGTATCGTCGGTATCGCCAAGGGTGTAGGCGGGGGCAGGAAAGCCGTCCATATCGGTGTCGCTGTCGCGCCAGATGCCGCTGGCGCCGACCGTCACGGTATCCGTCAGGCGATAATCGCCGTAAAGGTTCAGCGTGGTGGCGCGGAAGCCGTCATCCTCGGTCCCGTCGGCGGCGGCGGAAATGCCTTGGGTCGTCGTGCGGCTGGCGGTGAAGGCCAGTTGCCCGCGATCGTCGCGCACCCCCACGGCGGCCGTGCCGGAATAGGTGGAATCGCTGCCCCCCTCGACCGAGATCCGGCCGCTGAGGCCATCCTTTTCCGGGCGGAAGCTGGTGATGTCGACCACGCCGCCGATGGCGGAAGATCCGTAAAGCGCCGATTGCGACCCGCGCAGCACCTCGACCCGGCCAAGGCCGCCGATGGTGGTGGTGCCGAAATCATAGGAAACCTGCGTGTTCGACGGATCGGTCACATCCATCCCGTCGATCCGCACGCCGATATAGGCGCCCCCCAGGCCCCGCAGCCGCAGCGAGGTCGTGGCCCCCAGCCCGCCGTTGCGCGAAATGGAAACGCCCGGCACCCGCGCCAATTGCCCCGCCAGCGACAGGTCGCCCGCCGCGCGGATCTGCTCGCCCGTCACCACGTCCACGGTGGCACCCGTGCGGCTAAGGCTGACCGGCTCGGAACTGGCGGTCAGGGTGATGGTGTCCAGCACGACCTCTTCGGTCTCTTGCGCCTGCACGGCGCCGGCCGTCAGCGCGGCGATCAGCGCGATAAATGAAATTTCCCGGGTCATTCCCTTGGTCCCCTTTCGTGCGGTTTCCCGCCCTTCGATGCGATCCGTCGCAGGGGATTTCGGCCCGCCCGCGACGACTGTTCGTCACCTCTGGCGGAAGTCCGCCCTCCTCCACGCACCCCGCGCGGCGGAAAGGGTGATCGCTTCGGCAGGTCTCCTGGCTCGCGGGTCAGGGCGTTCCGCTGGCCTTCCCGGTTTCCCAGTGGCATCGTCAGCAGAAAGCTCGCCGCCTACAGTTGCGGGGGCAGCCGCGGAATTGGGGGGCACCCCGCACCGCGTTCCCTTTTGGTCCTTGCGGAACCGAAGGTGGGTTTGTCATGCGCGGACCGGACGGCACTGTCAATAACCACCCGCATCCTTCGGGGCGGGACGGCGGGCGAAACGCCGCGATCGCGGCCACAGGCGGGCGCGCAGGGGCCGGTTCGCCATCTGCGGCAAAGACGGGCACCCTGCCCCGCAGCGGGCGGGTCACGCGCCATTTCATGCCGGCGCCACCAACTAAACTGTTGCATCATGGCCGGCGAAATGCCCAGATATGATCAAAATAACAGGGAGACCGGGCGCGTGAGCGAAACAGCCGTCGAGGCCCGCAATGCGGTCAAGGCTTTCGGACAGGGCGACCATGTGGTGCGCGCGCTGGACGACGTATCGGTGACGATCAACAAGGGCGAATTCTTTACCCTGCTTGGCCCCTCGGGCTGCGGCAAGACCACGCTGCTGCGCCTGATCGCCGGGTTCGAGATGCCGACCTCGGGGCAGATCCTGCTGGACGGGCAGGACATCACCACCCTGCCCCCGAACCGCCGCCCGGTGAACACGGTGTTCCAGAGCTATGCGCTGTTCCCGCATCTGACGGTGGCGCAGAACATCGCCTTCGGGCTGGAAATGCAGGGCCGCCCGCGGGCCGAGGTCAAGGCCACGGTCGACCGGATGCTGGCGCTGGTGAAGCTGGAGCCGATGGCCGCCCGCAAGACCAGCCAGTTGTCCGGCGGCCAGCAGCAGCGCGTGGCGCTGGCCCGCGCCTTGGCGCCCAAGCCCAAGGTCCTGCTGCTGGACGAGCCGCTGTCGGCGCTGGACCTGAAGCTGCGCAAGGAAATGCAGGTGGAACTGAAGCGGTTGCAGGTGGAAACCGGCATCACCTTCATCTTCGTCACCCATGACCAGGAAGAGGCGCTGACCATGTCCGACCGCATCGGCGTGATGTCGGCGGGCAAGATCCAGCAGCTTGGCGTGCCGCGACAGATATACACCCGCCCCGTCAACCGCTTTGTCGCCAGCTTCATCGGCGAGACGAACTTTCTGGACGGCACGGCGGTGTCGGGCGGCGGCGTCCGGCTGGGCACCGGCGACGTGGTGCCGGTGGCCGAGGCGGGGGCGACCACGGGCGAGGTGACGCTGGCCGTGCGCCCCGAACATGTCCACATCGCCCCCGCGGGCGAGGCCGGGACCATCCCCGCCACCGTCCGGGGCGCGGTCTATTTCGGCACCGACATGAACTATCGCCTGGGCCTTGCCGACGGCACCGAGGTCGAGGCCTGCGTCGTCTCGGGCGTGACGGGCGAGGCGACACTGACCGAGGGCCAGCAGGTCGGCATCCGCTTTGCCCCCGGCGCGGTCCAGTTGCTGGAGGACTAGGGCATGGCAAGCGAGGCCGAAACCGCCCAGACTGCCGCAAGCGCCCGCAACGGCTGGCTCCTGTCGGTGCCGGCGCTGGTGGTGCTGACCATCGCGGCGGTGGGGCCGCTGCTGATCGTGCTGGTTTATTCCTTCCTGACCCCCGGCCAGTATGGCAATGTCGAACCGAAATTCTCGTGGGACGGGTGGAGCGGCATCCTGTTCACGCGCGACATCTTTGACGGCACGCTGTCCCTGGCCGATGCGCATATGACCATCTTCTGGCGGTCGGTGAAACTGTCGATCCTGACGACGCTGATCACCTTTCTGGTCGGCTTTCCCACCGCATGGTTCATCGGCACCCGCCCGCCAAAGGCGCGGGCGCTGTGGCTGTTCCTGATCACCATCCCGTTCTGGACCAACCTGCTGATCCGCACCTTTGCCATCAACGAGGTGATCCGCAACCAGGGCCTGTTGAACACCGTCCTGATGAAACTGGGCCTCATCGCCCAGCCGTTGCAGATCCTTTACACCGACACCGCGGTGCTGATCGGCATGGCCTATGTCTATCTGCCGCTGATGGTGCTGCCGCTTTACGCCGCCATCGACAGGTTCGACATGCGCCTGCTGGAGGCGGGATACGACCTTTACGCCACCCGCTGGGCGGTGCTGCGCCGGGTGATCCTGCCCATCGTGAAACCCGGTATCGTGGCGGGGTCGATCCTGGTCTTCGTGCCGTCGCTGGGCGCCTATGTCACGCCGCGCGTCCTTGGCGGCGGCAAGAACATGATGATCGGCAACTTCATCGAGCTGCAGTTCGGTCAGGGCCGCAACTGGCCGCTGGGATCGGCGCTGTCGATCACGCTGCTGATCGTCGTCACCATCGCCCTGCTGTTCTATGTCCGGGCTGCGAACCGCGAGGGCGGACATGGCTGATCGTTCGTTCGAGGTTGCCCGCATCCCGGGCTTTGCCACCATCGCCGTGCTGGCCTTTGTGGCGCTTTACCTGCCGATCTTCACGCTGGTGGTGTTTTCCTTCAACGCCGGTGCCAACGTGTCGCAATGGCAGGGGTTCTCCTTTGCCTGGTATGTCAAGGCCTGGAACAACGACGCGGTCAAGGATGCGACCGTCCGGTCGTTGGTCATCGCGGTTTCGGCGGCGCTGATCGCCACCACGGTGGCGACGATGGCCGCGCTTGGCACCACCCGGCGCAAGGCGTTCAAGGGCCAGACCTTCATCTATGTGATGATCAACCAGCCGCTGATGGTGCCGGAAATCGTGACGGCGGTGGCGCTGCTGATCTTTTTCGCCTGGATCAAGGTGCAGACGGGCTATTCCGGGCTGGCCTATCTGATCATCGCCCATGCGGCCTTTTGCATCCCCTTCGCCTATCTGCCGATCCGCGCCCGGCTGGAGGGGATGGACCTGACGCTGGAAACCGCGGCCGCCGACCTTTACGCCAGCCCCTGGCAGACGTTCCGCCGGGTCACGCTGCCCCTGATGGCGCCGGGGATCGTGGCGGGGGCGATGCTGGCCTTCGTCATCAGCCTGGACGATGTGGTGATCACCGAATTCGTCAAGTCGGGCGGGCAGGACACTCTGCCCACCTACATGCTGGGCCAGTTGCGCCGCGGCGTCACCCCCGAGGTCAATGCCATCTCGACCGCGCTGCTGGTGCTGACGGTGCTGCTGCTGACGGCCTTTTTCCTTCTGTCGCGCAACCGCGACTGATGCGCCAAGACAAGAACCAACCAAGACAGGGAGCCTGAAGAATGAAGAACCTTCTGACCGCCACCGCCATCCTGCTGGCCAGCGCGACGCTGGCCGCGGCGGATGGCGAATTGCAGCTGTATAACTGGGGCAACTACACCAACCCCGACCTGCTGACCAAGTTCGAGAAGGAAACCGGGATCAAGGTCACCGTCACCGATTATGACAGCAACGACACCGCCCTGGCCAAGGTCGAGGCGGGCGGGTCGGGCTTTGACCTGGTTGTCCCCTCGGCCAACTACGTCCAGATCTTTCGCGACAAGGGGCTGATCCAGGAACTGGACCTGTCCAAGATCCCGAACCACAAGAACATCGCGCCGGAATGGATGGATGTGGACTACGACCCCGGCCGCAAATGGTCGGTTCCGTGGCAATGGGGCACGACCGGCATCGGCGTGAACAAGAAGGTCTATGCGGGCGATCCGAACACCAGCGCGATCTTCATGGACCCGCCCGCGGAACTGGTGGGCAAGGTCAACGTCACCCCGGAAATGAACGACATCATGGCGCTGGCCACGATGTATGAGGGCGGCGAGGTCTGTTCCGAAGACGCCGAGGTGATGAAAAAGGTCCGCGACGCCCTTCTGGCCGCCAAGCCCAAATGGATGTCGATGGACTATGGGATGGAGGAAAAGATGTCGACCGGCGATGTCGCCGCCTCGGTCTACTGGAACGGCGCGATGATGCGCGCCCGCATCCGCAACCCGGACGTGCATTATGGCTATCCGAAAGAGGGCTATATCGTCTGGATGGACCAGGTGACGCTGCTCAAGGACGCCAAGAACGTCGAGAACGCCTACAAGTTCCTGAACTTCATCGCCGAACCCGAAAACGCGGCGCTGATCTCGTCCTTTGCCAAATATGCCAACGGCATCGCCGGCTCGGACGCCTTCATGCCCGAAGACATGAAGACCGCCCCCGAAATCATGGTCCCGGCCGAGTTCAAGGACAAGGGCCACTTCTTGAAGCCGTGCAGCGAAAAGGCCCAGGGGTATATCACCGCGATCTGGACCGAATTGCAGAAATAAGGGTCAGCCTCCGTTCGACGAGGCCGCCGGTTCCGCCCGGCGGCCTTTGTCTTTCCTCTCCAGCAGGTCGAGCGGCGTCACCACGACCCCCAGATCCTGCGCCGCCGCCAGCGACAGAAAGGAACTGTCCAGCCCCCGCGCCGCCTGGAAACGCCGCACGGCGCTGCGCGTCGCCTTGTCCATCCGCCCCGTCAGCGCGCCCCGGTAATAGCCCCGGGCCTTCAGCGCACGCTGGACGGTCGCGACAAGATCGACATCCATCGTCTGGGCACAGGGGGTGCGGAACCACACCTCGCTGCGGTCGCGGATCATCTTCTGATGGGTTTCGGTCCGATAGCTGGCGGGAACGGCCTTGCCGTCCTTGCCCGTCGCGGCAGGCCGGTCGACCACCTGCTCTGTCACCGTCTCGATCACGGCCGGCAGGGTATCATGCGCCCAGCAGACACCCGTTTCGGCCTTGGGTTCGGCCAGGACCACCTCGGCCGCCAGATCGGCGCGGACGGGGGCTTCGGGGATCACCGCAGGCCCGCAGGCCGCCAGCAACGCCAGGGCCGCCCCCGCCGTGCCGCCCCAAGGAAATCGTGTCATGAACCGCCTGCCCTGCCGGTGAATTCCGTTGTCTGGGCGTCACCATAGACGCTGCGGCCTTCCTCGGAAAGCCCGGCCGGGGGCGGCCGGCGGGGCTGGCAAATCCCGCGGATTTCGCCTATGTCGCAGGAAAGAACGCGACCCACGGATATTCAAGGCAGGCGCAGGGACATGGCAAAGATCACCTATGTGGAACACGGCGGAACCGAGCATGTGGTCGAGGTGGCGAACGGCCTGACCGTCATGGAAGGCGCGCGCGACAATGGCGTGCCGGGGATCGAGGCCGATTGCGGCGGCGCCTGCGCCTGTTCCACCTGCCATGTCTATATCGACCCCGCCTGGGTGGACCGTCTGCCGCCCAAGGATGCGATGGAAGAGGACATGCTGGATTTCGCCTGGAATCCCGATCCTGCCACCTCGCGCCTGACCTGCCAGATCAAGGTCACGGACGCGCTGGACGGCCTGCGGGTGCAGATGCCGGAACGGCAGATCTGAGGCTGCGGCCCGCGACACAGGCGGCAGGGAAACAGGCCGGCGCCTTTTCCCGGCCGGCGGGATCGCCCCGGCAAAAAGCCGCCCTCCCCCCTTCATCTTGGCCAAAATACCCTGCGGGGTGGTCCGGAGGGGTGCAAAACCCCTCCGGGGCC
>JASGFG010000099.1:0-11087 GCA_047605605.1 Paracoccaceae bacterium | reverse complement strand
TGATGTATGAACCCCGCGGGCATGACATGATGTCGGGCTCGATCCTTTATCCGCCGACGCGGGCGGATTGCGACGTGGGCGTGCTGTTCATCGAAACCTCGGGCTGCCTGCCGATGTGCGGGCATGGCACCATCGGCACCATCACCATGGGGATCGAGAACGGGCTGATCACCCCGCGCGAACCGGGGCGCCTGTCCATCGACGCCCCCGCAGGAAAAGTCGACATCACCTATCGCCAGGAGGGCCGCTTCGTCGAGGAAGTGCGCCTGACCAACGTGCCCGCCTTCCTTTACGCCGAAGGTCTGACCGCCGAGGTCGAGGGGCTGGGCGAGATCGTGGTGGATGTGGCCTATGGCGGCAATTTCTATGCCATCGTCGAGCCGCAGAAGAATTTCCGCGACATGGCCGACCATACGGCGGGCGAACTGGTCGGCTGGTCGCCGAAACTGCGCGCCGCGCTGAACGCCAAATACGACTTCGTGCATCCCGAGCATCCGGAAATCCGCGGGCTGTCGCATATCCTGTGGACCGGCCAGCCCACGGTCGAGGGCGCCCATGCGCGGAACGCGGTGTTCTATGGCGAAAAGGCCATCGACCGCAGCCCCTGCGGCACCGGCACCTCGGCCCGGATGGCGCATCTGGCGGCGAAGGGACGGCTGAAGGTCGGCGATGAATTCTGGCATGAATCCATCATCGGCTCGATCTTCAAGGGCCGGGTCGAGGCGGCGGCGACCGTGGCGGGCAAATCCGCGATCATCCCCTCCATCGGCGGTTGGGCACGTCAGACCGGCATCAACACCATCTTCATCGACGACCGCGACCCCTATGCCCACGGCTTTGTCGTAAAATAGTGACCTGCCGGCGTTGACTCGGGCGTTGACTCGGGGGCGGCACCCTGTATAAGCGCCGCCGATGGCCCCGGAGCAACCCTCCGGGGCTGTTCATTGGTGTTGGTGGCCCCCGCAAGGGGAAGCCTGTCGCCCCGCAAGGGGAAAAGGACAACGCCCTTCGCCGGGCTTCGGCCCGAAAAGTGGATACCGGTTTTCGGACAAGCCGAAGCCGATACATCGAAGGAGATCAGCCGTGACCAAACGCACGTCTGCCAAGTATAAAATTGACCGCCGCATGGGCGAAAACATCTGGGGCCGCCCGAAGTCCCCGGTGAACAAGCGCGAATACGGCCCCGGCCAGCACGGCCAGCGCCGCAAGAACAAGCTGTCGGACTTCGGCACCCAGCTGCGCGCCAAGCAGAAGCTGAAAGGCTACTACGGCGACCTGACCGAAAAGCAGTTCCGCAAGATCTATGGCGAGGCTGAGCGCGTCAAGGGCGACACCGGCGAGATGCTGATCGGCCTCTTGGAGCGTCGTCTGGATGCGGTCGTCTATCGCGCGAAATTCGTGCCGACCGTGTTCGCCGCCCGCCAGTTCGTGAACCACGGCCACGTCACCGTGAACGGCAAGCGCGTGAACATCGCCTCCTACCGCGTGAAGGAAGGCGACGTGATCGAAGTGCGTCAGAAATCCAAGCAACTGGCCCTGGTGCTGGAAGCCGTGGCGCTGACCGAACGCGACGTGCCGGATTACGTCGAGGTCGACCACCACAAGATGACCGCGAAATTCGTGCGCACTCCCGGTCTGTCGGACGTGCCCTATCCGGTCCAGATGGAACCGAACCTGGTCGTCGAATACTACGCCAAGAACTGATCCTGACGGATCGTGTTTCGGGGCCGCTGCGGGAAACCGCGGCGGCCTTTTCATTTGTGACGCAGCCGTCGAAAATAGGGGATGCGGCGCCGCGACAGGCGCGCTAGACCGGGCGCGACCTTCCCTTGTGCCGGAGAAACCCGCATGTCCGACAAACCCAGGATGGAAACCGCCTTTGAAAAGGGCCTGTTCGGCGCACGCTGGCTGATCGCGCCGATGTATCTGGGCCTCAGCGTGGCGCTGGCCATGCTGACCGTGATCTTCCTGCGCGAACTGCTGCATTATGCGCCCGAACTGCTGACCATGACGGCGGAAAAGATGATCCTGGTCGTCCTGACGCTGATCGACCTGACGCTGGCGGCGAACCTGCTGCTGATCGTGCTGTTCTCGGGCTACGAGAACTTCGTGTCCAAGCTGGACATCGACGACCACGCCGACCGGCCGGAATGGATGGGCAAGGTCGACTTCTCGGGCCTGAAGATGAAGCTCATCGCCTCGATCGTGGCGATTTCGGCCATCCATCTGCTGAAGAAGTTCATGGAGATCGGCGACAGCAAGACCCCCACCGCCATCGGCGACAATGAACTTTTCTGGCTGACCGCGATCCATCTGACCTTCGTCGTCTCGGGCGTACTGATGGCGGCGATGGACTGGCTGACCGCCAAGGCCAAGACGAAGTATTGAGGCAACAGTTTGCCGCAGGGGGCGCGGGGGGCGGCGAAATCCCGCTGGCCTTGGCCCACGCCCGCCGCTAGAACCCCGCCATCAACGGAGTTCGCCATGACCGACGCCATCCGCCCCCAGCCCGGCATCCTTGACATCGCCCTGTATGAGGGTGGCAAGGCGCATGTGGCCGGTGTTTCCAACGCGGTAAAACTGTCGTCGAACGAAAACCCCTTTGGCCCGTCGGACAAGGCCAAGGACGCCTTCCTGCGCAGCGTCCACAACCTGCACCGCTATCCGAACACCGATCACACCGGCCTGCGCGAGGCGATTGCCGAGGTTCACGGCCTGGACCCCGCCCGCATCATCTGCGGCGTGGGATCGGACGAGATCATCACTTTTCTCTGCCAGGCCTATGCCGGTCCGCGGGACGAGGTGGTGTTCACCGAACACGGCTTCCTGATGTATCGCATTTCGGCCATGGCGGTCGGCGCCACCCCGGTCGAGGTTTCGGAACGCGACCGCACGACGGATGTGGATGCGATCCTGCGGGCCTGCAACAAGCGCACGAAGCTGGTGTTCATCGCCAACCCGAACAACCCCACCGGCACGATGATTTCAGCGGCCGAGGTCGAACGTCTGGCCGCGGGCCTGCCGCCGCAGGCCATTCTGGTGCTGGACGGGGCCTATGCCGAATATGTCGACGATTTCGACGCCGGCCTGTCGATCATCGAACGGCGCACGAATGTGGTGATGACGCGCACCTTCTCCAAGATCTACGGTCTGGGCGGGCTGCGCATCGGCTGGGGCTATGGGCCAAAGGCGATCATCGACGTGCTGAACCGCATCCGCGGCCCCTTCAACCTGTCCAACACCCAGCTGGAAACGGCCGAGGCCGCGGTGCGCGACCAGGATCACGTCAACCGCTGCCGCATGGAAAACGCACGGATGCGGCAATGGTTGGCCACCGCACTGGCGGAATTGGGTGTGCCGTCAGATACTTCGATGGCGAACTTCATCCTCGCCCGCTTTGCCAATGCCGAAGAGGCCGAGGCCTGCGATGCCTTCCTTCAGGCGCAGGGGCTGATCGTGCGGCGCGTCTCGGGCTACAAGCTGCCCTCGTGCCTGCGCATCACCATCGGGGACGAGGCATCGTGCCGCCGCGTCGCCCATGCCGTGGCCCAGTTCAAGGGTGTGAAGTGAGCGTCGTCTACAACCGCGTCGCGCTGATCGGGCTGGGGCTGATCGCCTCGTCCATGGCCCATGCGATGAAGGCGGGGCACCTCGCGGGCGAGATCGTGGGCTATGCCAAGACCGCCGAAACCCGCGCGACCGCGCTGGAAATCGGCATCTGCGACCGGGTGTGCGCGACGGCGGCCGAGGCGGTCAGGGGCGCCGATCTGGTGGTTCTGGCCGTTCCCGTGGGCGCCATGGGCGAGATCGCGGCCGAGATTGCCCCGCATCTGGCACCCGGCGCGACCGTGACCGACGTGGGCTCGGTCAAGCAGGCGGTGATCGACGCCGTGGCCCCGCATGTTCCGGCGGGAGTGCATTTCATCCCCGGCCACCCGCTGGCCGGCACCGAATATTCCGGCCCGCGGTCGGGCTTTGCCACGCTGTTCCAGAACCGTTGGTGGCTCTTGACGCCGCTGGAGGGGACCGATCCCGCCGCGGTGGACCGGCTGGCGGAACTTTGCCGGGGCATGGGCGCCAATGTGGACAGGATGGACCCCCAGCACCATGATCTGGTTCTGGCGGTGGTCAGCCACACGCCGCACCTGATCGCCTATACGATGGTCGGCGTGGCCGATCACATGCGGCGGGTGTCGAGCCAGGAGGTGATCAAGTATTCCGCCTCGGGCTTTCGGGATTTCACCCGGATCGCGGCCAGCGATCCGACCATGTGGCGGGATGTGTTCCTGACCAACAGGGAGGCGACGCTGGACATCCTCGGCCGGTTCACCGAAGAGCTGTTCATGCTGCAACGCGCCATCCGCATGGGCGATGGCGAAACGCTGCACGCCTATTTCACCCGCACCCGCGCCATCCGCCGCGGCATCATCGAAGCCGGGCAGGACACCGCCGCCCCCGACTTTGGCCGCGGTCAGCCGACCACAGGCGGCTGATGCGGCGGGCCTTCGCCGCCCTTGTGATCTGCGCCGCGCTGCCCGTTGCAGCGGCCCCGATGAAGAAATCGCTGCTGCCGCAGCCCCGGCCGGTCATCGCCCTGCCACAGGTGCCCGCCGGAACCGCCATCGCGCAGCCGCCGCCAAAGGTGCTGGCCCCCCGTCCCCGCCCCCGGCCCGAAGGGCTGGTGGTCGCCAGCGCCTCGCCCGCGCCGCAGGTCGCCGTCGAGAAGGCTCCTGACACGGCCCCAGACACCGCGATGACGCCCGTGCCACGCCCTTTGCCCCGGCCCGATGGTCTGGTTCCCGCCGCCTCGGACCAGCCCTCGCCAGAGCCGCGGGGCGGCCTTTTCGGTCTGGGCAAGCGCAAGCAGAAGACCCCGCCCGCCACCACCGGCTATGTCTGTGGCGACCCGGACATCAAGGGCCAGTCGCTGCCCCGGATCGGCGCCAAGGTCAAAGGCTGCGGCATCGAAAACCCGGTGCGCGTCACCTCGGTCGATGGCATCCGCCTGTCGCAAGCCGCCACAATCGACTGCGACACCGCCACGGCGCTGAAGAGCTGGATCAACCGCGGCCTGCGCCCCGCCTTCAAGGGGCGCGAAGTGGTGGAGCTGAAGGTCGCCGCCAGCTATATCTGCCGCCCCCGCAACAACGTGAAGGGCGCCAAGATCAGCGAACATGGCCGCGGCCAGGCCATCGACATCGCGGGCATCGTCACCTCGGACGGACGCACGCAGATGGTGGCGGGCGGCTTCGACCAGACGCTGCGCACCGCCTACAAGGCGGGCTGCGGGATCTTCGGCACCACGCTCGGCCCCGGATCGGACGGGTATCACGAAGATCACATGCATTTCGACACCGCCAGCTATCGCAACGGGGCCTATTGCCGCTAGTCAGGCCGATGTGCCCAAGGTCAGGGTGGAAAAGGCAAACCCATCCCGGCCATGCGGGTCGCACGGGCAGACCCTGCGCCGGGACAGTCGGCAAAAGCCGTCGTTCAGGACCATGGCCGGCGCTTTTCGGGCGCTGTCCCGTCCCTGCGATCCATCCCCCCCGCGGCAAAGGCAAGGCATCCCCCTCGCCTTTCCCGGCATTGCGGCCCTGGCAGCGGTCATCCGCGGTGATCAGGATGTCGCCTCGCCCCTTTCCCGGCGGTGCGCCCCCTACCGCAGACGCGGCGCGGCTCCCAGCGGGATCGGCCCCAGCCGCGCCGCACCCTGCGCAAAATCCAGCGGCACCGACAATTCGTCCGGATTGCCGCCGGTCACGGCCATCACCTGCAACCCCCGCTCCAGCGTGCGCGCCAGGTTTTCCGGGATCAGCCCCGCCGTCTGCGCCGCCGTCAGAGCGGTGCGCCAGTTCCTGACCCGCACCACCAGCCGCCCCTCGGCAAAGCCCGACGCATCGGCCACCAGATCGCCGCTGGCCGCGACCGTCACCTCGCCCCAGACCAGCCGCGCATCCCGCACCGCCAGCGCGGCGATCTCTGGCCGCGTCTCGCGCAGGTGGCGGTCGATGGGCGCGGTGAAACGCGCCACCGCGTCCAGATGCAGATCGGACACCGCCGCCGGCAGACCCGTCCGCGCCGCCACCCCGGCGGGCAGCAGCAGGTTCGCCACCTCCACCCCGATCCGATGGGCATTGTCCTGCGCGGGATCCCGCTCGGTCGCGACATTCACCGTATCGGCCTGCAGCGTCTGCCCGTCGGGCAGGGCGACATGCACCGCCATCCCCTCGCCCCGCATCCGGTCCAGTGCCAGGGCCGGCCCCGGCACGACGACAAGGCTGCCCCTCATCCGGTCGGACCTTATGCCGAACCGCCCCTGCGGCAGGGTCAGGACCTGTTCGTCCGGCAGGGCCAGGATCATGTGCCACGGCTGATAGGACAGCATCAGCACCTGCGCAAAGGGCGCCTGCCATTCGATGCCGCGGGCGGGATCGCCGATCCGCACCCCTTCGACCGTCAGGTCAAACCGGCTGGGAAAGCCATGCACCGCCAGTCCGGTGTTTTCCGCCACCAGCCCGCGCGCCGGGGCATCCGCGAACCAGCGGGTCGCCGCCCGTTCCATCGCGGTCGATCCGACGACCCAGTATCCCCCCCACAGGACAAAGACCGCCACCACCAGCCCCGTCAGCCACCGCATCGCACACCCTTTCCCTGCCCGCCTCCCCCGTTTACAGATCGGGGCAAAGGAGGGCCAGCGAATGACGGATGCGCTCTGGGTCTTCGGCTATGGCTCGCTGATCTGGAATCCGGGCTTTGCCTTTGCCGAACGGGTGGTGGCGCGGCTGGACGGCTGGCACCGCAGCTTCTGCATGGATTCGATCCACTATCGCGGCACGCCGCAGGCGCCGGGGCTGGTGCTGGCGCTGGACCGCGCGCCGGGCAGCGCCTGCCTGGGCGTCGCCTTCCGCATTCCCGCCGAAACCGCGGCCGAAACGCTGGACTACCTGCGCGAGCGCGAACTGATCTCCTCGGCCTATCTGGAGGATCGCCTGCCCGTCCACCTGACGGACGGCCGTCGCGAAACCGCTGTGACCTATGTGATCAACCGCGACCATTGCCAGTATCGCGGCGGGCTCGCCCTCGAGGATCAGGCCCGCATCATCGCCGCCTCCGCAGGCGACAACGGTCCGAACCGCGACTACCTTTTCGCCACCGCCAGCCATCTGGAAAGCCTCGGCATCGCCGACCCCGATCTTGGCTGGCTGGTGGCAAGGGTGAACGAAATCGCCCCCTGACCCATCCGCCGACCACCAGCCCGCCGCTGCTTTCCGCCCCCCTCCCCTCGCCCCTTCATCTTGGCCCAAATACCCTGCGGGGAGGACCGGAGGGGTGCAAAACCCCTCCGGGGCCGGCCAGGGGCACCGCACTTTCCGCGCCCTCCCCTGCCCTTGGGTGCTTGGCAGACCCGTCCTGCCTGCTATTGTCGCGGCCAAGGGCAAGAAGGGGCTATCGGGTGAGGGAACCGCGTCAACGGGTGGAAGCCCATTTCAGCCAGCCGATCCGGCAGATCGTGGCGATGCTGGTGGCTTGCGGGCTGGTCGGGACCGGGGCCTGGCTGATCCACAATCAGGTGGCCGGGGTGCTGCGGGTCAACCCGCTGCTGAACGGCTTTATCGTCGGGGTGTTCCTGCTGGGCGTGCTGACCTGCTTCTGGCAGGTGATGACGCTGATCCAGTCGGTCAGCTGGATCGAACGCTTTGCCCGGGGCGAGGCCGACCAGGGCGCGCCGCGGCTTCTGGCGCCACTGGCGGCGCAGCTGAGGTCGCGCGGGGCGCGGCTCGGGATTTCCTCGTCTTCCTCGCGCTCGATCCTTGAATCCGTCGAGACCCGCATCGAAGAGGCGCGGGACATCACCCGCTATCTGACCAACCTTCTGGTTTTCCTTGGCCTTCTGGGCACCTTCTATGGCCTTGCGACCACGGTGCCGGCGGTGGTCGACACCATCCGCTCGCTTGCCCCGAAAGAAGGCGAAAGCGGGATGGAGGTGTTCGGCAAGCTGATGGGCGGGCTGGAAAGCCAGCTGGGTGGCATGGGCACGGCCTTTTCCTCGTCGCTTCTGGGCCTTGCCGGATCGCTGGTCGTCGGCCTTCTGGAACTTTTCGCCGGCCATGGCCAGAACCGTTTCTACCGCGAGCTTGAGGAGTGGCTGTCCTCTTTCACACGCGTCGGCATGGGCGAGGGCGAGGGCGGCGCGCAGGATGCCATGGCCGCCGTCTTCGACAATCTGGCCGGGCAGATGGAAACGCTGCAAACGCTGGTCGCGCAGGCCGAGGCGACCCGCGCCGAGGCCGATGCCCGCGTGGCCGACCTGGCCGAGGCGGTGAACCGGCTGGCCGCGCATATGCAGGCCGAAAGCGGTCAGGCCGCCTCTCTCGCCCGGATTGCCGAGGGGCAGGACCATCTGATCCGCGCCCTGACCGATGCCGAGGGTGGCATCCAGTCCGATGCCGAAAGCCGGATGCGCCTGCGGTCGATCGACGTTCAGCTTTTGCGGATCCTCGAAGAGCTTTCGGCCGGCCGGCAGGAATCGACGGCCGACATCCGGGCGGATCTGTCCACCCTGACGGCGGCGCTGCGCCAGTTGTCGCGCGGCACCGTGGGGCGCGGCTGACATGGCACTGGGCCGCCGCCGCGACAGTTCGATGATCTGGCCGGGCTTCGTCGATGCCGTGACGACGCTGCTGATGGTGATGATCTTCATCCTGACGATCTTTACCGTCATGCAATCGGTCCTGCGCGATGAAGTCACCTCCAAGACCAATGAATTGTCGGCCCTGAACCAGCAGATCGCCGGTCTGGCCGATGCCCTGGGACTGGAGCAGAAGAAGACCGCCGACCTGACGGCCGCGGGCCAGCAGCAGGAGGGTCAGATCGCCGACCTGACCGGCCAGCTGGCCGCACGGCAAGGCCAGCTCGATGCCGCCAATGCCCGCCTCGCCAGTTTCGAGGCGCAGGTCGCCAGCCTGCTGGCCGAACGCGATTCCGCCCGCGGGCAGGTGACGGAACTGACCGCCTCGGTCGCCGCGCTTGACGCCGCGCAGAAAAAGCTGATCACCGACAAGGAGGCGCTGGATCTGGCCCTGGCCAAGGCGCGGAGCGAGATCGACGCCGGGGCCGAGGCCGCCCGGCTTGCCGCCGCCCGGCGCGAGGCGCTGGAGGCATTGATCGCCGATCTGAAGACGCAGGCCGCCGATCGCGACAGCAACCTTGCCGCCGTGCAGGGGCAACTGGATACCGCGCAGGCCCGGCTTTCGGACGAGGAAAAGGCCCGGCTGGCCGATCAGGCGGCCCTTGCGGCCCTTCAGGACAAGCTCAGATCCTCGGACACGGAACTGACCGCCATGACCCTCGCGCTGGAGGAACAGCGCAGGAAGGCCGAAGAGACGCTGACCCTTCTGGCCGCCGCCGATGCCGCGCGCGCCGATGCCGCGAACAAGGGCCAGGAGACCGCCGGGCTTCTGGACGCCGCCCGCTCGGTGCTGAGCCAGAAGGACAGGGAACTGGTCGATTCGGCGAAGAAGCTGGCGCTGCTGAACCAGCAGATCGCGGCCCTGCGCAGCCAGCTGGGCACCTTGCAGGGCGTGCTGGACGCCTCATCCGCCAAGGATGCCGAGGCAAAGGTGCAGATCGATTCGCTGGGCACCCAGCTGAACGCGGCGCTGGCGCAGGTGGCGTCCGAACAGAAGAAACGCGCCGAGATGGAAGAGGCCGAGCGCAAGCGGCTGGAGGCGGAAAAGCAGGATCTGGAACGCTTCCGGTCGGAATTCTTCGGCCAGCTGTCGCAGCTTCTGGCCGGGCGCGAAGGCGTGCGCGTGGTGGGCGACCGCTTCGTCTTTTCCTCCGAGGTGCTGTTCGCGCCGGGTGCGGCCGATCTGCTGCCCGAGGGCAAGGCGCAGATCGCCGGGGTGGTGCAGACGCTGAACGAAATCGCGGCCGACATTCCGCCGGGGATTGACTGGATCATCCGGGTCGACGGCCATACCGACAACGTGCCGCTTTCGGGTCTGGGCGAGTTCAAGGACAACTGGCAGCTGTCCAGCGCCCGCGCGCTTTCCGTCGTGCGCTACATGCAGGATGATCTGGGCTTTCCGCCCAACCGGCTGGCCGCCACCGGCTTTGGCGAATACCGCCCCGTGGCCGAAGGCGACACCCCCGAGGCGCGCGCCCAGAACCGCAGGATCGAGTTGAAGCTGACCGAACGCTAGGCGGTCCTTCTGCGCCGCGCGCCGCATGGCCCCTGCCCGACCGCCGCCTGCCCCCCTTTCGGGCCGGAAAGCGGCTGCCCCCGCGCGGCGGGCGCCCGCGCCGTGATCCACGCCGGCGCTCCACCCGAGCCTCAGGCGCTGATCGGGCGATAACACCGGGGCGGATTGCTGACCGTATCCGTCGTGGTGGTGACGGTCACGGTCTGGCCGGAGCCGTTGGGGCTGCGGGTCGTTTCGGTCCGCGTCGCGGGCGCGGTCAGCACAAGCTGGACCACCTGCACCGGACCCGTCACGCGGGGGATGTTCTGTTCGACCACCTCCACGATCCCCGCAGAGACGACCCGCACCACCATGGCCGTATGTTGCGGATCGCCCCGCACCTCGGCATGGTCCTGCGTATCGGTGCTGCCGCTGCCATCGGGATTGGTCACGTCGACCGTGACCGAACGCGTCCAGCGGTAATGGCTGAATTGCAGCACATCCCCCGCCTGAAGCGCGTTGATGGCGATGGCAGTGCCCCAGACATAGGAGGCGCTCGGCGAAAAGTTCGGCGTCAACCCGCGCGAGGACCGGCCGCCATTCCCCGTCACCGCATCCTCGATCAGCGTCCAGCATTCGCCATCGCGATAGCGGCCCGTGGGCCTGCGCGCAAAGGCAACGGCATTGTTGGCATCATAGGGCATCGAAAAACCTCTGTTCAGGAAAGCGGGACCGGAAAATCACGGCCAGTATAGGCCGCTTTGCCGCGGGCAGAGAAAAATTTGCAGCCGGAAAAGCAAAAGGGCCGCCCGAAGGCGGCCCTTTCGATCACGATCGGAAACCTGTCACGCGATGATTTTGGAGACGACGCCAGCGCCGACGGTGCGGCCGCCTTCGCGG
>JASGFG010000098.1:0-11404 GCA_047605605.1 Paracoccaceae bacterium | reverse complement strand
TCGGGCAAAGCGGAGGGCGCCGGAGCCGAAACAGGGGCCGGCCCCACGGTCGAGGCGCTTTGCACCACATCGAACTGCGGCACTTCCTCGGGCGCGGCGGCCGTCCCGGTTTCGGCGGGGGTAAAGTAGAATTGTGCGCGCAGGGACGATTGTTCCCACGGAACCTGCGCGCCGCCCGTGGCCTGCTGCACATCGTTCCTGACCGCGATCATCAGGTCCGAGACCGACTGCCCCGGCGTGGCAATGCGGTTGACCAGGGCCTGCGTGAAAGGACTGCCGCCGGTCGTGCCGTCATAGGCCACGGCGCCCGGCCGCGTCGCAAAGGCCACGAAGGTGCCCGCGCCGCCGTCGAACTGCGCCAGACCGTCCGCGGCGCCCGGCACGCTTTGCGGCAGCGGGTTGTTGCGGCAGGCATCCAGAAAGATCAGAAGCTGCGCCGAGCCGCCCTTCAGCCTTGCGGCGATGTCGTCCAGCTTCCATGTCGCCGACCGGGCGGTATCGGCACTGTCGATGCGGGCGGACACCGGAACCAGATGGTTCACGCCGTTCATCTGGAAGGCGTGGCCGGCGTAATAGAACAGAACCGTATCCGCCCCCTCGGCCTGACGGGCAAAGGTGCCCAGCACCGCGTCGAAGACCTCGGTTCCCACATCGGTCAGAAGCGTTACGTCGAAATCCTGCGCCCGCAAGGCCCGCGCCATGGAATTGGCATCCGCAACCGCATTGTCCAGCGGCGGCAGCGCCTCATACGCCCCGTTGCCGATGACCAGCGCCAGGCGCCGCCCCTCGGCCATGGCGGCCCCGCTGGCGGCCAGCGCCAGCATGGCGGCGAACATGAGCCGGACAATCCAAGCCATCGCAACGCAATCCCGCAAAGAATACCGCCCAAGGATAGGGCGTTTCCCTGCCTCGCGCTACAACCGTGTCGCGTGCGGCAGCCCTAGGGTGCCGGTGCGCGGCCCAGGGTCATGTCGACAGCCTGGCCCAGCGACAGCGAGGGGTCGAACCGTCCGGTCTTCAGGAACCGGATCGTCTGGGCGATCACGACCGGGCTCAGCATCATGAAGGTATGGGTGACGGGCAGTTCGATATGATCGGTCATTCCGGCCACGCGGGTGCTTTCGACCGAGACCTTGCCATCGTCCGTGCCGGGGATCAGGCCAGAATAGACCGGGTTCAGCGACCGCGTGCCCGCGATCACCCCCAGCTCGTAATCGGGCAGCGGCAGGCTGCGCGGCAGCGAGCCGTCGCCGGTCCCCAGTTCCTTGCCCGCCGGACCGTTGACCCATTCAAAGGCGCCGATCTCGCCCAGGGCATCCACCAGTTCCGACCCCTGATTGGGCGGGGCCAGCATCACCACCCGGCCCATCTCCGGCGGCTTGTGGTCCGCCAGCCAATAGCGCGCCAGAATGCCTCCCATCGAATGGGTGACGAAATTCACCCGCTGGTCGCCGCATTCCGCGACCGCCTCGCCTACATGCGGGGCCAGCTCCTCGACTGTCATCGCGGTCGAGGGATAGCCGTGGTTGACCACGGCATAGCCCTGCGCCTTCAGCGCCGCCTCCATCGCCAGAAGCGAGGCTTCGCTGCGCGCCAGGCCGTGCAGCAGGACCACGCATTCCGCCCCCGCAGGCGCCGCCCCCAGCCCAAGCCCCATGGACAAGGCCGCCGCGCGCGGCCAATGTCTGCGGCCATGGCCCGACCGATCCGCCTTGCCACCCGCGCGCTGATCCTGCTGGACGACCGGCTGCTTCTGGTGAACGCCTGGGGCGGCGGTGTGTCCGACCTGTGGTGCGCGCCCGGCGGCGGGGCCGAGCCGCATGTCGGCCTGCCCGCCAATCTTGCCCGCGAGGTGTTCGAGGAAACCGGCCTGACCGTCGCGGTCGGCGCGCCCTGCCTTGTGAACGAGTTCCATGATCCGGGCCGCGATTTCCATCAGGTCGATGTTTACTTCCGCTGCACGATCGTCAAGGGCGTGCTGGATGCGACATGGCGCGACCCCGAGGGGATCGTGACCGAACGCCGCTTTTTCTCGCGCGCGGAACTGGAAGGCGGGGCCATCCGCTTCAAACCCGACAGCCTGCCCGAAGCCGCCTGGGGACAGGGCATCCTCTACGACCCGCTGGAGCCGCTCGTCCGCTGACGCGGATCCTGCCCTTTCCCCTTCATCTTGGCCCAAATACCCTGCGGGGAGGACCGGAGGGGTGCAAAACCCCTCCGGGGCCGGCCAGAGGCACCGACCCCCCGGAACCCTAGCGTCGGACGATGCGGTTCACATGGCCCATCTTGCGGCCCGGCCGCGCCTCGGCCTTGCCGTAAAGGTGGATCGCCACATCCCCCTCGCGCGCGAGAGCGGGCACCCGGTCGATCTCGTCGCCGATCAGGTTCTCCATCACCACATCCGAATGCCGGGTCCCGTCGCCAAGCGGCCATCCCGCCACGGCGCGGATGTGCTGTTCGAACTGGTCCACGGCGCAGCCGTTCTGCGTCCAGTGGCCCGAGTTGTGGACGCGCGGCGCGATCTCGTTGACGATCAGGCCATGCGGGGTCACGAACAGTTCCACCCCCATGACGCCAACATAGTCCAGCGCATTCAGGATGCGCGCCGCCAGCAGCACCGCATCCTGACGCTGGGCCGAGGTCAGGCGCGCGGGGATGGTGGTGGTCGCCAGGATGCCGTCCTTGTGGACGTTCTCGCCCGGATCATAGGCGGCAACCGATCCGTCCAGCCCGCGGGCGGCAATCACGGAAACCTCGTGGGTGAAGTCCACGAACCCTTCCAGCACCGCGGCCGCCCCCTTCATCGCCGCATGGGCGGCGGGGGCGTCGGCGCCGTGCAGGATGCGCGCCTGTCCCTTGCCGTCATAGCCGAGCCGCGTCGTCTTCAGGATGGCCGGCGCGCCGATCCGCGATAGGGCCAGTTCCAGATCGGCAAAGCCGTTCACCGCGGCATAGGGGGCGGTTTGCAGGCCAAGGCCCGACAGGAAATCCTTTTCGGCGATCCGGTCCTGGCTGACGGCCAGCGCGCGGCGGTTGGGGCGGATGGGCCGGGCCGCCTCCAGCAGGTCCAGCGCGGCGGTGGGGACATTCTCGAATTCATAGGTGATGACATCGACGCCCGCGGCAAATTCCGCCAGCGCCGCCGCATCCTCATAGGGCGCGGTATAGACCTTTTCCGCCACCTGCCCGGCGGGCGGGTTGGCGGCGGGTTCATAGATGTGGCAGCGATAGCCAAGGCGCGAGGCCGCGACCGACAGCATCCGCCCCAGCTGGCCGCCGCCCAGAATGCCGATGATCGCGCCGAAGGGCAGGGGGGTGGGTGTGGTCATCTGGTCTTGCCCTTTTGCTCGGCGCGGAAAATCCGGCCGTCCGCCGCGCCCATAGCATCGCCCGCGCCGGTCGGTCCAGCCCGTCCTATTCGTCAACCGGCCCCTCGGGGATCGAGGCGGACAGCGCCTCGCGCCAGGCATCCAGCCGGGCGGCCAGAACCGGATCGGTGATCGCCAGGATCCCCGCCGCCATCAGCCCGGCATTGGCCGCGCCCGCCGCTCCGATCGCCATGGTGGCGACCGGAAAGCCCTTGGGCATCTGAAGGATGGAATAAAGGCTGTCGACGCCCGACAGCGCCCTGGTCTGCACCGGCACGCCGATCACCGGCACGCGGGTCTTGGACGCCATCATCCCCGGCAGATGCGCGGCCCCGCCGGCACCCGCGATGATGACCTTCAGCCCCCGCTCCACTGCGGTCTTGCCATAGGTCCACAGTCGGTCGGGGGTGCGGTGGGCCGAGACGATCCTGGTCTCATAAGCCACCCCCAGTTCGTCAAGGATCTTTGCCGCCTCTTTCATCGTGGGCCAGTCGGACTGGCTGCCCATGATGATGCCGACCTCTGCCATCGCCCCGCTCCGTGTTGCAGGGGGGCACTATAGCCGTGGCTTCCGCGGGGGCAAGTTCGACGGCGGAAACTGCGGCCAGGGCAGACACGACGGGGGCAGGCGGCAGGAAACCTGCCTCAGGCGATGATGTCGGGGATCAGCTGGTCTTCCAGCTTGACGATCTGGTCCTTCAGGCTCAGCTTCTGCTTCTTCAGCCGCCGCAGGGTCAGCTGGTCTGGCCGGCCCGCGGTTTCCAGCACATGGATCGCCTCGTCCAGATCGCGATGTTCGCGCCGAAGAACCTCCAGCTTGATGCGGAGCATGTCTTCGAAACTCATCTCGCTGGGGGCATTCATGGCTGGGCTGGCTCGGGCTCGTGGCTTCGGGTTTTCAGATTATACCGATTCGTCGCAACGGACAGAAGAATTTCAACCCCTTCGCGCAGAAGGCGGGAAAAGGCGTGCCCTTGCGGGGTCGCACCTTACCCCCCATATTCCCCAAAGGACCGGATGCCCGGATGGGGTCCGGTCCGATATGTCGCTTGGACAAGGGCATGAGATGACGAAGATCAGTTTTACCGCGCACCCGTTCCTTCTGGGGTTTGAACAACTTGAACGGCTGGTCGAGCGCACGGCCAAGACGGGCGCCGAGGGCTATCCGCCCTTCAACATCGAGGCGAGTTCGGAAAACGCCTATCGCATCACGCTGGCCGTCGCCGGCTTTCGCGAAGAGGATCTGGCCATCACGGTCGAGGACCGCCAGCTGGTGATCCGCGGCCGGCAGGCCGAAGACGCCGGCGACCGGGTGTTCCTGCACCGGGGCATCGCCGCCCGCGCCTTTCAGCGGTCGTTCGTCCTTGCCGACGGGGTCGAGGTGGCGGGTGCCGCGATGGAGAACGGACTTCTGCATATCGACCTGCGACGCTCGGTCCCCGAGACTGTCGTTCAAACCATCCGCATCGGCCGCAAGTGAAGGAGGCGCAAGATGGATGTCAAATACGAAGCACTGCCCGAAGGTGAATCGCGGATCGTCTATGTCCGCCCCGTCGCCGTCGAGGATCTGCCCGAAGAGGTGCGTCAGCAGGCGGGCACATTGAAGACGATTTATGCCGTGCATGATACCGACGGCCAGCGCCTTGCGCTGGTCCGCGACCGGAGCATGGCCTTCATGCTGGCCCGGCAGCACGATTTCGCGCCGGTGAACGTGCACTGACGGCGGGCGTCTCGGCCTGCCAGATGCCGTGGTTCTGGCGATACCATGCAACGCAGGCGCGGTTGGCCGCGCCGCGTTGCAAGCCGCCATCCCCGAACTTCAGCAGCGACTCGCGCCGCGCGGCAGAGCGTTCGCGTGACAGCGAATGTGCCGCGTTCAGCCAGATCGGGATGCCGTTCAGTTCCAGATTGCCCGACAGCCACGGGTCGTCCACGGTCCAGAGCGGTTCGGGAATGTCGAAGACGGCGGGCGTGAAGAAGTCGGGTTTCACCATCACCCCGCCATATCCGGCCAACACATCGACATAGCCCGATGTCGCAAACCGCGCCGGTTTCCACAGCCCCAGGCTGAATATGCGCTTCAACCGATAGCGGCCCTCGCGCCCGGATTTCTGCGCGCGCGGCAGACGTTCGGCGCGGCGGGCGGAAAGGGGGATGTCGCGGATGTCCCAGCCGGCTTCGGCCAGGGCGCAGCGGGGGCGCTGCCGCCGCAACGCCTGAAACCTTGTCGCCCAGTCGGGATCATAGATGCGGTCGTCATCGCAGAACAGGATGTCCACATCCTGTCCGGCAGTTTCGCGCAGGGCGGGCAGGATCTTGGTCGCCGGGCCGGGATCGTCGGATGTGCGCACGATGGTGACGCCGCCCGGCACCGCGGGCAAGGTGCCGTCCCAATCGGGAAAGCGGCGATAGCTGTGCGGAATGTAAAGGCGGATCGCCTCGACCGTCGCATTCTGACGCACCAGAGATTCAAGCGTGGGCCGCAAAAGCGCAAAGCGCGGGGGGATGCTGGAAAGGGTGATGATCGTGCGCATGACAAGGCTTGCCCCGAAAAGCAGGGGCGATGCCGCTGGCCCCCCGTCGCAAATTTAGGGCGGATGCCGCACGAACCAAGCCGTGCGGCCTCTCGGCCGGGAAAATTCGCTCAGGCGCGGATCAGGCCCATGCTTTCCAGTTTCAGGATCACCTGATGGGCGCAATGGTCCACATCGACATTTTCCGTGTCGACCACCAGTTCGGCCTTGGTCGGCGCCTCGTAGGGGTCGGAAATGCCGGTGAATTCCTTGATCTTGCCCTCGCGCGCCAGTTTATACAGGCCCTTGCGGTCACGCCGTTCGCATTCCTCGATGCTGGTCGCGACATGCACTTCGACAAAGGCGCCAAAGGCCTCGATCATCTCGCGAACGGCGCGGCGGGTCGCGGTATAGGGCGCGATCGGGGCGCAGATGGCGATACCGCCGTTCTTGGTGATTTCCGACGCGACATAGCCGATGCGCTTGATGTTGATGTCGCGGTGTTCCTTGCTGAACCCCAGTTCGGACGACAGGTGCTTGCGCACCACATCGCCGTCCAGCAGCGTGACCGGACGTCCGCCCATCTCCATCAGTTTCACCATCAGCGCATTGGCGATGGTCGACTTGCCCGAGCCGGAAAGCCCGGTGAAGAACACGGTAAAGCCCTGTTTCGCCCGCGGCGGCGAGGTGCGGCGCAGTTCGGCCACCACCTCGGGGAAGGAGAACCAGTCCGGAATCTCCAGCCCCTCGCGCAGGCGGCGGCGCAGTTCGGTGCCCGAAATGTCAAGAACGGTGGAGCCTTCCGGCACCTCGTCCACGGGATAATATTGTGCCTTTTCCTGTACATAGACCATCTGTTTGAAATCGACCATCTTGATGCCGATTTCATCCTGATAGCGCGCGACCATTTCCTGCGCGGCATAGGGGTCGTAGAAATCCTTGCCCTGGCTGTTCTTGCCGGGGCCGGCATGGTCGCGGCCGACGATGAAATGGGTGAGGCCGTGGTTCTTGCGGATGATCGCGTGCCACAGCGCCTCGCGCGGGCCGCCCATGCGCATGGCAAGGTTCAGCAGCGACAGATGCGTGGTCGATTGCGGATACTGGTCCAGCACCGCCTCATAGCAGCGGACGCGGGTGAAATGGTCCACATCGCCCGGTTTCGTCATGCCGACGACCGGATGGATCAGCAGGTTCGCCTCGGCCTCTTTCGCGGCGCGGAAGGTCAGTTCCTGGTGGGCGCGGTGCAGCGGGTTGCGGGTCTGGAAGGCGACGATCTTGGTCCAGCCCAGCTTGCGGAAATAGGCGCGCAACTCGTTCGGCGTGTCGCGGCGCGCCTTGAAGTCGTAATGCACCGGCTGTTGCAGGCCGGTGATCGGGCCGCCCAGATAGACGGGGCCGGCCACGTTGTGCAGATAGTTCACTGCCGGATGGGCAAGGTCATCGGCACCGAACACCTTTTCCGCCTCGTTCGCCTTGTTCGGCACCCATTTGTCGGTGACGGACAGGATGGCGAGTATGACCCCTTCCTGATCGCGCAGCGCGATGTCCTGGCCGGTGGCGATGCCTTCGGCGAATTTCTCGGACACGTCCAGCGTGACGGGCATCGGCCAAAGCGTGCCGTCGCTGGTGCGCATATCCTCGACGACGCCGTTGTAGTCCGCTTCAGACAGGAACCCTTTCAGCGGATGAAAGCCGCCATTCATCAGCAGTTCCAGATCGCAGATCTGGCGCGGCGTCAGATCCCACGAGGGCAGGTTGCCAGCCTCGGACTTCAGCTTCTGGGCGGAGTCGTAGGAGACGTAAAGCTCGGGGATCGGCGCGTGAGTGGCGAGCGACATGGAAATTCGGCCTTCTTGCGATGAACAGGTGGGGTCGGAATTGCCCCGTGTCGGCCGGGCGTTTACCCCGCCCACAGGGGCGGATTCAAGCAAATGCAGGGGTTTTGGGTGAAATCGGGCGGATTTCCGGGCTGTCCGGTGTGCGCCGGGCGCTTGTTGCGGCGGCTTGGCCCGGCGTGGAAGGTTTTTCCGCCCCGCTGCCTTCCAACAGGGTGCGGCGTCTTTTCACGGACCTGGAAACGGAAAAAACCGGGTCCGTTTGGACCCGGTTCTGTGCAGCTTGCGCGGTCGCGGCGGTCAGGCCGCGCGTTTGCGGCGCAGCCCGAATGCCCCCAGCCCGCCCAGGGCGCCTGCCAGAAGCGGCAGCGCCGCAGGCACGGGGACGGCGCTGGTCGGCTCGGCCGTGACGTTGATCGTCGCGCGGATGCCGCCCGGCCCGCCGGTGTTGGTGATGGTGAAGGCCAGCGTGTTGACCCCGGCCAGGAACAGCGAACTGTTGGTCGTGCCGTAATCCTGGACGATGCCCCAGTTGCTGCCGACGTCATAAGGCGCGTTGTCGGCAAAGATCTCGGTGCCGTTCAGGCTGATCGAGCCGATGTCGTCCAGCGAGAACAGGCCGGAAAGCGCCGCCGTCGCAGCGTCGTATCCGGCGAGGGTGAACTGATAGAGGATGGTGACGGGCGTGTTGATCCCGGCGCCCGATACCCAGATCCAGGTGGCGGTGGAATCGTTGGCCACCCAGCCGCCATCGTGGGCCGGTTCGTAAACCGCGCCGTCGGGGCTGGTGAAGGTGCCGCTGATGCCGGTCGCATCCGAGACGACCGTGGCCGCGCCGGCGCTGCCCGCCGCCAGGGCCAGTGCGGCCGCAAGGGCCGCCGATTTGAAGATACTCATGACTACTTTACTCCGCCTGCGCCCGGATGGGCGTCCGCGCCAGACATAATATGAATCCGGGTCGTCAACCATGTGGGCGAAATGGATCAGTTTGTTTTCGATTCAGGGACAATAGACCCCTGCTCTGACGCAGGTTTGTCATGATTTCGCCGTGATTGTCCGCAGGGCCTCTGGAAACGGCGCGAATTTCCCCGGGGGACAGCCCGCCCTTGCGTCATCCTGCGCTGCGGCGAAATATTATTGCGCCCGCCGCCCCTTGCGCCTAATTTGCGCGCAAACGAGGAGCGCCCCATGGCCGGAACCAAGCTGGACCCGATCGACCGTCACATCCTGGCCGAATTGCAGGCGGATGGTCGCATGACCAACGTGGAACTGGCCAAGCGGGTGGGAATTTCCGCGCCGCCCTGTCTGCGTCGGGTGCGCACGCTGGAGGAGGCCGGCTATATCCGCGGCTATCACGCCGATGTCGATGCGCGCGAACTGGGCTTCGAGGTGGCGGTTTTCGCCATGGTGCGCCTGCGCAGCCAGGCCGAGGTCGACCTTTCCGCATTCGAGGCACGCTGCCGCGCCTGGCCGCTGGTCCGGGAATGCCACATGCTGAACGGCGAGATCGACTTCATCCTGAAATGCGTGGCGCCGGACCTTTCCACCTTTCAGCGGTTCCTGACCGATCAACTGACCGCAGCCGACAATGTGGCCAGCGTCAAGACCAGCCTGGTCATCCGTTGTGCCAAGGACGAGCCCGGCCTGCCCTTCGACGTGCTGGAGGAAAGGCTGGCGCGGCTGGCCTGAAGGCCGGAGCGGGCCGGTGGCCCCCGAAGCGGACTGTGCTGGCCAGCGCCCTGTGTCAAACCTGTGCCGAAAGAGATAAGCGGCCCCTTGTGGCGCGCAGAGGTTCACGCCGGGGCCGCCTTACCGAGACTGATTTCCGCAGCGAGTATCCCCGCCCGTGTCGGACATCTGTAAGTCAGAAGATGGCCGAATCCGGGCAGCTTGTCAAAACTTTTCCTTGAAGATAGCTGAATTGCGGGAAGTTCTTGATGTTGCTGGGGCAAAACGGCCCGGGACATGGACCCTGTGGCGCGACATGTCAGGGTTGTATGCCCGGCGCGCCACGAATCATAAGGGGATTGATGCTCTTGCCGGACCAGCGCGCGCCCCCTTGGGCTAAAGCCGGATGACCGAGATCAGGCGGCCATAGTCCGCCTCGCCTAGATGGGTGGTGCGGCGAAAGGAATAGAACCTTTCGGCATCGCGATAGGTGCAATGACGGGTCCATTCCGCCTGCACCCCGGCGCGGCGCAGGCGGTGCAGCCCGAAGGCGGGCAGGTCGAACAGCAGCCGGTCGCCCGTTCCTTGCGCAAAGAACCGGGCATTGTCGCGGTCGTCGTCCAGAAAGGCATAGATGAAGTCGGGCCCGACCTCATAGACGGGCTGGCTGATGGTGGGGCCGATCACGGCGGCGATGCGGCTGCGGTCGGCGCCAAGCGCCTCCATCGCGTCGACCGTCGCCTCCAGCACGCCTTCCAGCGCGCCGCGCCATCCGGCATGGGCTGCGCCGATCACCCCGGCGCGGGGGTCGGCGAACAGCACCGGCTGGCAATCGGCGGTCAGGATGCCCAGTCCCACGCCGGGCGTCGCCGTCACCATCGCATCGGCGCGCGGCCGTTCGGCCAGTGGTCCGGTCACGGCGACGACATCGGCGGAATGCACCTGGTTGACGGTGACGATCTGGTCGACCCCCATCGCCTCGGCCACGCGGGCGCGGTTGATCGCCACGATTTCGGCCTGGTCGCTGCTGCCCGTGCCACAGTTCAGCCCGGCGAAGATGCCCGAGGAGGCCCCCCCCTTGCGGGTGAAGAAGCCGTGCCGGACCGGCAGCGAGGCAGAGGTGATGATCTCCAGCATCAGGGGGTTTCCGTTTCAAATCCGGGCGGCGGGCGGGTTTCGGGCGGATGGATCGCCAGCGCCTTGAACAGCGAACCCATTTCTGCCGTGTCGGTCAAGCGCCGCGTGGCGGCAAGATGCGCGGCCAGCCTTTCGCCGTCCAGTTGTGCCGCCAGCCGGGCGGCGCGGGCGGCGATGCCCAGACGGGACAAAAGCGCGCCCTGCGTGACGAAAGCCGACGCCGCAGGGGCGGCGGCGCGCGCCAGTGCGGCGAAATCCACATGCGCGGTCAGGTCGGCCAGCCCCGGTTCGGCCAGCGGATCGGCAAAGCGGTGATCGCGCAGCGCCTGGAACGTATCCCCGCGCGAGGTCCAGCCGCCGTAATCCACCACCACCGCCGCCCCGCCATGGGCGCAGATCCGGTCCGCGATTTCCGCCATGACCGGCGCTGCGGCGGGGCAGATCTCGACCACGGCGCCAGGCGGTTCGTCCAGACGATCCTCCAGCGCGGCGATCCGCGCGACGGGGCCAAGCGCCCGCACCAACCCGTCCCCGGCGGTGGCCACCATCGTCTCGCGCCAGCCCGCGCCATTGCGGGTGAACTGGCGGATCGGCAGGGCGTCGAAAAACTCGTTGGCCAGCAGGAACAGCGGCAGATCGGGCAGGTCGGCGGCGCTGTCCGCCCATGTGACAGGCACCCCCGCCAGCCTGTCGCGCTGCACCCCGCGCAGGCGGGCCGAGGCCTCGATCAGCACCACCTGCATCCCCGCATGGAACCCCGGCACCCCCCGCGTCGCGCGCAGCACATCGGCCATCAGCGTGCCGCGCCCCGGCCCCAGCTCGGCGAGTGTAAAGGGCGCAGGCGCCCCCTGATCCAGCCAGGCCTGCGCCAGACACAGGCCCA
>JASGFG010000097.1:0-12103 GCA_047605605.1 Paracoccaceae bacterium | reverse complement strand
GCCCCGGTTTCGGGCGCGCATGGATAGGGGCCTGCGGCCTGGTGCGGGGCGCGCGGCACCAGGATCCTTTCAGGACTGTTGCGTTCGGCATTCGTTCCGGTCCAGACTGGGACACCCCCCGGATGCCGAGGTCCGATGACAGCCGCCGTTACCCTGCCCCTGCCGCCGCTTTCGCCGGAAATCGGCGATGCCCTGTCCGATCTTTACCGGCGCGGCACGCCGGCAAACACCATCCGCGCCTGGGAAGGCGACCTGACGCGGATCGAGGCGTGGCGCCGCCTGCGCTTTGGCGCCCCCCCCGAATGGCCCGAGCGGGAGGCGGTGGCGCTGTGCTATCTGCTGGACCACAGCCGCGACCTGACAGGGGCGCCCGCCGATGACCCCGCGCGCCAGGTGGCCGAAACCCTGATCGAACGGGGCCTGCGCAAAAGCCTTGGCTGTCCCGCCGTCTCGACGCTGGACCGGGCGATTGCCAGCTGGCGGGCCTTTCACCGGATGCGCAACCTCGCCAGCCCGTTCGAGGCGCCGGTCCTGCGGCAGGCGCGGGCCAAGGCACGCAAGGCCGCCGAGCGGGCGCCCGCGCCGAAGTCGGCCAATCCGGTGACGCGCGACGTGCTGCTGAAGCTGCTGGATGCCTGCGGGCCCGGCCTGCGCGGGGTGCGCGACCGGGCGATCCTGATGCTGGGCTGGGCCTCGGGCGGGCGGCGACGGTCCGAGATCGTGTCGCTGAACGTCGAGGATCTGGACCTGTCCGAGTTCCGCGAGAAAGGCCAGATCTGGCTGCGTCTGCCCGGCACCAAAACCACGACCAAGGGCAAGACCCCCCGGCTGGTGCTGAAGGGTCGCGCGGCGCGGGCTGTCGTCGCCTGGATCGAGGCGGCGCGGCTGACGCAAGGCCCGCTTTTCCGCCGGATCAGCCGCGCCGACCGGGCGGGCAAGAACCGCCTGTCGCCGGACGGGGTGATGCTGATCGTCAAGCGCGTCCTGAAGGATGCCGGGATGCCCGACGGCTTTGCCACGCCGCACGGGCTGCGCTCAGGCTTCCTGACCCAGGCGGCGCTGGACGGGGCGCCGTTGCAGGCGGCGATGAAGCTGTCGCTGCACCGCTCGCCCGTGCAGGCGCAAAAGTACTATGCCGATGTCGAGATGGCGGACAATCCGGCCACCAACCTGCTGGGGGATTGACGGGTCAAACCCCTTGATCCACCACCAGATCCGCAGGCCGCGACCCGGCGATGACAGTGCGCACATTCGGCATATCGTTCGACGCGACCCAGGCGCGCGCCGCGACCTCTGTCCGACCATGATCCAGCCACCGGCGGATCAGCCGGCGTTCCAGTTCGGCCTCGGGGACCGAGATCATCACTGTCAGGTCAAAGAACGGCATCAGCCGGTTCCAGGGTGCGGCGTCCAGCAGCAGGTAGTTCCCCTCGACCACCAGCAGGCGGTCCTCGTCCGTCACCACATCGGCCGCGGCGCGAGCCAGATCGGCCACCCGGTCGAACACGGGGATCGCCACCTCGCCCCCGGTCCGCAGCCGCGCCATCAGCGAGATCAGCCCGCCCACGTCGAACGTATGCGGCGCGCCCTTGCGCGCGCGGTCGCCGCGAGCATCGAGAACCGCGTTGTCATAGTGGAACCCGTCCATCGGCACCAGCCGCGCGCCGGGGCCGAGTTCGACCACCACCTGCGCGGCCAGCGTGGATTTCCCCGCGCCGGGCGGACCTGCAAGGGCGGTGATGAACCGCCCCTGCCCCGCCGCCCGTTGCCTGATTTCGTCGGCCAGTTCCGCCGGCGTCATGCGTCGACCTTGACGCCTTCGGGCACCTTGGCCCCGGTCATGAAGGCCACCGCATCCGACATGGTGTAGTCGCCGGGCTTGATCACCGCCAGCCTGCGGCCCAGGCGGTGGATGTGGATACGGTCGGCCACCTCGAACACATGGGGCATGTTGTGGCTGATCAGGATGATCGGGATGCCGCGGCTGCGGACATCGCGGATCAGCTCCAGCACCCGGCGGCTTTCCTTGACGCCAAGCGCCGCGGTGGGTTCGTCCAGGATCACCACCTTGGACCCGAAGGCCGCGGCGCGCGCCACCGCCACCCCCTGCCGCTGGCCACCCGACAGGGTTTCCACCGGCTGGTTGATGTTCTGGATCGTCATCAGTCCCAGTTCGTTCAGCTTTTCGCGGGCGAATTTCTCCATCCGCGGGCGGTCCAGCTTGCGGAACACCGACCCCATGATGCCCGGCGCGCGCAATTCGCGACCCATGAACATGTTGTCAGCGATGGACAGCGCGGGCGACATGGCCAGCGTCTGATAGACCGTCTCGATCCCGGCGCCCCGCGCCTCGATCGGGGTGCGGAAGGACACCGGGTTCCCCTCCAGCCGGATCTCGCCCTCGTCGGGGTGGATCGCGCCGGACAGGGCCTTGATCAGGCTGGACTTGCCCGCGCCGTTGTCGCCGATCACCGCCAGGATCTCGCCCGGATACAGGTCGAAGTCGCAGTTGTTCAGCGCCGTCACCTTGCCATAGCGTTTGACCAGGCCGCGCGCTTCCAGGATGGGGGTGCTCATGCCGATGCCTTTCTGATCCACTGGTCCACGGCGACCGCAAAGATGATCAGCACGCCGATCAGGAAGAATGTCCATTGCGGGTCGGTGCCGACCATCTTCAACCCCATCTCGAACACGCCGACGATCAGCGCGCCGAAGAACATGCCGATGATCGACCCCCGCCCGCCGAACAGCGAGATGCCGCCGATGACCACCGCGGTGATCGACTGGATATTGCCCAGCTGTCCGGTGGAGGCCGTGGGCGAAACCGAGCCGAAACGGCCGATCATCACCCAGCCCGCCACCGCGCAGAACAGCCCGGCCAGCGAATAGACCTGGATCAGCACCCGCTTCGTCGGCACCCCGGCCAGTTCCGCCGCCACCGGATCGTCGCCCGTGGCATAGACATGGCGGCCCCAGGCGGTATGGCGCAGTATCCAGGCCATGATCGCCACCAGCACGATCATCAGGAACACGGCATACAGCACCCGCACCCCGCCCGGCTGGATGGCATAGCCCCAGAATTGCAGCGCGGGCGCCTGCTGTTCGATGTCCGACGACCGGATCGTCTCGTTCGCGGAAAAGATGAAGTTCGAGGCCAGCAGGATCTGCCATGTCCCCAGCGTGACGATGAACGGCGGCAGTTTCACCTTTGCCACCAGCCAGCCGTTGACGAAGCCCATGGCCGTGCCAAGGATCAGGCCCAGCAGGATCGACAGCTCTGCCGGCAGGCCATAGCGAAAGGTGAACTGCCCCATCAGGACCGAGGAAAACACCGCGATGGCGCCGACCGACAGGTCGATCCCGGCGGTCAGGATCACCAGCGTCTGCGCAATGCCCAGAATGCCGACGATGGCGATCTGTTGCAGGATGGTGGACAGCGTCGTCGCCTTGAAGAAATTCGGCGACAACACGCCAAAGATCACCAGCGCCACCACCAGCACGATCATCGGCACCGCCGAAGGCGTCTGGTGCAACCAGTGCTGGATCTTCTTCAGCGCGGATTTTTCTTCGTGAAACTCGGCCACCGTGGTCGAGGCGCCCTTCAGCCCGTCCTCGAAACTGGTGGCTTTTGCATCTGCCGACATCGCGTCCCCCTTCCCGCGGGCCGCCCGTCTCGGGGCGGCGGTCAGGACAGGGGCGGCACCAAGCGCCGCCCCTGCCGTCAAACCCGACCCCCGAAGGGGTCAGTCACTCGTCACCAAACTCAGCCCCAGCACATTTCCGTGCCTTTGACGGTGTCGATGGACTCGACCCCGGCGGCGGGTTTGTCCGTCACCAGCGTCACGCCGGTGTCGAAGAAGGTCTTACCCTCGGTCGGGGCGGGCTTGGTGCCATCCTTGGCAAAGGCGGCAATCGCCTCGATCCCCTTGGAAGCCATCAGCAGCGGGTATTGCTGGCTGGTGGCGCCGATTATGCCGTCCTTGACGTTCTTGACGCCGGGGCAGCCGCCATCGACCGACACGATCAGCACGTCCTTTTCACGCCCCACGGCCTTCAGCGCCTCATAGGCGCCGGCGGCGGCGGGTTCGTTGATCGTATAGACCATGTTGATGTCGGGGTCCTTGGCCAGCAGCGCCTCCATCGCCTTCAGCCCGCCCTCCTCGTTGCCCGAGGTGACTTCGTGGCCGACGATGCGCGGGTCGGTTTCGTCGCCCCATTTGTTCGCATCGCCCAGATCAACGCCAAATCCCTTCAGGAACCCCTGGTCGCGCAGCACGTCGACCGAGGGCTGGCTGATCGCAAGGTCCAGCATGGCGATCTTGGCACTGGCGGCCTTGTCACCCAGGGTGGCCTTGGCCCATTCGCCGATCAGCTCGCCCGCCTTGAAGTTGTCGGTGGCAAAGGTCGCGTCCGCCGCATCGACGGGATCAAGCGGCGTGTCCAGCGCGATGACCAGCAGGCCCGCGTCGCGCGCCTGTTTCACCGAATCCACGATGGCCTTGGTATCGGATGCGGTGATCAGGATGCCCTTGGCCCCATCGGCGATGCAGGCCTCGATGGCGGCGACCTGGCTTTCATGGTCGCCGTCGATCTTGCCTGCATAGGCCTTGAGGTTGATGCCCAGTTCCTTGGCCTTGGCCTCGGCGCCTTCCTTCATCTTGACGAAGAAGGGGTTGGTGTCGGTCTTGGTGATCAGGCAGGCGGAAACATCCGCCGCCATCGCCGGGGCGGCGGCGGTCAGCGCAAGCGCGGCGGCGCCCCAGAGGGCGGTTTTCTTCATCATCATGGACTTCCTCCCAGAAGTGCGGGCGTTCCCCGCGCTGTGCAAGCATGTCGCGACCGTCCCTCACGGCCTGCGATGACATGAAGAAAACCGATTCTCTGGCTTGCGTCAAGATAATTAAATCACTCTGATTTATTATTGACAGAACCCACCTCCTGCCGCAGTCTGCCCTGACGCGCAGCCCGCCCCGAGGAAGGCCGACCGCGCAGGACGGGAGGGACCAGATGCTGATCGGACTGCCGCCCCTGCTGGGGCCGGAGTTGCTGTTTACCCTGCGCGCCATGGGCCACGGGGATGAAATCGCGCTGGTCGACGGCAACTATCCCGCGCTGTCCCATGCGCAGCGCCTGATCCGCGCCGATGGTCACGGGGTCGAGGCGGTGCTGGCGGCCATCCTGACGGTGCTGCCGCTGGATGCCGACGTGCCCGCGCCAATCCTGCGCGCCGGCCTGAACAACGATCCGGCGCAGGCAGGCCCGTTCCACCGGCGCATCGACGCGGTGGCGGCGGCGCATGGCGTGGCGGTGCAGCCCCTGCCGGGCGAGGCGCTTTATCCCCGCATCCGCGCGGCCCACGCGATCATCGCCACGTCCGAGCCAGAGCTTTTCGCCAATGTCATCCTGCGCAAGGGGGTGGTGGCGGCGGCATGAACGGGGGACTTGCGGCGCAGCCTGAAAACCAGCATGGCATCGGATTGATCCATCAGGGGCAATAGAGTGCAGGGCGTCACCGACAGCCAGACCAGCGATGCGACCGCCCCCCCCGCCCCCGCGGCGCGCGGGTCGAACCAGTCGGGAATGCGCGCCTATAACGAACGCCTTGTCCTGACGCTTGTGCGCCAGCACAAGGCGCTGGCGAAGTCCGACATCGCCCGGATGACCGGGCTTTCGGCGCAGACCGTTTCGGTCATCATGCGGGCGCTGGAACAGGATGGGCTGCTGATCCGGGGCGAGCCGGTGCGCGGCAGGATCGGCCAGCCGTCCGTGCCCATGTCGCTTGCCCCCGACGGGGCGTTCTTTCTGGGGCTGAAGATCGGGCGAAGGTCGGCGGATCTGATCCTTGTCGATTTTCTGGGCCGGGTGCGGGCCAGCGACCGGAAAGTCTATGACTATCCTACGCCCGACGGCATCGTCGCCTTTGTCGGCGATGCCCTGCCGCGGGTGACGGCCGGGCTTTCCCCCCAGTTGCGCGCGCGCATCGGCGGGCTGGGCGTGGCGATGCCGTTCCAGCTCTGGGCCTGGGTGCAGTATGTCGGCGCCCCACAGGCCGAGATGGACGCCTGGCGCACCACCGACATCCAGACCCGGCTGGGAGCCGTGACTGGCCTGCCCGTTCATGTGCAGAACGATGCAACCGCCGCCTGCGGGGCCGAACTGGTGTTCGGCAAGGGCGAGATCCCGCGCGACTTCCTGTATTTCTACTTCGGATATTTCATCGGCGGGGGGCTGGTGCTGAACGGGCGGCTGTTCACCGGGCGCACCGGGAACGCGGCCGGTGTCGGCCCCATTCCCGTGCCGGGGCCCGACGGGCGGATGCAGCGGCTGATGGCGGTCGCCTCGATGTGGCCGCTGGCCCGCGCGATGGAGGCCGCGGGCCAGCCCTCGGGCGGGCTGTGGGTCCGACCCGATCACTGGGACGTGGACCCGCAGATCCTGTCGGACTGGATGGACGCCGCCGCGGCCGGGCTTGCCGCGGCCACGCTGTCCGCCGCCACCCTGCTGGAGCTGGAGGCGGTGCTGATCGACGGCTGGATGCCCGAAGCCGTGCGGGCCGAGGTGGTGCGCAGGACGCATCTGGCGCTGCACGCGCTTGATCTGGCCGGGATCGACCCGCCCCGCATTGCGGCCGGAACGGTCGGGCCTCATGCCCGCGCGCTTGGGGCGGCCGCGGTGCCGCTCGCGCAACGCTATCTGGTCGACCCCGAAGCCGCGCTGCTGGAACTGTGAAGGTCAGGAATGCCACCCTGTTCCGGGGGCGCGGTCCGTGCCATGACTGGGGCCTGGAGAGGCGGCGCAAGAGGGCGCGTATGGCAAGTTTCGGCGTCACGGCATTTCGCGGCGGCATCATCGCCCTTGCGCGCGGCTTGCTGAGCCTGCGCGCCATCGACCTGCCGCCGCCGGGGACGGCACCGCGCATCTATGTTGCCAATCACGTCAGCCATGCCGATTTCGTGGCGCTGTGGTCGGTGCTGCCCGGACCGCAGCGCCAGACGGTGCGCCCGGTCGCCGGGGCGGACTACTGGCAGACCTCGGCGCTGCGGCGGTGGGTCGGGGCGGATGTGTTCCGCGCCGTGCTGATCGACCGGAGCCGCACCGCCGCCCATCCCGATCCGGTTGCTGTGGTGGCGGATGTGCTGCGCGGCGGGGAAAGCGTGATCTTCTTTCCCGAAGGCACCCGCAACCTGACCGATGCCCGGCTGCTGCCGCTGAAATCCGGTATCTTCCATCTGGCGCGCGCGGTGCCGGACGCCGAAATCGTTCCGGCCTGGATCCTGAACTTGGACCGTATCCTGCCGAAAGGATCTTTCCTGCCCGTGCCACTGAACTGCGCCGTTCGGTTCGGGGCACCGATGCGACCGGAACCGGGCGAGGACAAGGACAGCTTTCTTGCCCGGCTGTCATCGGCGATGCTGGCACTGTCGGGCCGGGGGGGTTGACATGACGCGGTTCCATTCACCATCGGCCTTCGTCTTTTACGGGCTGTTCGCCTTTCTGGTGGTGGCGACGCTGGCCGCGCGCTGGCTGATCGCGCAGGGCAAGGTCGATGAAAAGACGGCGGGCAATCTGACCGAGCGGATCAATGCCTGGTGGGTGATGATCGCGGTGCTGGCCTTGATCTTCACCCTCGGCGCCGGTGCGATCACGCTGTTCTTCGCGCTGTGTTCCATGGCGGCGCTGCGCGAGTTCGCCACCATCACCCACACCCGGCGCGACGATCACGACGGGCTGGCGATTGCCTTCTACGTCATCCTGCCGCTGCAATATCTGCTGATCTACTATCAGGTGCGGGTGTTCGCGGCGCTGCTGATCCCGGTCTATGCCTTCCTTCTGCTGCCCGTCATCACGGTGTTGAAGGGCGAGGTGCAGGGCTTCCTCACCCGCGTGTCGGAAACGCAATGGGGGCTGATGGTCTGCGTGTTCTGCATCTCGCATATCCCGGCCATTCTGGCGGTGCAGATCGACGGATACCGCTACAGCGCGTTCACGCTCGTCGCCTGGCTGATCCTGGTGGTGCAGGCGTCGGACGTGCTGCAATATGTCTGGGGCAAAAGCATCGGGAAAACGCCGCTGGCTCCGCGCGTCTCGCCCTCCAAAACGGTGGAGGGGTTGTTGGGCGGCATCCTGTCGGCCTCGGTCCTCGGCATGGCGCTGACGCCGATCACGCCGTTCCTGTGGTGGCAGGCGGGGCTAGTCGCACTGGCGGTCTGTGTCGCCGGGTTCTTCGGCGGGCTGATCATGTCGGCGATCAAGCGCGACCGGGGGGTCAAGGACTGGGGCACACTGGTGCAGGGGCATGGCGGCATTCTCGACCGGATGGACAGCCTCGTCTATGCCGCGCCGGTGTTTCTGCACATACTCGCATGGGGGTGGATGTGATGGACGATAACCCGAACGAGAACCGCCGCCCGATCGCCAGCCGCAACACGAAATGGGCGGGGCGCGTCACGGCGGCACTGGTCGAACGCGGCATCACGCCCAACCAGATCTCCATCGCCTCGATGGGGGCGGCGGCACTGGCGGGCGGGGCGTTCTGGGCCGCGACCGCCGTGCCGGGATGGCTGGCGGGGATTCTGTTGCTGATCGGGGCGGCGTTCACCCAAGGGCGGCTGCTCTGCAACCTGTTCGACGGGCTGGTCGCGGTCGAGGGCGGCAAGGGTGCGCCCGACGGCCCGTTCTGGAACGAATTTCCTGACCGGGTGGCGGATCTGCTGATCCTTGCCGGGTTCGGTGTGGCGGCGGGGTGCCCCGCGCTTGGCTGGGCGGCGGGCGGGCTGGCGGTGTTCACGGCTTACGTCCGCGAACTCGGACGCGCCTTGGGTCTGGGCAGCGACTTTTCCGGCCCGATGGCGAAACCGCACCGGATGGCTGCGGTGACGGTGGGGGCGGTGGCGCAGGTTGTCCTGTGGATAGTGGGGATCGGCTGGCCGCTGCTGCTGTGGGTTCTTTGGTTGATCGCCATAGGAACGGCCGCGACGGTTGCCCGCCGCGGCCTTCGGATCGTTCGCGGGCTGAACGCCGCCTGATCAGGCGTCGCTTTCGGTGAACACTTCCTCGCGGCTCTTGCGGATGGCGGGCAGGAACACCAGCACCAGAACCGCAACCGCCATCAACAGCAGTGTCAGGCTGATCGGCCGCGACACAAAGGTGGTCGGATCGCCCCGCGACAGGATCATGGCGCGGCGCAGGTTTTCCTCCAGCATCGGGCCGAGCACGAAGCCGAGCAGCAGCGGCGCAGGCTCGCACCGCAGTTTCGACATGATGTAGCCCAGCAGGCCAAAGAAGGCGACGGCGTAAAGGTCGAAGGTGTTTGACGACACCGAATAGACCCCGATGGAACACATCGCCATGATGATCGGGAACAGGATGTAATACGGCACCTTCAGCAGCTTCACCCACAACCCGATCAGCGGCAGGTTCAGCACCACCAGCATCAGGTTGCCGATCCACATCGACGCGATGACGCCCCAGAACAGCGCCGGTTGTTCGGACGCGACGTTCGGCCCCGGCACGATGCCCTGGATGATCATCGCCCCGATCATCAGCGCCATCACCGGGTTGGCCGGAATCCCCAGCGTCAGCAGCGGGATGAAGCTGGTCTGTGCCCCGGCATTGTTGGCGCTTTCCGGCCCGGCCACGCCCGCGATGGCGCCATGGCCGAATTCCCTGGGGTTCCTCGACAGCTTTTTCTCCACCGTGTAGGAGGCAAAGGCCGCAAGGATCGCCCCCCCGCCCGGCAGGATACCCAGAAGCGAGCCGATGCCGGTGCCGCGCAGGACGGGCGGCATCATCTCGCGGAACTCCGCCCGCGTGGGCAACAGCGAACCGACATGGGTGGTCACGACCTCCCGGTCATGTTCATCCTCCAGATTGCGCAGGATTTCGGCGATACCGAACACCCCGACCGCCAGCGCGACGAAGTTCAGCCCGTCGGCATATTCGCGAATGCCAAGGGTGAACCGCGGCGTGCCGGTATAGATGTCGGTGCCCACGATCCCCAGCAGCAGCCCCAGAACCACCATGGCCAAGGCCTTGAGGATCGAGCCATGCGCCAGCGCGATGGACATGACGAGGCCCAGCACCATCAGGCTGAAATACTCCGCCGCGCCGAATTTCAGCGCGATGGTGGTCAGGGGCGGCGCGAACAGCGCGACCAGAAAGGTCGAGACCGTGCCCGCAAAGAACGAGCCGAGCGCCGCGACGGCCAAGGCCGTGCCCGCCCGCCCCTTTCGCGCCATCTGGTATCCGTCGATGGCGGTGACGGCCGAGGAGGATTCGCCCGGCATGTTGATCAGGATCGCCGTGGTCGACCCGCCGTATTGCGCGCCATAATAGATCCCCGCCAGCATGATCAGCGATGACACGGGTTCCAGCTGGAAGGTGATCGGCAGCAGCATGGCGATGGTGGCCGTCGCCCCGATGCCCGGCAACACCCCGATCAGCGTGCCCAGCAGCACCCCGATCAGGCAGAAGCCCAGGTTGGCAAAGGACGAGGCGACCGAAAAGCCCAGGGCGAGGTTCGAGAAAAGTTCCATCATCCCACCTCAGAACGGCAGCCACGGCCCGAACCGCCGGAACGGCAGGCCAAGCGCATAGCTGAACACCAGCGTCGAAAAGATCGTGACCAGCACCGAAAGGATCAGCGCGGGGACCGGCTTCATCCGCATCGACGCCTGCGAGGCGATCAGCGTGGTGATGAACAGCGACGGCACGAACCCCAGGCCCCGCACCGTCAAGCCAAAGAAGACCGGCGCGGGCAGGATGAACGCCATCCCCCGCCAGGCAAACCGGCCCATGGGTTCATGCGCGCTTTTCAGCGATTTCAGCAGGACCAGCGCCCCAAGGATGAACAGCAGCCCCGACAGGATCATCGGGAAATATCCCGGCCCCATCCGCAGCGAGGTGCCGATTTCAAGGCCCACCGTCTGCCAGCCGAAAAAGGCCGCCGCCAGCATCAGAAGAACGCCAGCCGCGGCGTCGGTCGTATCAATCGGTCTGGAGGACATGTCTCCGCTCCATCAAAGGGGGAAAGGCCCCCGGCGGCATGGGCCGGGGGCAGTCGGTCGGAAATCGGCGGTCAGTCGGCGTAGACGCCCGCCGCCTCGATCACCGGCTTCCACCGGGCGATTTCCGATTCCAGCTTGGCCTTCAGCGCCGCGGGGGTCGCATCGGCGGCGGGCGAAGGCGCGGTGCCCAGATCGGCCATGGCCTTGATCACGCCCTCATCCGCCAGCGCGGTTTGCAGCGCCTTGGACAGACGCTCCGTCGCCTCGGCCGGGGTGCCCTTGGGCGCATAGATGCCGTGCCAGATCGACACGTCAAAGCCCTTCAAGCCCGCCTCGTCGGCGGTGGGAACATCGGGAAAGATCGCCAGACGTGCGGGCGTGGTCACGGCATAAGCCTTGATCGTGCCGCCGGTGATCTGCTGGGTGGTGTTGGTGGTCTGGTCGCACATGATGTCGACCTGCCCGCCCAGAAGGTCGGTCATCGCCGGGCCGGTGCCCTTGTAGGGAACCGTCACCAGCGGCGTTTCGATCGACGACATGAACAGCATCCCGCACAGGTGGCTGGCCGATCCGATCCCGGCATTGGCCATCGTCACCTTGTCGGCATTGGCCTTCACATAGTCGATGAAGGCGGGAAAGTCCGCAGGTTCAAAATCCTTGCGCGCGGTGATGACCATCGGCACCTCGGTCACGAGGCCCACATATTCAAAGGCGTTCAGCGTGTCATAGGCCAGGTTGCGATACAGCGTCGCCGCGGTCGCCATGCCGATGTGATGCAGCAGGATGGTATAGCCATCGGCCTCGGCCTTGGCCACCTGGCCCGCGCCCAGCGTGCCGCCCGCGCCGCCGACGTTCTCGACGATGATCTGCTGGCCCAGGTCGGACGACATCTTTTCCGCGACCAGACGCGCGACGGTATCGGTCGGCCCGCCTGCCGCAAAGGGCACGACCATGGTGATCTGCCGGTCGGGATAGCCCTCGGCCATCGCGGCCGACGACAGGATGGTGGCGGCGCAGACTGCGCCGATCAGTTTCGACAGTGCCATGGTTTCCTCCCTGCACATTCTGAAACCGCGGCCTCCTCCGGCAGCGGCATG
>JASGFG010000096.1:0-12323 GCA_047605605.1 Paracoccaceae bacterium | reverse complement strand
ACCGCAGGCGCCCCGCCGGGCCGGGCTGCGCGCCGACCGCCGCCATGCCGGCCGCGACCAGCGAATGCCAGGCGGCATCGGTCCTGGCCTCGCCCGCGCCGCAGACGATCAGCCAGCACCGCGCCCGCGTCAGCGCGACGTAAAGCAGCCGCAGGTTTTCATCCGCCGTCCGTTCGGCCCGCCGCCCCCGCGCCTGTGCCAGCGCGGGCGGGGCATCTTCGGCCGCGACCTTCCAGACCGCGGCGCCGCCGTCCAGCACATGCACCTCGTCATTGTCGCGGGGCTTGCGGTCGGCGGTATCGGGCAGGATCACGATGGGCGCCTCCAGCCCCTTGGCGCCATGCACGGTCATCACCCGGATGCGCCGTCCGCCGCTTTCCATCTGCCGCTTCACATCCACGTCGTCGGTCTGAAGCCGCGTCAGAAAGCCCGTCAGGCTGGGCACTTCGCTGCGCTCATAGGACAGCGCCTGCGACAAGAGCTCGTCTATGCCATCCTCGGCCTCGGCCCCCAGCCGGGCGATCAGCCGGCGGCGCCCGTCCCAGCGGGTCAGCGCGCGTTCGATCAGCTCGAACGGGCGAAGATAGTCGGCCCGGTCGCGCAGGTCGTTCAACATGGCCCGCGTTTCGGGCCAGCGCGCATCGGCCCGCAGCGCCTGCCACAGATAGCCGGGCCGAGGCTGCGCCAGGTCGTAAAGCTCGCCCTCGGTCCAGCCGCACAGAGGCGAGCGCAGGACCGTGGCCAGCGACAGGTCATCCTCGGGCAGGGCCAGAAAGGACAGAAGCGCCGCGATGTCCTTGACCGCCAGTTCCGCCCCCAGCTTCAGCCGGTCGGCCCCGGCGATGGGAAGGCCCGCCTTCTTGCAGGCGTCGATGATCTCGGCAAAGACGGTCGACCGGCGCTGGACCAGGATCAGGAAATCCCCGGCATGGCAGGGCCGGCTGATGCCCTCGTCCACGATCCGCACGCCATCGTCGATCATCGTGCGGATTTCCCGCGCCACCGCCTCGGCCAGACGGGCGGCATGATGGCTGTCGGTGATCAGGTCGACCGGGTTTTCCCAATCCTCGTCCTCGGCCTTGTCGGCCTTTTCGATCAGCGGCCACAGATCGACCCTGCCCGGCAGCGCGGATTTGTGCGCGATATGGGCGATCCCCTCGCCCAGCGCGCGGGGAAAGCGGTCGCCGAAGGTCGCATCGACCAGCGACAGGATGGCAGGCGACGACCGGAAGGAATGTTCCAGCTTTTCGGTGCGAAAGGTCAGCTCCGCCTGGGTAAAGCGGCTTTGGAACATCGCCTGTTTCGCATCGAAGGCCGCGACATCCGCCCCCTGGAACGAATAGATCGACTGCTTCTTGTCGCCGACCACGAACAGCGTGCGCGGATTTTCCTGTGCGCCCTGCCCGGCGGTGAACTCGGCCGCCAGCAATTCGATCACCCGCCACTGGTCAGGGCTGGTATCCTGCGCCTCGTCGACCAGGATGTGGTCGATCCCGCCGTCCAGCCGGAACAGCACCCAGGCCGCCACCGAAGGATCGGTCAGAAGCGCCTTTGCCCGCTGGATCAGGTCGTCGAAATCGAGCCAGCCGCGCGCCGCCTTTCGCGCGGCGTAAAGCGGCAGGAAGGCGGCGGCAAAGCGGTGCAGCACCGCCGTCTTTTCCGCCGCCATCAGCGCCAGCCGCCGCGGCCGGGCCAGTTCCACCCGCCGCATCAGATTTTCCAGCCGGTCCAGCGCCACCGGGTCCAGCGCGGCGCGCGTGGCCTTGGTGGGCAGGCTGCCGATCTTGGCGGTAAACGGCTCTTTCGCCTTGGCTCCGGTCAGGAACAGCCCCTCCATCGCGGCCAGCGTATCGGCATCGGGCGCGGCCAGCGGCAGGGCGGACAGCGCCGCCGCCAGCTTCTGGTCGGTCGCGCCGCCCGACAGAAGGACCGGCTGCATCGCGGCCAGCCATTCCGCCTCCCCGCCCAGAAACACATCCGCCAGAACCGCGGGAATGCCATCGGCAGCCGAGGCGCCGAACAGCGCGCGCGCCGCGGCCAGATCCAGCGGCGCGACAAAGCGCGAGGCATGGCCCCCCACCTCTTCCATCAGGCCGGCGAAATCCTCGCCGGTATAGGGGCGGGCAAGATCGGCCATCACATCCGGGCGGGTCAGGGCCAGTTCCTCGACGATCTCCTCGCGCAGGATGCGGGCGGCGCGGTCGTCAAGTTCCATGAACTGCGGCGATACGCCCGCCTCCAGCGGAAAGCGGCGCAACAGCGTCGCGCAGAAGGAGTGGATCGTCTGGATGCGCAGGCCGCCCGGCGTCTCGATCGCGCGGGCGAACAGCCGCCGCGCCTGCGCCAGATGATCATGCGTCAGCCCGGTCTCGCCAAGCGCCAACAGATCGGCGCGCAGGTCGGGATCGGGCTTCATCGCCCACTGGCCCAGACGGCGGAACAGGCGGTTCTGCATCTCGGTCGCGGCGGCCTTGGTATAGGTCAGGCACAGGATATGCTGCGGCTCGACCCCGTTCAGCAGCAGCCGCGCCACCCGGTCGGTCAGAACCCGCGTCTTGCCCGACCCGGCATTGGCCGAAAGCCAGGTCGTGGCCGTCGGGTCGGCGGCGCGCACCTGCCGCTCGGTCGCATCGTCGCGCCGGATCTCACTCATCTTCCGGCCCCACGGTTTCGGGCACGGCGCGGTCCGACATCTGCCATTCGCCATGCCGGGCCAGATGGTCGTAATCGCCGGGAAAACGGTCCTCGAACACGGCGCGGCGGGCGGCATAGCCCTGATCGCGCGCCATATAGCGGGTGATCAGGCGCACCAGCCCCTCCCACACCGCGCCGGTCAGCGCGGGGGTCAGGTCGGTCTGCACCTTCTTGTTGCCTGCCCCCATCCCCAGATAGGTGATGCGCGCCACCTCGCGCGGGCCAAGTGCGGCAAAGCCCCCGCGTTCTGCCATCGCCGCCGCCAGCAGCAACTGCTTGTCGAACTTCTTTTGCTGCTCTTCACTGGGGGGTGTTCCGGTCTTGTAGTCGATCAGGTGCAACCGCCCGCCTGGCATCTCGTCGATCCGGTCGGGAATGCCGAACAGCCGGAAGGGCAGCGGGTCAACCGTCAGCTCGCCCCTGTCCTCCAGCGCCAGCGTCCTGCCGCCCTCGGTGGCGTCGAAGGTCAGGAAGTGGTCGGCCGCGCGGGCCAGCCGGGCCAGCCACAGGATGCGCGCGGCGGGCCAGGGCACCTCGGCCGCCAGCACTTCGGCCGCCCCGGCCATCAGGCGGGCATGGGCTTCGGCCATCGTCTCGGACAGGGGGCGTTCCTTGACAAAGCGTTCAAGGATCAGGTGCAGCACCTCGCCCCGGCCCCGCGCATCGGGGGCATGGCGCAGCGGGTCCAGCGGCTTCAGCCGCAGCACCTCGCGCGCATAGATCGCATAGGGGTCGCGGATCAGCGTGGAAATCCGCGTCAGCGGCAGCCGCATCGGACGCACCGCCAGCGGCGGGCGCGGGGCCGGCCGGGGCGCGGGCGTCAGGCGCGGATCGGACCTCATCGCGGCGCCGGGCCGTTCCAGCGCGGCGGCAAGGCCCAGCCAGCCGCGCCCGCGGTCGCGCATCGCGGCCAGCGCCTGGGGGCCGCGTTTCGCGGGCAGCCCTTCCATCAGGTTCATCAGCCGGTTCAGCCAGCGCGACGGCACGGTTTCCGCCTCGGCATCGCGGGCGGCGCGGCTGATCACCACACGGGGGGCCGCCACCGCCTGCTGATAGTCATGCGCCGCAAGCCCGATCTGGCGTTCGGGCAGCAACAGCCCCGCCTCTTTCCGCATCTGCCGGTTCAACCACGGGTCGGGGTTCGCCAGACCGGGCCAGACCCCGTCGTTCAGCCCCGCCAGCACCACCAGATCGGCCCCGGAAACCCGCGCCTCCAGCGTGCCCCAGATCATGACGCGGGGGTCCGCCTCCAGCGTCTGCCGCACCTCCTGACGCGAGATCAGGGCGTCGAACAGGTCGCGATAGGCGGCGATGGTAAAGCTGCCGCCATGCTCCGCCTCGGCGGCCAGCGCGTCGAACAGGGCCAGCGCTTTCTCGCCCGGCTCCTGCTGCCACAGCGCGCCGGTTCCGGCGGCCCCGGTGCCGCGCGCGAACCCCTCGGCCAGCGCGCGGTGGCGGGCGACGTGATCGGCCAGCGGCGCCTCGCCGCCTATCTCGACCCGGTCCAGCGCCCCGGCCAGTGCCGCGGCCCAGCCCGTCGCCGCGCCATCCTTGCGCCGCGACGCCCAATCCATGATCGACGCGCCGTCGGGAAAGGCCGGGCCGTGGCGGCGCAGATGCAGTTCCAGATCGCGGGTGAAGCGCAGATGGTCGCCCCGGTCGCCCCCCGTGCCCGCCAGCGGCTGTTTCAGCAGCGCCAGCAGCGTCTCGGGCGTCAGTCTTTCGCCCATCATCCGCACGACCTGCCGCAGGAAACGACCGGCGGCCGTCTGCTGCAACGGCTCGCCCGCGCTGTCGTCGGGAACGATGCCCCAGCGGTCCAGCGCCGCCGCCACCTGCCGGGTCAGCACCCGGTCCGGCGTGATCAGCGCGGCGCGTTCGCCGTCCTCGATCGCCCGGCGCAGGACCAGCGCGATGGCCAGCGCCTCGGCCCGCGGCCCCGGCGCCTCGATCAGCGTCAGCCCCGTGGTCGCCTCGACCAGATCGGGCAAGTCCTGCCCCTCGGCCAGCCATTGATCCGTCACCGGGGCGGGGCGCAGCGAAAGCGAGATCAGGCGGTTGCGCGCAGGATCAGGGGGCGGTGCGCTGCGCCACGGCGCAACCTCGTCCGGCGTCAGGTCCAGCAGGGTCAGCAGATGGCGGAACCGGAACTGCGGATGGTCCTGGGCCGTCAGCGCATTGTCCAGCGCGCGCCACGCCGGCCCCGGCATCGGGTCGAACCCCGGCAGGATCAGCGCCCCCTGCGGCAGCCGCATCACCGCCTGCATGAACAGTGCCGTCGTGCCCCGCGACCCGGTGGAACCTGCGACGATCACCGGGTCCTGCGGCGGGTCGGCCTGCCAGGCCTCGGCCAGGCGCTCGACCACCATGCGCCGCCGTGCCTCGGCATCGGGCGGGGCGTCCGGCCCGAAGAACGGCGCGACGATGGCCAGGAATGCCTGCGTGCGCGCCCAATGGGCGGAATGGCTGGACACATCCAGCGCCGCGATCCGTGCGGGGGGAACGCCCTCGCCCTGCATCTCGTCCATCAGCGCGGCCAGACTGTCGGCCAGATCGTAAAGCGCCGATTTCGGCGCAAGGTCGGGCTGTGCGTCCAGCAGCCGCCCGACCAGCCGCGTCAGCTCCAGCCGGCGGCGCAGCGGCGGGACCGGGGCGGGCAGGCCGGGAATCGCCACCTCGTCGCCCAGTTCGCTGACCAGCCGGATGCGCGGCAGAAAACCCGCCCCGCTGGCCGACATCAGGTCGACGATCCGGCGCCGCATCCGCTGGGTGTTGACGTAAAGTCGCACCCGCGCCATGGCCTCGGGCGGCTGCCCGGCCATCCGCTCGCGCAGACCGGCGACCAGTTCGGCGGGAAAATCCGCGCCGGGGGGCAGCGACCAGACCCTAGCCATGCGCGCCCGCCAGCATCGCCTCGGCCTCGGCCAGGCCGCCGGGGTGGCCCACGTCGCACCAGTCGCCCTCATGGACGATGCCGAACGCCCGTCCGGCGGCGATCCAGCGGTCCCATGCGGCGCGCATCGGCACCGGCCCCGGCGGCAGGTCCGGCAAAAGCCGCGGATCGACGATCTGCGCGCCAAGGTAAAGATACCCCTCGCGCCCGCGGGCCCAGTCGATGTGGCCCGCGGCATCCATCACGAAATCCGACCGGCCGGTCTGCGACCGCGCCAGACCGGCAGGCAGCAACAGCAGCAGCGCATCCATCCGCGCGCCGTCCCAGGCGGCGTCCAATTCGCGCAAGGGGTTCGCGCCCGTCCAGACGGCATCGGTGTTCAGCGTCATCACCGGCCCCGGCCCCAGCAGCGGCAGCGCCGCGCGCAAGCCGCCCGCCGTGTCGAGGATCGGGTCCTCGCGGCTGACCTCGGTGCCTGTGCCCGAAAGGTGCAGCGCGACCTGATCGGCAAGGTAATGCGCATTTGCCACCCGCCGCGTGACCCCCGCCTCATCCGCCAGCGCCAGCGCATGGTCGATCAGCGCCCGCCCCTGAACGGGGATCAGCGGCTTCGGCCGGGTTGCGGTCAGCGCGCCCATGCGGGTGCCGAAGCCTGCGGCGAACAGCATCAGGGGGAAATCGTTGCGCATTTCTTTCCGATCTCGGCCAGGACGGCCGGGGTGGGCGGCGGCAGCAGGCGGGCGCAGGCCTCGGCCAGCGCCTCCATCCCCGGTGCGGCCAGGTTCGCCTGCAACTGCCCCCAGACGCGGGGGATCAGCCCTAGGTAATGCGGCTTGCCCCCGACCAGGCACAGCCGGGCAAAGATGCCAAGGATGCGCAGCGCCCGCTGCGCGCCCAGAACGGCATAGGCCCGCCGGAAGCCGCCATCCCCCACGCCCGTGGCGGCGACAAACCGGGCGATCATCGCCTGCTCTGCCGCGGGCGTCACGTCGCGGCGGGCGTCCTGCAACAGGCTGACCAGATCATATCCGGGCTGCCCCATCTGGGCGAGCTGGAAATCCAGCAGGCCGACCCGCGCCACCCCTTCGCGCCCCGGCAACCAGATCAGGTTTTCGGCGTGATAGTCGCGCAGGATCATGATCCGCGGCCCGTCGGCATGGGCGGCCAGCAGATCGCCCATGATCTGACGGAACCCGGCCGAATCGGGCCGCTGGCCCGTCGCGCCAAAGGCATACCAGCCGGGCGCGAAATCCGCGGCATCCGCCCAGTCGCGCGCGGAAAGGTCGGGCAGGCCGGCAGCCGGGGGATGGGACTGGATCCGGACCAGAACATCGGTGGCGGCGGCATAAAGCGGCTGCTCCAGCGCCGGATCTGCCGCGATCAGGCGGGCAAAGACCGCATCGCCCAGATCCTCCAGCAGCAGAAAGCCATGCTCCAGATCGCGGGCAAGGCAGCGCGGCGCCGAAAGGCCCAGCGACCGCAGATGGTCGGCAATTACCACAAAGGCCGCCGGATCGTCGCCCTTGCCGGGCGGCGCATCCATCAATACCGCGCTTTGCCCCGGCAGCGTCAGGCGGTCATAGCTGCGGTCCGAGGCGTCGCCCGCAAGGAATCGCCTGTCCGCAGCCCCCCATCCGGCCGCGCGAACGAAATCGCGCGACAGCGCGGCGCGATCTGCGGCAGGATGATCCGTCGCCGTCCCGGTCATTCCGCCGTCCAATCCCGGACAAGGGCCGCCGCAAGCGCGGGCGGCGCGCCGGTCACGGTCAGCCGACGCCCCTCGCCCTCGACCTCCAGCCGCAGGCGCAGCGCGGTTTCGGGGGCCAGAGACCCCAACCGGTCGGGCCATTCCACAAGGCAGATCGCACTGGCAAAGGCGGCGTCCAGCCCCAGTTCGACCACCTCGTCCGGGTGGGTCAGCCGATAGAGATCGGCGTGCCACAGGTCGCCATCGGGGGCTTCGTAAGTCTGGACCAGCGTGAAGGTGGGCGAGGGCACATCCTCCATCCGGCCCAGGCGCGCACGGATGAAGGCGCGGGCAAGATGGCTTTTGCCCGCCCCGATATGCCCTTCGAGCAGCAGCGTATCGCCCGGCGCCAACCGTGGCGCGAGCCAGCGGGCAAAACGCCCGGTTTCCTCGGCCGAAGGCAGGAAGATGCGGATTTGAGGCGAAGGGTCGGCAGATCGCATGGGCGCGAGTCTATCCGCTGTGCCATCACCTGCAAGCGGGCACCGCAGCCTCGACGCCATTTGTCGCCCCCACCCCGGCCCGAACCGGCTGGTCCGCCCGAGCCTGGCCTGGCACCGGCGGCCCGCGATGCCCCGGACACGCCTTTCTTCGCCCCGAATTTCTTCGCCCCGAATCCTTGCCACCATGCGGCGCCGAACCATCCCCCCGGTCGCGCCCTCGACCGGAGAACCCATCATCCTTGCGTCACCCGCAAAGGTTTTCCGCAGCCCCCTTTCCGCGGCAGGGAAGGCATCGCTGCCGCCGCCCGGAAATCGCGAGCCGTCGGCGACAGACCGGGATGCGGCGCAGACGCCCCGGCGCGGCCGAAAGTGGCCTCACGCAATTCCCGCCGCACGCTGGCGGGAGTGAAACACCAGCGGCGGGGTTTCGGACGAGGGGGAAAATGCAGGTTCCCCGATGCGAAAGGCCGCCAGCGTGGCCCCCCCCGGCAAGGCGGCGAACCGGCACAGAAGCAGCCGGCCATCGGTCAGCCGCGCCTCGGCCTGCCAGCTTTCGCGGTCGCCTGCGGTCTCCAGATAAGTCTCTGCGCGTGCCCAGACCGCCGCGGGCGAGGTTGCCGCACGCCAGTCGTTGCAACAATCGCGATAGCCCGCCTCGGCCATGGCATTGGCCGGGTCGCGCCCCCACAGCGCGCCATAGGCGGGATTGGTCATCACCACGCGACCATCCTGGCCGAACACCACGACCGCCTCGTCCATCGCATCAAGCACCGCATGGCTGAGGTCCAGTTGCGCGCGATAGCGGCGGGTGCGCAGCGTTTCGGTCGAGACATCCTCGAACATCAGGGCCAGCCCGCCATTGGGGTGCGGGCGGGCCATCACCCGGTAGGTCTGGCCCCCCGAAAGGCTCCACATCTCTTCGTAAAGACCGGCCGCGGCGGCCTTTTCCATCTCGATCATCTGGCGCCGCCAGTCGCGGTAATCCTTTGGCTCGGGCAGCATCTTGCTGTCGCGCAAGGCATCCAGCACCGACAGGAGCGAAGGCCGCAGCGACAGGAAATCCACCGGCAGCCCCGTCAGGTCGAGCAGCGCGGGATTGAACATGTGCAGCTGCCGGTTCCGGTCGAAGATCGCAAGGCCGATGGGCAGATGCGCGAAGGTCTGGGTCAGGGTCTGCATGAAGTCGCGCAGCGATTGTTCCGCCTGCACCGCCGCATCGGCGGGCAGGGCATAGACCAGCCGCCCCTCGTCCTCGGCCACGGCGGTCAGGTCGAACCAGTGCACGCCGCCCGCATGGGATAGCTTTTGCCGCTGCCCCGCGACGCCCTGCGCCGCCGCGGTCCTTTCAAACAGGCGCGGCAGCGGCCAGGTCAGATCCTCGCCCGGAACAAGACGTTCCACCGCGCGGTTGAGATAGTCGCCGTTGGCCCACACGATCTCTCCATCCGGCCGTTCCCGCCAGATCGGCACCGGCGCCAGCGAGGCGATGCGGCGCAACTGGTCCAGTTCCACCGTCATCGCGCGGTGCAGCATCGGGTCCGGCCCGGCAAGGCCCGCATCCGTGCCGGCATCCTGCACCACGATCCGGGTCAGCCCGCCGCGCAGTTCGGCATGAAGCGCCGCCGCGGTGCCATGGGCAGGCACCGCCGCCATCGACAGCTTTCCGGCCACGGGCAGCGTCGCCAGACGGTCGGCGATGTCGGGGAAATGCGGCTCCAGCACGGCAAGCATCCGCAGATAGGGCGGACCCCGCCCCTCGGCCCGGTTCAGCAGCGCCCGCGCGCCGGGGCTGACATCGACCAGCGCCTCGCCATCGAAGACAAAGACCGTCGCCTCGTCGCGGCCCAGAAAGATCGATTCCTCCCGCCGCCGGGCCGATGGAAAGGCCGCGAGCCCCAGCAGGGCGACCCCCACGGCCAGAACGGCCGCAACGGCAAGCCCCAGAATCAGCGACCAATCCGTCAAAGCAAGCCTCCGCCATCACCGCCGGACGCAACCCTGACAAGGTTCGGTTAACGATCGGTTAAACCAGAAGGCGAAGCTCCGGCGATCAGGCCTCGATCGGCCGGTTCTCTCCCACCGCCAGATCGGGGGGGGCCAGCAGGGCGGCCAGCGGCCACACGACCTCGACGATGGCGCCGCACCGCTCGGGTCGTTCGTCAGGGCGCAGGAAGGGATCGGCCGCATTGGCAAAGGTCAGCTCCGCCCCCGTGCGTTCGAGAAGCGTCTTGGCAATGAACAGCCCAAGACCCATCCCTTCGTATTCCGGCCGCGCCTGCGACCGGCGCGAGCGGACGAAGGGATCGCCGATCCGGCCGAGAAGCTGCGGCGGGAACCCCGGCCCGTCATCCACGATGCGCAGCATCAGCCGCGCCCCCGTCCATTCGCCATCGACCCAGACATTGCCCTGTGCGAAGTCGACCGCGTTCTGGATCAGGTTGCGCAGGCCGTGGATGACCTCGGGGCGCCGCAGGATCAGCGGCTCGCGCCCCGGTCCGCCGGGACCGGGGGCGAACGAGAAATGCACGGCCTTGCCGCGGTGGACATGCGGCTCGGCCGCCTCGCGCAGCACGGCGCCGAAGGGGGCGGCGCGCATGTGCAGGTCGTCCTTGCCCGCGCGCCCCATCGACCGCAGGATCGCGGTGCAGCGGTCGGCCTGTTCGCGGATCAGCCGGGCGTCGTCGGCAAGGTCGGGGTCATCCTCCAGCGCGTCCATCATCTCGGCACTGACCAGCTTTATCGTGGCCAGCGGCGTGCCCAGTTCATGCGCGGCGGCGGCCACCACGCCGCCCAGATCGGTCAGCTTCTGCTCGCGCGCCAGCGCCATCTGCGTGGCCAGAAGCGCATTCGACATCGACCGGATTTCGGCCGCGACCCGGCTGGCGTAAAGGCCAAGGAACAGGATGCCGATGACGATGGCCAGCCAGAAGCCGAACTGGAACAACCCCGCCATTTCCACCACGCGCCCGTCGGAATAATGCAGCGGCAGATTGAACCGCCAGACGACCGAGGCCAGAAGGATCGAGGCCAGCCCCAGCACCACGGTGGACCGCAGTTCCAGCGCGCTGGCCGAAATCGTCACCGGCACCAGAAGCAGCAGCGCAAAGGGGTTGGACAACCCGCCCGTCAGGCCAAGAAGCAATGCCAGCTGGCACAGGTCGAACAGCAGCATCAGCATCGCCACCGCCCCCGTCAGCCGCCGCGCGCCCGGCGCCACGAACATCGACAGCAGGTTTGCGATGACCAGCAGCCCGACGACCAGCAGCGACGGCCCCAGCGGCAGGTCCAGCCCGAAGGGCAGCACGGCGGCGACCAGCGCCATCCCCTGCCCGGCAATCGCCATCCACCGCAGAAGGATCAGCGTCCTGAGGCTGAGCCAGGCGCCCTGCTGTCCGGGTGGCAATCCGTGCTGCGCCTTGTCCATCTCCTGCCCCCCGCTGCGGCCATATTTCGCAGGGCATTGTTAAAAGCGCGTGGATAGAGGATCAATGCGCCACTCTAGCGCGCGGGGGCACCATGACGAAACTCTATGCCATTCTTGCCGCCGTGGTGGCCGCGGCCTTTCTGGGCGGTTCGGCCTGGTGGGTGCTGAGCCAGCGGAATGCCGATCCCTATGCCGCCTGCCGCGCCGGGGCGACGGGCGGCGAGATCGGCGGGCCGTTCACCCTGACCGACCAGACCGGCAAGACGGTGACGGACAAGGATGTCATCACCGGGCCGACGCTGGTTTACTTCGGCTATACCTTCTGCCCGGATGTCTGCCCGCTGGACAATGCCCGCAATGCCGAAGCGGTGGATATTCTGGAAGAAAACGGCTTCGAGGTGACGCCGGTCTTCATCTCGATCGACCCGGACCGCGACACGCCCCAGGTCATGGCGGATTATGCCGCGGCGATTCATCCGCGCCTGATCGGCCTGACCGGCACGGCCGAACAGGTCAAGGCGGCGGCGCAGGCCTACAAGGTCTATTACCGCAAACCGGATACGGCCGAGGAATTCTATACCGTCGACCATTCGACATTCACCTATCTGATGATGCCGGGAAACCGGTTTCTCGATTTCTTCAACCGCGATGTCACCGCCGACAAGATGGCCGAGCGGGTGGGATGTTTTCTGAACGCCGGCTGATTTGACCTTGGCGCTGATGCGCCTTAGGTTGGGCCGCATTGCAACAGCAGGGGAATGACGCCATGGCCGAGGATCTGAGTGCCGAGATCGGACCGGATCGTTCGCTCTTGCTGGTCGACGATGACGAACCTTTCGTGAAACGGCTGGCCAAGGCGATGGAAAAGCGCGGCTTTGCCCCGGAAACGGCCGAAACCGTGGCCGAGGGCAAGGCCATCGCCATGTCGCGCCCCCCCGCCTATGCCGTGGTCGACCTGCGGCTGGAGGATGGCAATGGTCTTGACGTGGTCGAGGCTTTGCGCGACCGGCGCCCCGATTGCCGGATCGTGGTGCTGACCGGATATGGCGCGATTGCCACCGCGGTGGCGGCGGTCAAGGCCGGGGCGACGGATTACCTGTCGAAACCCGCCGATGCGAATGA
>JASGFG010000095.1:0-12471 GCA_047605605.1 Paracoccaceae bacterium | reverse complement strand
TTTGCACCCCTCCGGACCTCCCCGCAGGATATTTGGGTCCAGAAAGAGGGGGGCAGATACGCCGAGGGTCAGGCCGACAGGCCGTCGATCCAGGCGGCGAGGTGGCCGATGTCGGGCAGGACGACATCGGCGTGGGGCGACAGCACATCCGCCCCGGCGATGCCGGTCAGCACGGCGGCGGTGCGCATTCCCGCGGCGCGGCCGGCCTCCAGATCATGCAGGCTGTCGCCCACCATCACCACCTGCGACGGGTCCAGCCCGAAGCGGTCGGTAAAGGCCAGCAGCATCCCCGGCGCGGGCTTGCCGCCATGGCCGGAATCGAAACCCGCCACATAGTCGAAAAGCCCGGCCACGCCCGCGCGGCCGATATGGGCATGGGCGGGCGCCTCGGCATCGTTGGTGGCAAGGCCCAGTTTCAGGCCGCGGGCGCGCAGGCCGCCCAGAACCTCGGCCAGCGACACGGCGGGCACCATCTGCGCCCCGGCCGAAAGCTGGTTCATCCGCGCGGCAAGCCCCGTCAGCGTTTCACCGGGCAGATGCGGCAGCAACGGCACGGCGATATCCTCGGGCGTGCCGGCGATGACGGGGCTGCCCTCATCGAAGGCAAGGCTTTCCAGGTCGAATCCGATGGCGCGGCCCAGGGTGCGGGCATGGTCGGCATCGCGCCCGATCTGGTCCAGCAGCGCCGCAGCCCAGGCCCCCCAGCTTTTGCGGAAGTCGAAAAGTGTGCCGTCCTTGTCGAAGATCACGCCGCTGATCATCCGCCGCCCCCCTGTCAGGTCCAGTTCATCGCGCCGCCGCCCGGAAGCGCGGCGCGTGCACGCATCGGCGCATCGTATCGCAGGCCGGTCGCGTCGCAGAATCCCATGATCCAGCGATCTTCCAGAAGAAGGAAGTCCAGAACCGACGCAAGAAAGACCGGATCTGCCGCCTGACCCGCCACATCCGGCGCCGAAGCCCCGGATGCGGAAAGGAAAGCGGTAAAGATTTCATCATCCCCCGCCATCCAGGTTAACACCTGCAAGGCCAGCGTTTCGGCGGATTCCTGCCCGGACATGCGGTTTTCCCCAAGTTTCTCACGAATTCGTGCCCGTCGAGCTTGTCTTGACCCGAGGTTCGGAAAGGATTTCTTAACCAACTGGGCAGCAGAGTCGAGCCGGGAACAGGTTAGTGGGTGGCGCGCGATGGCGGGCAGGATTCTGGTGGTCGACGACGCGGTGACGAACCGCATCGTGCTGAAGGCAAAACTGGCGGCGGCCTGCTATCAGCCGCTGCTTGCCGGGGGGGGCGCGGGGTGCCTGCGTCTTGCCCGGCAGGAACGCCCCGATGCGATCCTGCTGGACCTGATGCTGCCCGACATGGCGGGGACGGCGGTGCTGGAACAGTTGCGCGCCGATCCCGTGACGCGCGACATCCCGGTCGTGGTCGTCTCGGCCAGCGAGGATCGGGCCGACCGGCTGGCAGCGTTCCGGGCGGGGGCGGACGATTTCATCGCCAAGCCCGTGGACGAGCAGTTCCTGCTGGCGCGGCTGCGCAGCCTGATCGCCGCCCGCGCCGCGGTCGAGGGGTTCTCACCCGATATGGCCCTGGGGCTGGCCGAACCGGCGGCGGATTTCATCCGCCCCGGCGTGATCGCCCTGGTCGCCGACCGGGCGGAGGAGGCGGCGGCGCTGCGCGGGCTGCTTCAGCCGCATCTGTCGGGGCGGATGGTCACGCTTGCGCCGGGCGAGGCGCTGATGGACGATTCGGTCATGCCCGACGCCTATGTGATCGCGGCCGATCTGGGCGGCACCGGCGGCGGCCTGCGGCTGATGTCCGACCTGCGCAGCCGCGCGGCGGGGCGCCATGCCGGCATCTGCATCCTTCATCCGGCCGGACGCGCCGATCTGGCGCCCATGGCCCTTGACCTGGGGGCCAGCGACGTGATCGCCGCCGGGGGCGATCCCGGCGAACTGGCGGCGCGGCTGAAGGCCGTGCTGCGGCGCAAGGCGGCGGTCGACCGGATGCGCGCCTCGGTCCAGGACGGGCTGCGGCTGGCGATGACAGACTCTCTGACGGGGCTGCACAATCGCCGCTATGGCGTATCGCAGTTGGCCGCCATCGCGCGGCTGGCCGATGACCGGCACCAGCCCTTTGCGGTGATGGTCGTCGACATCGACCATTTCAAGCGGGTGAACGACAATTGGGGCCATGCCGCCGGCGATGCCGTGCTGATCGAGGTGGCAAGGCGGCTGAAATCCGCGCTGCGCGAGGGGGATCTCTTGGCCCGCTTTGGCGGCGAGGAGTTCCTGATCGCCATTCCCGAGATGACACTGGAACCGGCCAGAGCCATCGCCGAACGGCTGTGCGCCGCGGTGGAGGAACTGCCGATCCCCCTGCCCGAGGGCGGCGATCTGCGCATCACCGTGTCGATCGGCCTTGCCATCGGCAATGCCCGCCCCCGTGTGCCGCTGCACGAGCCGGTGAACGAGATCGTCAACCGCGCCGACCGCGCCCTGCTGGTGTCAAAGTCCGAGGGGCGCAATCAGGTGACCGTCGCCCGCAGCGCCGCGTAAGGGGCCGGGGGGGAACCCTTGCAAGGGCGGCTGACGTTGATGGACGAGATCGCGCCCAAGCGGATGCCCCCTCTGTGCCGAGCCGGAGTCGATGACACGAGGCCGATCAAGCCGGTGATTGTAGGCCCCTCGCGCGCGGAGCGGTGGTAGAAAAACAGATGACCACGATCCACAAGACCACGGACGCCCCCGCGCGGGCGGGGCGGTGCCGAAGGCGGGGATGCGGGAGAGCTTTGTCCGGGTGGATGCCCCCGCGCGCGAGGCGGTGCCCACGGGCGCTAGCGCGTCATCACGCATGGCTCAGATGCCACGCGGGCGGGGCGGCGTTGCCCGACAACCGCGATATGATCGGCAATTGCTCGAATGCCCCGCGCGCGGGGCTGCGTCGACACCGCGCCGCCGAAAGACGCGCCGTTCCTGGCCCGGAACCCCGGCGGATGCCCCCCGCGCGCGAGGTCGCGGGGTGGATAGCAAGCCTGTTTCTGATCACTCTGGCGGATGCCCCCCGCGCGCGGGGCCGTGTCGACCATCTAGATCAGGGGCGCGATCTACGCCTCGGATGCCCCGCGCCCGGGACCGCGAGCCGGTATGGGATCACGGTCAACTCCGGTTCCTCGGATGCCCCCGCGCTCGGAGAGCCCCGGCACGGCAGGCGGTGGTGACGCAAGGCAACCTGAACGGATGCGGCCGCGGGGGGATCCCCAGCAAGGCCGATCTGCCCCCTCAGGAGGCCCGACCGCGGGGCCTCGGGCCAACGAAGCGCCCGCCCCCCGACCGGCGCGGCCCCTCAATTCCTCGGCTTCGGCGGGTCACGCAGGTCGTGGCGCAGTTCCATCTCCAGCCGGTCGGCAAAGGCCCGGCGCTGGTCGGCGGGCATCGACAGGATCAGGTCGCGCAGCACCTCCTGCCCGTCGGCGGTCCGCGCGGTCAGGCGGCCGTTCATCCGCCCGATCAGCGCGGAAAAGGCGTCGGGGTCGAAGGGATCGGCCCGCAGCGAGGCCAGCATGGCCGAGGTATCGGCCCGCATCTCGCGCCGGACAGAGCGGAAATCGGGGTTCTTCGCCACAAAGGCGCGGCGCAGTTCGGTGCGTTGTTCCGGCGTCAGCGCATCGGTGAAGGGACCAAAGCTCAGCTCTCGGACCGGGGGCGGCGGGGCGGCGCGGAACTTCAGCAGCGCCCCCCCCATCACCCCCAGCACCGCCAGGTTCAGCGCCACCGAAACCGCCAGCGCGATGCGCAGCCCGCGCCCCGAAGCCTTGGGCGCCTCCGGGCGGGGGGGTGTGGTTTCACTCATCTGCGGCGGCCTCCTCGATCATCGTGCTGTAGGCGGGCATCAGGTCGACGGCAACCGCGCTGTCGTCGAAAATGGCGGTGGTCAGCGCCGAAACCGGCGCAGGTTGCAGAAGGCCGAGCGCAAGGCCCGCCACCATGGCGCTGCCCATCCCGGCCAGCACCCCGCCCCCGCCGAACAGCGCCGACAGCATCGACCACATGCCCCGCCGCGGGGCGGGTGCGGCGGTCCGCAGGGGACGCGCCTGCGGCTGATGGGTGCGGGCATCGGCCAGCACCCGGTCGAACAGACCGTCGGAAGGCGCGGGCGCCGCGCGCCGCGCCGTGGCAAAAAGGGCGTCCAGATCCAGATCGTCTTGTCCAGCCATCTTCACACCTCGTCCTCATAGCCAAGCGCCACGCGCTGGCCCGAAAGGGCCGCGGCCAGGGACCGCTTGCCCCGCGCCGTCAGGCTTTCCACCGCCTCGACGCCAATCTCCATCACCGCGGCGATCTCGGGGTTCGACAACCCCTCGATATGCCGCAGCACCACCGCCTGCCGCTGCCGGTCGGGCAGCATGTCCAGCGCCGATTGCAGCGCGGCCATCCGGTCGGCCTCGATCATCGCCGCCTCGGCCCCCGGCGCATCGTCCGCCACCTCGGGCGCGTCGTCCAGCGCCAGAGCCCCACGCCGCCCCCGGCCGCGCAGCCGGTCGGTGCAGAGGTTCGTCACAACCCGATACAGCCAGGTGGACACCTGCGCCTCGCCCTGCCGCCAGTCCGGCGCGATGCGCCACAGGCGCAGCATCGCCTCCTGCGCGATATCCTCGGCCTCGGCCCGGTCGGCCAGAAGCCGCGCCGCATAACCCAGCACCCGCGGCAAAAGCCGTGCGGTCAGCGTCCGTGCCGCCAGCGGATCACCGTTGGCGTAAAGGACCAGCAGGGCCTCGTCCGGCACTTCGACGAGCGTATCGCGCGGCATCTCCATCCGTCCCGCTTTAACCGCAATAGATTGCCTCGGCAAACGGGTGCCCGGCAGGACCGGGCACCCGCATTGGCGTCATCGGCGATCAGTTGCCGCCTTCGGGGGCGGGCGGGGGCGGCATGTCGTCGCCCGGTGCCGGCGGACGCGGACCCTTGCCGGGGCCGTGGTCGCCCCAGCCTTTGCCCGGACGGTGATCGCCCCGGCCCGGCCCGCGATCCCCCGGCCCGCGATCGTCGCGCGCACGGTCCATCATCCGGTCACGGGCGGCCTCGGCCTCGGGCAGGGTGATGGCCCCGTCCTTGTCGGCGTCGATCCGGTCAAAGATCCTGTCGAAGCCGGGGCCTTCGCTCTGCGGCCCCAAGGCCGGGCCCTGCGCCAGCTCGGCTGCCGACAGCAGGCCGTCGCCATCGGTATCCAGTTGCTTGACCAGTTCGGCCGCGCGCTCGTTGGCGCGCCTGGTCGCCTCGGCGATGCGGGGCGCAGCCAGTTCGTCGGCACTGATCTTGCCGTCGCCGTTGGTATCCTCGACCTTCGGCTGCGCAGCTTTCCAGGCGTCGACCTCGGCCCTGGTGATCTTGCCGTCCTTGTCGGCGTCAAGCTGGGCGAACATGCGCTCAAGCCCGAAGCCCGGACCCATGCCGCGCGGGCCGGGGCCTTTTTCGGCCCAGGCGACGCTGGACAACCCGCCAAGCGCCACTGCGATCAGCGTGATCCCGGCAATCCTGCTGCGGTTCTTCTGCATCGTTTCTCTCCTCGATGGCGGCCGGGTTGTCCCGGCCCTCGTATCTCTCCAAACGGTGGTCGCGGGATGTTCCGTCGCGGGGCGGCGCAGATTCTTGCGACATAGGCGCGCAAGGGGGTGATCCCCCCTCAACAAGCGGGGGCAGGTCGCGTATCTGTTTGCCTTGCGAACAGGAAAGGCAGGCCGCCGATGACCGGAACCATCGAGTTGCATCAGACGCCCACCCCCGCGGACGAACGCGAGGTCAGATCCGCCGTGATCCGCGGCTGGAAACGGCATTGCCCGAATTGCGGGTCCGGCCCGATGATGAAGGGCTATCTGAAGGTCCGCGACAGCTGCCCCGTCTGTGGCGAGGATTTCCACCACCACCGCGCCGACGACGGCCCGGCCTATCTGACCATCCTGATCGTCGGCCATATCCTTGGGCCGGTGATGCTGTGGGGCTTTGTCGAATTCCGCCCCGACCCCTGGGTGCTGGCCACGGTCTTCTCGGTCGCCTCGGTCGCGATGTCGCTTTACCTTCTGCCGCGGATCAAGGGCGCGCTGATCGGGTTCCAGTGGGCCAAGCGGATGCACGGATTCGGGTCGGGGCAATGACGGCCGAAGGCGCGGCGTCGCAGCCGATCCGGTCGGCCGCAACGCTGATCGTCTGCCGCAGGGGCGCGGCGGGCGGCCCGCAGGTCCTGATGGGCCAGCGCGGCGCGGCGGCGGCCTTCATGGCGTCGAAATACGTCTTTCCGGGGGGTGCGGTCGATCCCGGCGATGCCGCCGGATCGGTCGGCGCGATTTCCCGCGTCTCGCCGGTCTGTGCCGCGCGGCTGGGGCGGTTCTGCGATGCGGATGCGCCCGATCCGGGCACCATCGTCGCCGCCGGTCTGCGCGAACTGGCCGAAGAGACGGGCCTCACCCTTGCCCCGCGCGCCGCGCCGTTGAGCTTTGTCTTCCGCGCGATCACGCCGCCGGGACGGTCACGCCGCTTCGATGCCCGGTTCTTCCTTGCGGATGGCGAGGCGCTGGACGGCGATGCCCAGGACTTTACCGGCGCCTCGGACGAATTGTCGAACCTGCACTGGATCGGGCTGGACCAGGCGCGCGCGCTGGACCTGCCCTTCATCACCGAGGTGGTTCTGGCCGAGGTTCAGGCCCGGCTGAACGGTACGCCCGACAGGGGGGTGCCGTTCTTTGACAATTCCACCGACCGCCCGGCCTTTCGCCGCCTGATCTGACCGGCAGGCGCGCCGCGCTTCAGTCCTTGCGGACTGGGCCGGGCTTCAGTCCTTGCGTACGGGCCAGACGGGATGCGGCACCGGATCTTTCGCCCGCAGGAAATGCTTGCGGAAGATCTCGGCATAGGACCGGTAGACATAGCCTTCGTTGCGCCGCTGGAAATGGTCCCGGCGCGCGGTATAGACGGCGGGCAGCCGATACCAGGGCACCTGCGGATGCATGTGATGCACGACATGCAGGTTGTTGTTCAGATACAGCAGCGCCAGCGGGCCGCGATCCTCGATGATGACGGTGCGGGCGCGGTGCATCTCATGCGCGCGGTGTTCCAGAAAGGTGCGGATCTTCAGCACGGCATAGGCCAGATAGGCCGACAGGACCCAGGCCCAGACCGGCATCGTCCCCACGGACCACAGCCAGGCCAGCACCAGCGCCACCCCCGCCCCGTGCAGCGCCCAGGCCCGCAGGATGTCCCTGTCCCCGCCCCGGATCAGCGCGAGGTCGGATTTCACGAAATACCACGTCCCGATCACCGGCCCCAGGGCCATCCGCCCTGCCAGCGTGTTGTTGACCCGCAACAGCCATTGGGTCATGCGCGGCAATCGCCCCCAGACGGCCGGGTCGAGGTAATTCGATTCCGGGTCGTCATAGGGGTCAGTCAGGATCGGGTCATGGTGATGTGCCAGATGCGTGTCGCGGAACCGGACATAGGGCACGAACAGCGTCAGGCCGGGAAAGACCAGCGCCTCGTTCAACAGGCGGCGGCGGAACGGGTGGCCGTGCAGAACCTCGTGCTGAAGCGACGAGAACTGGGTGATCGCCAGCGTCGTCAGAACAACGGCCAGAATGCCCGAATGCGGCCAAAGCCAGACCGTGCCCGTCCCCCAGACCGCATAGGTCGCCCCCAGCATCACCAGCGTCGGCCATTCAAACCCGTCTTCCGCCTGCATTCCGATCCCCGTTTTCGCCGCGAAAATATCACCGGAGCGGCGGCGCGGAAATCACGGAACCGTCACCAAGGCGTCGGTTTTCACTTGGCGGGCCGCCCCGCGCGCCGATGCCGGCATGTGAAGGCGGCCGGACCCGCATGGACCAGCCCGGCGGAAAAGACGCGATCTGCACCCCAACCCCTCCCGCCGGCCGCCCTGACCCGCAGACCAGGCGTCTGCGACCGGCACGCCCGCACCCTGCCCAGGCGATGACCGCCCCAATTCATCCTTGCGCGAATACCTTGCGCGGGCCGCCATTGGCCGGAGACCAACGAGCGAGGCGGCCGGGGCTGCCCCTATCGCAGCACCCGCAATCGGCCCAGATCATAGCCGTTCCAGTCCAGGATCTCGCGCGCGGCCTTCATCCTGTCCGCCGGCAGGGCACCGCCGCGGTTCAGGATATGGCCGAACCGGCCCGAAGGCGTGCCGATCACCAGCGTGCGGTAATCCGTATCGACCCAGACGACCCACCACGGTTCCGCCTCGCCCGCGACGGCCAGCCGCCCCGGCCCGACGGGCCGCACGGCGCCGGAAATCCCGGCCTCGCCGCCCGCACGGCAAAGGCCGCCCTGCGCCACCAGCCCCGACGCCGCGGTGGAGATGGTGATCCCGCCCGGGCGGCAGCGCGCATCCTCAGGCGCAAAGCTTGTCACCTCGGCCCATTGTCCGGGCAGGCGCGCCGGATCGAAGGCGGCGATGGAATAGATCTGCGTCCCCGCCTTGCGATACCCCTGCACCGGCGGGGCCTTGGCTGCACAGGCCGCCAGCACCAGCGCCAAGACCAGAAACCTTACCAGAAACCTCAGTCGATACATACCGTTACCTGCCTTCCGCGTTCCAGCACGTCGTTGCAGCCGAACAGCGGGTCCAGCGGCGCACAGGTGCCCGACCGTGCAAGGCACTGGCCCTGACAGTCCGACTTCGTGTTGCAGCTGCGCCCGCCATCGCGGGTGCGCCTGACGCAGGCCCGCGCCTTGGTATGGGCCAGCGCCGACCATGCGCCGCCCTGCCGTTCGCAGGCGATCTGCTCGGGCGGTTTCACCACGTCGGGCACCGCAGCGGCGGCAGCAGGATCGACCGCGCCGGGCTTTGCGGCATCGGTTTTGCCATTGTCGGGGGGCGCAACATCGGCCGGTTTCCCGTCCGCCGGTTTTACCGGATCGGGCTGGGCAGGTTTCACGCCTTCCGTGCCCGTGTCGGCCGTGCCCTTGTCAGCCCCGCCCGCCGGGGCAGGCGCGGGCTGCGCGGCGGCGGCAGCCACGGGGTCCAGTTTCGTCGTCGCGATATCGCCGCCGGTGATAGGACTCGAATCCGTCGCGGCCTCGCCCCCGCCCCGCCCGGGCAGGGTCAACTGGCAACCGGCCAGCACAAGGGCGACGGCTATGGCAACAAGGGTGCGCATCAATAGGGCTGCGGATGGTCGCGATGCGCTGCAGCGATTTCCTCCAGCACCTCGTCGGCAAGGGTCACGTCGGCCGCGCCGATATCGGTGGCCAGCTGGTCCAGCGTGGTCGCACCGATGATCGGCACCACCGGGAACGGCCGCTGCCGGGTAAAGGCGATCGCCATCTGGCACGGGTCCAGCCCGTGCTGCGCGGCGATGCGCATGTAGGAGGCGACGGCCGGAAACACCTGCGGCGTGATCCGCCCGCCCAGATCGGGCGTCGCCGACCGCCGCGTCCGGTCGGGGATCACGTCGCCCGCATATTTGCCCGACAACAGCCCCATCGCCAGCGGCGAGAAGGCCAGCAGCGGCATCTCCTCGCGCACCGACAATTCGGCCCAGTCGCTGTCGAACTGGCGGCACAGCAGCGAATATTCGTTCTGCACCGTCATCATCCGCGGCAATCCATGGCGTTCGGCCAGCGACAGCCATTTCGCCGTGCCCCAGACGCTTTCGTTCGACAGGCCAAAGGCGCGGACCTTGCCCGCCTTGACCAGATCGCCGGCCGCACGAAGGAAATCCAGCATGTCGTCCTCTACCGCCGCGGCCGTCGCAGGGCCGGGGTCATAGGACCAGATCTGGCGAAAGTGATAGGATCCCCGGTTTGGCCAGTGGATCTGGTAAAGGTCGATCACATCGGTCTGCAACCGGCGCAGCGACCCCTCGACCGCCTCGCGCAGCGCCGCGCCAGAAACCGCTGCCCCGTCCCGCGCCAGCCGCCCCTTGCCAGTGATCTTGGTCGCCAGCACCACATCGTTCCGCCGCCCGGTGCGCGCGAACCAGTTGCCGATGATCGTCTCGGTCAGGCCGATGGTTTCCGCCCGCACAGGATTGGTCGGATACATCTCGGCCGTGTCCCAGAAATCGACACCCCGGTCCAGCGCCATGTCGGCCTGGGCATGGCCCTCTGCCTCGGTGTTCTGGGTGCCCCAGGTCATCGTGCCAAGGCAGATCGCCGACACCTCAAGACCCGTCCGCCCAAGGGATACCCGTTGCATCGACCGCTCCTTCGCCTGTTTCGGCCCAAGCCTAGCCGCCTTGCCGCACCGGCGAAAGCCCCCGAACCCCTTTCCAATCGCCCCCCCGCCGTGTATTCCCCCGGCCCTGAACCGTAGGAGACCGCGATGCAGGGCAGCGCCAACCTCAACCTGATGATCAAGGCCGCGCGCAAGGCGGGGCGGAGTCTGGTCAAGGACTTCCGCGAGGTCGAGAACCTTCAGGTCTCGTCCAAGGGGCCGGGCGACTTCGTGTCCAAGGCCGACCGCGAGGCCGAACGCATCATCAAGGAAGAACTGATGGGCGGCCGGCCGACCTATGGCTGGCTGGGCGAGGAAACCGGGGGCGAGGACGGGCAGGACCCGACCCGCCGCTGGATCGTCGATCCGCTGGACGGGACCACCAACTTCCTGCACGGGATGCCGCACTGGGCGGTGTCGATCGCGCTGGAGCACAAGGGCGAGATCGTGTCGGGCGTGGTCTTCGATGCGGCCAAGGACGAGCTTTACTGGGCCGAAAAGGGCGCGGGCGCCTGGATGAACGACAAGCGGCTGCGGGTTTCGGGCCGCCGCCACCTGATCGATTCCGTCTTTGCCACCGGCGTACCCTTTGCCGCCAAAAAGACCCTGCCCGCCACGCTGAAGGATCTGGGCAACCTGATGCCCACCTGCGCGGGCGTGCGCCGCTGGGGCGCGGCCTCGCTGGATCTGGCCTATGTGGCGGCCGGCCGCTACGAGGGCTATTGGGAACGCGAGTTGAGCGCCTGGGACATCGCCGCCGGCATCCTTCTGGTGAAAGAGGCAGGCGGCATGGTCTCGGCCATCCGCGAAGGCGACGATCCCTTGATCAAGGGATCGGTCATCGCCGCGAACGACCAGATGTTCGAGCCGTTCCGCAAGATCATCCGCGGCGATTGATCGCTTACAGCCGGTTGGCGGTGAAGCCCTGGTTCGGGCTTCCCGGGTGGTCGGGGTTGTAGGTGCAGCGCATCGTCCTGACCGCGGGCGTATCTGGCACCATGACGCGGCCGCTCTGGTTGACCGACCGGCCGAAGATCTCTCCCAGGATGACATCCATCAGGCGTTGCGGGCGGCAGCTGATGGTGGCCGCCGTCCAGGCTTGGCCGTTTCCGCAACTGGACCGTTCCAGCCGGACGCGGATGGTCGTCCCGCTGACGGTATAGTTCGCCCGACCGCGGCAGGCGGCCCCTTGTCCGGTGACGGTATAGGTGCCGCGCGGCGATTGCAGGCAGAATTGCAGCCGATAGGGGCCGTAAAGGTTACGGTCTGCGCGATAGCAGCCCGCGGCGACCACGCCGCCCGGCCGTTCCGGCACCATCACACGCGGCTCGACCTGCTGGGCTGCGACGGGCGCGGCCAGCAACAGGCAGGACAGGACGGTTTTCAGAAAATGGCGCACGCTGTTCCTCCTTGCAGGGATGCCGGGAAAGAGTGCGCCCGTTCAGGGCGTCGCGCACCGATTCCTTTAGCGCCGCACCCGCGGGATGCGCGTCGGCGCATAGACCGCGGCGGGATGCGGCGGTTTCCCCGCATTGGCCTGCCAGAACCCGCCCCCGCCGCGCCGCAGCCAGACCGGCAGCGCCAGCACGATCCCGGCGATGAAGCCGCCCGCATGGGCCCAATGTGCCACGCCCCCCAGTTCGGGGTCGGTCGCCAGCCCGTTGAAGATCTGGATGCCGAACCACAGCGCCAGCATGGTCCAGGCCGGGACGGTGAAGACGCGGAAGAAAACCACGATGATGATCAGCAGATCGACCTTGGCGCGCGGGAACAGCAGCAGATAGCCCCCCATCACCCCGGCGATGGCACCCGAGGCGCCGACCATCGGCAGCTGCGAATCCGGGTCGGCGGCGAACTGCATCCCCGCCGCCGCCAGCCCGCAGGCGAGGTAGAAGACCAGGAAGCCGACATGGCCCATCAGATCCTCGAGGTTATCACCGAAGATCCACAGGAACAACATGTTGCCGATCAGGTGCATCCAGCCGCCATGCAGGAACATCGAGGTCAGGAAGCCCGCATAGCCCTGCCCGTGCAGCACCTTGTCGGGCACGAGGCCCCAGGTCCAGAAGAAGATGTTCAGATCCCGTTCCGTCGGCAGGACCAGCCAATAGGCCAGGAATACCGCCACATTGGCCGCGATCAGCGCCCAGGTGACATAGGGCGTGCTGCCCGAAGGGTTGTGGTCGCGGATCGGAAACATGGGCGCCAGCCTTGCGCGGCGGCAGGGCTGGCGTCAACGGGGATCAG
>JASGFG010000094.1:0-12947 GCA_047605605.1 Paracoccaceae bacterium | reverse complement strand
GGCCGCCGAATAGCCGTTGAGAGCGCCCTGTCGCGCCCCCCCCCACCGGCCGCCACACGTCCCCCGCGCGACGGGCGCGGCTCGCCCAGCCGGGGGTGCAGCCGCGCCGCCACCGTCGCCGCCCCGGCCAGCGCCACGCCGCAGACCACAAAGACCGCAGGCAGCGGCGCGACCAGCAGCACCAGCCAGGCCACCCCCGGCGTGGCGATCCCCGACACGTCGCGAAAGCTGGAATAGACGGCCGACATCTCGGTCCGCTCTGACGGCTTGACGGCCATCAGGAAGGGCAGGCCGCCCACCACGTCCAGCGTGACCAGAAAGAACGACCCCGCCATCATCGCGGCAACGGTGAGCCAGGGAATCCCCGCCGCCAGACCCGAAAGGGCAAAGCAGCCCGCAGCGGCAAAGAACGCCCCGCGTACCGCCCAGCGGACCCCGCCCGCCCGGCAGCGGCGCAGAATCCAGGGCGTGATGAACAGCAGGGCATTCGACGCCGACAGCGCCACCCCGGCCACCTTGTCGCCCAGGCCCGCCTCGATGCAGAAGATCGGCAGATAGACGACATAGACCCACCACCCGCAGGACCGGATCACCGCGAACATCCAGCCCGCGATCAGCCGGGGCTGGCGAAAGAACCGGCCCAGATAGGCCAGCGGATTGGGGGCCGGCCCGCGCGCCCGTGCGATCTGCTTGCCGTTGCCCAGGCGCAGCACCCAGAACACCGCGATCAGCGCCAGCGCGAAACAGCCCGCCACCACAAACGGCAGCGGCGGCCAGAGATCGCGCAGCCAGACGCCCAGCACCGGGCCGACCGCCCAGGGGGTGGCCGCGTAAAGCATCTGCATGGATTGCCCGCGCCCCAGTTCGGCCCGCGGCACATAGTCCAGCACATAGGCGTTGAAGCAGACGAAGACCGTCGCCGTCGCCGCGGCATTGCACATCAGCCCCAGCGAAACCGACAGCGGCGTGCCGATGATCGACAGCGCCATCCCCGCCACGAACAGGCTGGCCCCCGCCGTATACATCCAGCGGCGCGGCAGGAACCGCGTGGCCCATGGCACCATCAGCCCGCAGATGAAGGACAACACGCCGACGATGAAATAGGTGCGGCTGGTCGCGCCCGCGCTGCCCAGCGTTTCATAGACGACCAGCGGCATGGCCGAAACCAGCGTGCCGCGCACCGACGCCTCCAGCCCGGCCAGCAGGGCGAAATGCTGGATCTTGGGCGTTCCGGCAAAGCGGAGATGGACGGGAATGTAACGCAAGGTCATGGCACGCCTGTTTTCCCACCTTGGTCGCATCGCGGTTGCCCGTTTGCTGGGCTATCCGCGACATTTCCCGTCGCGGTTGGGATGGGGCGGTTGAGTTGGCCGAAAGGCCTTGGGCTGGGCGGTGTCCAAGCGCCGCCCGTGATCCGCCTCGGCATCGACGCGCGGCAAGTTTTCGGTGTCGGTCCGTGACCCTGCCCGCGACGGGACGCATCGCGTCGCTGGACACGCGCGAGTCGCCGCTCACCGCTCCTCGCGCGCCAGCAGGTCGGCCAGCCGCTGCCGCGCCGGGGGCAAGGGGCGGCCGTGCAGCGCGCCTGCCAGTTCGCGTTCCAGGAAATGCCCGGTCAGGGCCAGCCCCTGCGCCAGTTCCGCGGGACTGGACGGGCCCTGCCCCATCAGGCAGGCCGGCAGCGGCAGCAGCCGGTCGGCCCAGTCCCCCGCCCCTGCCCGGCTGACGGCGCGGCCGGTGCGGGGGCTGACGAATTCCAGCCCCTCGCGCGCGCCGGTCACGGCGCAGCGCGTCAGGTCCAGGCCAAAGCCGACCTCCTCCAGCAGCAGCAGTTCCCACCGCAGATAGGCCGCCTCCCACCCCGCGCCGCCCAGCAGGTCCATAAGGCCGACCGAGGCGCGGAAAAGACCCGCATGGGCCTCGCGCTCGGGCAAAGCAAGGTGCAGCAGCGCACAGATCGAGGTCAGCGCGGCCAGCGCCCTGCGGTCCTGCATGAGGCCCGCGCGCGACCGCAAGGGTTCCACCGTGAAAGCGCCGATATGGTCGTCGAGCCGCGCGCGCCAGGTGACATCAAGCTGCGCCCCCGGCTGCAACAGCGGCGCCATCCGGCGCGACGCGCCGCCCCGCACCACCCCCGCGTGCCGCCCGTGGGCCGCGGTGAACACCTCGATGATGGCGCTGCTTTCGCCATGCGGGCGAACCGCGATCAGCGCCCCTTCGTCCCGCCATTCCATGGCGCGACTATCGGCCGGTGCGGGTCAATCGGCAAGTCCCGGTTCGTCCAGCAGGGTGCGGCCCTGCCGGTCCTCCAGCTCGATCACCCACAGGTCGGGGTCGCGCGACCGGCTGCGGGACAGGACCGCATCGACCGCACCCTCTTCGCCTTCGGCCAGGATGACCCACCGTCGCCCGCCGGTCATCAGGTCGACCGAGCGTTCCCAGGCGCGGGCCGCGCCGTCCAGCGTCGCCACCTTGACCACCACCGCCCCGGCCGTCTTGTCGCCGCGCGCGGTGACATAGGCGGGGATCATCGCCTGCTCCAGCCGGTGCAGGTAGGCAGAGACCCAAAGGCCGGTGGTCAGGCGCGGTTCCATCTTCTTCCTCGGTCTGGGCGGCAGGCGCGGCGGGCCGCGACGGCGCGGCATGTCAGGAAAGCATGTGCGCGGCCCCGGCGCTGAAGGGGTTTTGCACCCCTCCAGACCCGCCCGCAGGGTATCTGCGCCAGGACGAAGGGGGAAGGACGGTTTTCTGGCGCACCAAGGTGCGTCGGCTGCGGGGGATATCAGCCATGGCGACGGGCCATCAGCCCCGCGTGCATCCCTGCCCCCGCCACGATCAGCCCCGGCACCTGCGGCACCGGCCGGTTGAAGGCCAGTGGCACCCCGTCGCGATCCGTCACCACCGCCCCGGCGCGGGCGCAGATCAGGCTGCCGGCCGCGGCGTCCCATTCCCATGTCGGGCGGAATGTCACCATCGCATCATGCCGGCCCTCGGCCACCAGGCACATGCGATAGGCCAGCGAGGCGCGGAAGGCACGCCTGACCTGCGGCACGCCCCCCGGCCAAAGCTCGGCCCCGAGCGCCGGTTGCGTCAGCAGAACCGAGGCGCCGTCGATCTGATCGCGGGTGCTGGGGGCGATGGGGGCACCGTCGCGCATCGCCGGGCAGGTCAGGCAGGCGGTGTAAAGCCGGTCCAGCGCCGGAAGATAGACCGCCGCCGCCGTCACCCGCCCGCCCTCGGCCACGGCAAGGGAATGGGCGAATGTCTCCTCTCCGGCGATGAAGGCGCGGGTTCCGTCGATGGGATCGACGATGAACACCCGGTCCGCCGACAGGCGGGCGGGGTCGTCCGGCGTTTCCTCGGACAGCCAGCCATAGTCGGGACGCGCGCCGCGCAGGGTATCGGCCAGCATCTCGTTCACGGCGATGTCGGCCTCGGTCACCGGGCCATCGGCGCCCTTTTCCCAGACCTTGGGCGTCTGCTTCCAGAACCGCAGGGCGATTTCCCCCGCGGCGCGGGCGGCGTCGGTCAGCAGGGCGAGGTCATGCGCCGGCAAGGGTCAGCCCCTCGACCAGAAGGCTGGGAACCCGCATCGACAGATGCGGCCGCGCATCGTTCGCGGGCGTGATCCGCAGCAGGAAATCGCGCAGGTTCCCGGCGATGGTGCATTCGTTGACCGGATGGCGGATCTGCCCGCCCTCCACCCAGAAACCCGAGGCGCCGCGCGAATAATCCCCCGTGGTGGCCGAAATGGTCGACCCGATCAGCGATGTGACCAGCAGCCCGGTGCCCATCTGCCCGATCAGATCGTCCCGGCTGGCCGTGCCGGGCGTCAGGTCGATGTTCGACACCGAAGGAGAAGGCGGCGCCGTCGTCCCGCGCGAGGCATTGGCGGTGGACGCCATCCCCAACTGCCGCCCGGTGGCCAGATCCAGCGTCCAGCCGGTCAGCACCCCGTCCTTCACGATCTCGCGCCGGGCGGTCGGCAGCCCCTCGCCATCGAAGGGGCGCGAGCCGCCGATGCGCGGGCGGTGCGGCTCCTCGATCACCGAAAGGCCCGCGGGCAGCACCTGGCGTCCAAGCGCATCGCGCAGCCAGGACGCGCCGCGCGCCACCGCCGCGCCGTTCGCCGCGCCCAGCAGATGCCCGATCAGCGAAGAGGCGATGCGTTCGTCGAACAGCACCGGATAGCGCCCGGTCGCGGGTTTGACCGCGCCCAGCCGGGCCAGCGCGCGTTCGGCGGCCAGACGGCCCACGTCTTCGGGCGCGGGAAGGTCGGACTGATAGATGCGGGATTCGCCGGCATAGTCCCGCTCCATCCCCGTGCCCTCGCCCACGAAGGCCACCGCGGAAACCGAGCGCGAGGTGCGGGCATAGCCCCCCGAAAAACCGTTGGTCGCCGCCAAATGCATCCGGCGCAGCCCGTATCCGGCCGCGGCCTCGACCTGGCGGATGCCGGTGGCGGCCATCGCCGCAGCCTCGGCCCGGCGGGCATCCTCCTCCAGCGCGGCCGCGGGGGGTTCGGGCGACGGGTCGCACAGGTCCAGCGCGGCGATGTCCCAGCCGCGGGCGATCTGGCCGGGGTCCGCCAGCCCGGCATAGGGATCGGCCGGCGCCTCGCGCGCCATGGCGACGGCGCGTTCGGCCAGCCGCGCCAGCGTGGCCGCCGACACATCCGATGCCGAAACGCAGGCCTGCCGCCCGCCGATCAGCACGCGCAGGCCGACCTCGATCGCCTCGGACCGTTCGGCCTGTTCCAGCCTGCCGTCGCGCAGGTCGATCCCGATGGAGGCGCCCTGCACAGCCAGGGCATCCGCCGCCTCGGCCCCGGCCTTTTTCGCCTCGTCCAGCAGGCGGTGCGTCAGGGTGTCGAGCGATGCGGTCATGGGGTCTTTTCCGTCAGGATCATTCCGCCCCATATGGCCCGGAAGGGTCCGCCGGGGCAAGCGAAAGGGCGGCGGAAACCGCCGCCCCCGATCCGGTCTGGCGCAGAGGTTACTGCAACCGCTGGCCGTTGACGAAGAACCCCTTGTCCTTGAACTCGATCTCCGAGGTCAGCTCGTCCGCGCCCGCGCCGGGCTTGGAGAACATGGCGGTCATCATCCGCACCTGCATCGCCGTATCCTGCGGCACAAGGCCCAGCGCCACAAGCTTGTCCAGAAGGCCGTTGCCGCCCGTCAGCTTCAGATCCACCTTGCCGGTGGGCGCGGGCGCGCCGCCGAAGGTCACCTTGTCGCTGTTGTCGAAGGTCAGCGCGCCGGTCCCGTTCAGCTGGGCCCCGGCGATACTGGCCTGAAGCGCGTTGATGTCCAGCGAATGCAACTCGCCCGGAGGGGCATCGCCAAGGGCCTTCATCGCCGCCTCGTCCATCAGGTCGGCGGAAAGGGTCGCGGTGCCCTTGGTGTCGATGATCACGGTCGCCGGATCGCGCGGCAGGGTCTTGCCGGGGTCGATCAGCGCCCAGATCTCTTCCGAGACGGTCAGATCGACCAGTTTCGTCAGAAAGGCGAAATCGGCGGGCGCATCGGTCTTGCTGACCGGCATCAGCAGGTTGAAGGCCCCTTCGGAATAGGCGACGTTGATCGGGAACGGGATCTCGGCGCTGGTGATCGACATGTTCACGCCCTTGCCGCCACCGCCATAGACCAGGCGGCCCTTGTCCATCGCGACGTTGAAATCGCCGCCGGTGGCACTGCCTGCGATCTTGGCGGGCTTGCCCTTGTCCTCGACATCCATGTCGAACTTCGTCGCGCCATAGGAGAAGGTGCCATCCACCGCGAACCCGGCCCGCAACGCCGCGCCCGGATCGGCCATGGCCGCCGCACCCAGGAAATTGCCCGAGGACGATCCGCTCAGCTGCGCAACCGTGGCGGTCAGCGCGAACTTCCCATCGGGGGCCTGCGCGCCGCCCTGAAGCGAAAGCTGGTCGGCGCTGACGCTGGACTGCACCATCTTGCCTTCGCCGGTGCCGGGGCCGACAAGATACTTCCCGCTCAGCCCCGTCATCGCCATGTCGAAGGTCGCGGTCTTGGCGGCCGCATCCTCGCTGTCGATGGATTGCAACGTCACCGCGGCATTCGGCGCATTGAAGTCATAGCTGGTTTCATCGGTGGTTCCGGCGGCGGTCATTATCAGGCCGGGCGCCGATACCTGAAGATGGGCCGTCGCCTCCTGCTTGCCTTCCTTCAGGAACTCAATCGTCAGGGGATAGCTGTCGGACATGGTGATTTCCACCGTGCCATCGCCCTTGTCGCGGAAGTTCACCTTGTCGATCTTGCCCGAAGCCTTGATCTCGGGCTGTTCGGCGCGCAGTTCCAGCCCCTGCACGACCAGCGTATCGCCCTGCCGCTCGGTGCTGGCGGCGGTCAGCGTCTGGCCGTAGGACTTCGACATCTCCTGCCAGTTCTGCCACACCTGCTCGGGTGTGACATCCGCCCAGGCCGAGCCACCGGCGATAAGGGCGAGCATGGCGGTCGAACCCGCCAGTTTCCAGTGCCTCATAACGAAACGCTCCTGATGCAAATATAGGCCGCGACATAGTTGGCCCGCGCGGGCGGGTGGTCAAGGGATTCCGCCGGGCGACGGAAAAGGCTAAGCCGTCGTCATCGGACAAGGAGGGACGGGGATGCAGGACAGGGTGGTCGTCATCACGGGGGCCAGCGCCGGGATCGGTGCCGCGGCGGCACGGGTTTTCGCCGCGGCCGGGGCAAGGGTGGCGCTGCTGGCGCGCGGGGCGGATGCCATCGCCGCCTTGGCGGACGAGGTGGGCGGTATCGCCCTGCCCTGCGACGTGGCCGACTGGCCCGCGATGCGGGCGGCCATCGGCCATGTGGCGGCAACCTGGGGGCGGCTGGACGTGCTGGTCAACAATGCGGGCGTGATCGACCCCATCGCGCCCCTGGCCGATGCCGACGCCCAGGATTGGGGCCGCTCCATCGACATCAACCTGAAGGGCGTCTTTCACGGAATGCGCGCCGCGATCCCGGTGATGCGGGCGCAAGGGGCGGGCACGATCCTGACGGTCTCCTCGGGCGCCGCCTCCAGCGCCTATGAGGGGTGGAGCGCCTATTGCGCCGCCAAGGCCGGGGCGGCGATGCTGACCCGGTCGCTGCATCTGGAGGAAGGGGCCAACGGCATCCGCGCCATCGGCCTGTCGCCCGGCACGGTGCGCACCGACATGCAGGTCAGGATCAAGGCCAGCGGCATCAACCCGGTCAGCCAGCTGGACCCCGAGGTGCACATCCCGCCCGACTGGCCCGCGCGGGCGCTGCTGTGGCTGGCCGGTCCCGGCGGCGACGACTGGCTGGGGCAGGAGGTGCGGCTGCGCGACGAGGGCATCCGCCGCGCCGCGGGGCTGATCCAATGATCGGCGTCGCGCGCGACGGGGCGCTGTGGACCGTGACGCTGAACCGGCCGGAAAAGGCCAATTCGCTGACCCGCGCCATGCTGGTGGAGCTTGAAGGGGTCTTTGCCGCGGCCGCGCGCGAAGGCGCCAAGGCGCTGATCCTGACCGGGGCGGGCAAGGTGTTTTCCGCCGGGGCCGATCTGGACGAGGCGCGGGCGGGGCTGGCCACCGATCCGATCTGGACCCAGCTGTCGGACCGGGTGGCGGGGTCGCCCTTTCTGACCGTCTGCGCGATGAACGGCACGCTGGCCGGGGGGGCGATGGGAATGGCGCTGGCCTGCGACCTGCGGATTTCGGTGCCGGATGCCAAGGTGTTCTACCCGGTGATGAAGCTGGGCTTTCTGCCGCAGCCCGCCGATCCGGGCCGTCTGGTCACGCTGGTCGGCCCTGCGCGGGCCAAGATGATCCTGATGGCGGGCGTCCGGGTCGCGGCGGACGAGGCGCGGGACTGGGGCCTGATCGACCGTCTGGCCGAACCCGCCGCGCTGATGGACACGGCGCGGACGCTGTGTGCCGATGTGCTGGCGGCCGAAGCGGGTCATGTCGCGGCCATCAAGCGGATGGCGGGGTGACAGGCGCCGGAGTGACAGGCGGAGTTTTCAAAAACTCCGCCCCGGACCTTTCAAAAGGTCCGGTCAAAAATCTTCAAAGATTTTTGTGCCCCGGCCCGGGGCGCGTTGCCGCGCCGCCGCGGGGGCGATAGAACCGGGGCCAACCGCCACAAGGGGCCGCGTCATGACCGCACCGAAACCCGTCGTCCTGTGCATCCTCGACGGCTGGGGCATTTCCGACACCCCCGCCGCCAGCGCGCCCGCCCAGGCCGATGTGCCGACCTTCAACCGGCTGTGGGCGACCTGCCCGCATTCCACGCTGACCACCTTTGGCCCCGATGTCGGCCTGCCGCGCGGGCAGATGGGCAATTCCGAGGTCGGGCACACCAACATCGGAGCGGGCCGGGTGGTGGCGATGGATCTGGGCGCCATCGACCTGGCGGTCGAGGACGGCAGCTTTGCGCTGAACGCGGCGCTTCTGGCCTTTGTCGACCGGCTGAAGGCGTCGGGCGGGACGGCGCATCTGATGGGGGTGGTGTCGAACGGCGGGGTGCATGGGCACATCGCCCATCTGATCGCCGCGGTGCAGGTCATCGCCGCCGCGGGCGTGCCCGTTGCCATCCATGCGGTGACCGACGGGCGCGACGTGGCGCCCACCTCGGCCGAAGGATTCATGCGCCAGCTGGCCGGTGCCCTGCCCGCCGGTGCGCATGTGGCCACGGTCATCGGCCGCTACTGGGCGATGGACCGCGACCACCGCTGGGAACGCGTCGCCCGCGCCACCGCCGCCATCCTGCGCGGCGAGGGCACGCAGGACACCGATCCGGTCAAGGCCGTCGCCGATGCCTATGCCCGGGGCGAGACGGACGAGTTCATCCAGCCAGTCGTCCTGGCCCCCTATACCGGCGCCAGGGACGGCGACGGGCTGTTCTGCCTGAACTTCCGTGCCGACCGGGCGCGGGAAATCCTGTCGGCCCTGTGCGATCCGCGCTTCGACGCCTATCCGACCGGCCCGCGCCCGGTTTGGGCAGCCGCCTTGGGGATGGTGGAATATTCGGGCGAGCATAACGCCTTTCTGACCACCGCATTCCCCAAGCGCGATCTGGTCAATACCATCGGCGAATGGGTCGCCGCGCAAGGCCTGACCCAGTTCCGGCTGGCGGAAACCGAGAAATACCCGCATGTCACCTTTTTCCTGAACGGCGGGCGGGAAGAACCGTTTCCGGGCGAGGACCGCTATATGGCGCCCTCGCCCAAGGTCGCGACCTATGACCTGCAACCGGAAATGTCGGCGGACGAGGTGTCGGACCATTTCGTTCAGGCGATCCAGCACGGCTATGACCTGATCGTGACCAACTATGCCAACCCCGACATGGTGGGCCACACCGGCATCCTGCCCGCCGCGGTCAAGGCGGTCGAGGCGGTGGACCGCGGCCTGACCCGCGTCGTCGCCGCGCTGGAACAGGCCGGGGGGGCGATGCTGATCATCGCCGACCACGGCAATTGCGAGGTGATGATCGACCCGGTGACGGGCGGCCCCCATACCGCGCATACGACGAACCCGGTGCCGGTCATCCTGGTCGGCGGCCCGCCCGGCGTCACCCTGCGGGCGGGCGGGCGGCTGGCCGATGTGGCGCCCACCCTTCTGGAGCTGATGGGCCTGCCCCTGCCGCCCGAGATGTCGGGCCAAAGCCTGATCGCCCGATGATCCTGCGCGCCGCCGCCTTGCTGGTCTGCCTGGCCCTGCCCGTTTCGGCGCAGACGGTGGCCGAACAGGCGGCGCGGGCCTCGGAGGATTTGCAGGCCGCCGTCGCCGCCTTGCAGGAGGCGCAGGGCGCCCGCGACCGGGTGGCCGCCCTGACCCGGACCATCCGCGCCTATGAGAACGGTCTTGCCGCCATGAGAGAGGCGCTGCGCCAGGCGGAATTGCGGGAAACCTCGCTGACCTTGCAGATGAACGCCAAGCGCGACCGCGTGGCGCAGCTGGTGGGCATTCTGGGCCAGATGGAGCAGGACCCCGGCCCGATGCTGCTGCTGCATCCCGACGGGCCTCTGGGAACCGTCCGGTCGGGCATCATGCTGGCCGATGTCACCCCTGCCGTTCAGGCCGAGGTGGACGTGCTGAAATCGGAACTCGCCGAATTGCGCGACCTGCGCACCCTTCAGGCCGCGGCGGGCGAGACGCTGCTGAAGGGCCTCCAGATGGCGCAGACCGCCCGTTCGGCGCTGAGCCAGGCGATATCGGAGCGCACCGAACTGCCCCGCCGGTTCACCGAAGACCCCGAGGCGATGAAGGCCCTGCTGGAAAGCGCCGACACGCTGGAGGCTTTCGCCGCGGGCCTCTCCACGGGCGAGCGGGACACGACCGGATTCGCCGCGCAGATGGGGCGCCTGCCGCTGCCGGTGCTGGGCACGCTGATCCGCCGACCGGACGAGGCCGACGCCGCAGGCGTGCGCCGACCGGGCATGGTTCTGGCCACCCGGCCCGCGGCGCTGGTGACGGCGCCTGTCGCGGCGACGATCCGCTATCGCGGGCCGCTGCTCGACTACGGAAATGTGATGGTCCTCGAGCCGGGGGGCGGCTATCTTCTCATTCTCGCAGGTCTCGGGACCGTCTATGGCGAGGTGGGCGAGGTGGTGACGCCGGGCGCGCCGCTCGGCCTGATGCCGGGGGGCGAGGCGACGGCGGCAGGCCTGCTGGCCGAAGGACAGGATGACACTGGCGCTTCGGGCACGGAGACGCTTTATTTGGAACTGAGGCTGGGGGCCCAGCCGGTGGACCCGACCGAATGGTTCGCCGCAACGACGGGATGAGAACGGCATGAAGAAATTCGCAATGGCCGCCTTGGGCGGCACGGTGGCGGGCGTTCTGCTGACCACGCAGGTGGCCGGGCCGCTGCTGGCGCAGGAAGCGGTCAAGAAAACCTCGGTCTACGAACAGCTCGACCTGTTCGGCGACATATTCGAGCGTATCCGCAACCAGTATGTCGAACCCGTCGACAGCCAGAAGCTGATCGAGGCGGCGATCAACGGGATGCTGTCCTCGCTGGACCCGCATTCCAGCTATATGGCCGCCGATGATTTCGACGACATGCAGGTGCAGACCCGCGGCGAATTCGGCGGCCTGGGCATTGAGGTCACGCAGGAAGAAGGCGCGATCAAGGTCGTCTCGCCCATGGACGGCACCCCCGCCGACAAGGCCGGGATCGAGGCGGGCGACTACATCACCCATGTGAACGGCGAATCCGTGCTGGGCCTGACGCTGGACCAGGCCGTCGACAAGATGCGCGGCCCGGTCGGATCGGAAATCGTCATCACCATCGTGCGCAAGGGCAAGGACGAACCGTTTGACGTGTCCCTGATCCGCGACACGATCAAGCTGGTGGCCGTCAAGGGCCGCCTTGTCGGCGACACCGCCGTGCTGCGCATCACCACCTTCAACGACCAGACCTATCCGGGCCTTGAAACGGAACTGAAAAAGGTTGTGGACGAGGCCGGCGGGCTGGACAAGATCAACGGCGTCGTGATCGACCTGCGCAACAACCCCGGCGGCCTGCTGAACCAGGCGATCAAGGTGTCCGACGCCTTTCTCGACAAGGGCGAGATCGTGTCGACCCGCGGCCGCAACCCGCAGGACGGCGAGCGATTCAACGCCACGCCCGGCGATCTGGTGAACGGCAAGCCGATGGTGGTGCTGATCAACGGCGGGTCTGCCTCGGCCTCCGAGATCGTGTCGGGCGCCTTGCAGGACCATCACCGCGCGATCCTTGTCGGCACGAAAAGCTTTGGCAAGGGCTCGGTCCAGACGGTCATCCCGCTGCGGGGCGAAGGCGCGATGCGGCTGACGACGGCGCGGTATTACACGCCGTCGGGCCGGTCGATCCAGGCGCTTGGCGTCATGCCCGACATCGTGGTCAACCAGCCCAAGGTCGACCCGAACAAGGATGCCGCCGCCACGCCCGAGACGCCTGCCCCCAAGACCCGGTCCGAGGCCGACCTGCGCGGCATCCTGTCGAACGATTCGATGACCGAGGATGAACGCAAGCAGCTGGAAGAGGAACGCGCCCATATCGAAGAGGCCGCCAAGCTGCGCGACGAGGATTATCAGCTGGCCTATGCCGTCGACATCCTGAAAGGCCTTGCGACCGTCGCCCAGGAGAAGTGATCCCCCGCCGGTGAATATCCAGACGGGTCCGGGGCCTTGCGCGCCGGACCCGCAGGTTCGGAAAGGCCCGCCATGATCGACCCCGAAACCCTGCCCTATCGTCCCTGTGTGGGCGTGGTCCTGACCAATGCGCAGGGTCTGATCTTTGCGGGCCAGCGGCTGGACAACCCCACCCCCGCCTGGCAGATGCCGCAGGGGGGCATCGACGAGGGCGAAAAGCCCCGCGCCGCCGCCCTGCGCGAGTTGTGGGAGGAAACCGGCGTCACCGCCGATCTGGTGGAATTCGTTGCCAAGACCAGGGACTGGGTGACATACGACCTGCCGCCAGATCTGCTGGGCAAGGTCTGGAAGGGGAAATACCGGGGGCAAAAGCAGAAATGGTTCCTGTTCCGCTTTCTGGGCGATGACTCGCGGATCAGGATCGCCACCGAACACCCCGAATTCTCGCACTGGCGCTGGATCGGCGCCGACGAGATGGTGGCGGGCATCGTCCCCTTCAAGCGCGCCGTCTATGAACAGGTGGTGGCCGAATTCGCGGGCCATCTGCACCCCTAAGGCGCTACATCCCCAGGATCAGCTTGTAGAAGATGGTCATGATGCAGGTGATCGGCACACTGACCACCAGCAGGATCGAATTCGCACGATTTCCCCCGATGCCGGTGAACATCGGCAGGTAAAAGAAATAGTATCGCGCATTCTGGAACGCGTGGGTGATCGAGGTGAAGGTCAGGATCGTCAGAAACCCCGCACGAAAACCGGGCGTGCGCAGCCATTCGCGCCAGGCACTGCGCGACATCAGCCTGCGGCCGAAGACCAGCCACATGAC
>JASGFG010000093.1:0-13250 GCA_047605605.1 Paracoccaceae bacterium | reverse complement strand
CCGCCGATGACATTGCCCAGCCGGGGTTTCATCGCCTCGGCATCCACGGCCATGCCCAGCAGGGCATTGCCGGTGACGATGGCATCGGCGCCGGCATCTTCGGCCGCCCGCGCCATGGCCGCGATGTCGCCGACGTTCGGCGTCAGCTTGGCCCAGACCGGCTTGTCGGTCGCCGCCTTCATCGCGCGGATCACCTCGGCCGTGGCCAGGGGGTCCATGCCGAAGGCCTTGCCATGCGCGCGCAGGTTGGGGCAGGAGATATTGGCCTCGATCGCCGCGACCGAGGGGGCGGAGATATAGGCCGCCAGCCGCCCGAAATCCTCGGCCGTGTCGGCCGAGACCGAGGCCACGACCGGCACCCCATACCCCTGATATTGTGGCAGGGTGTGCTGCAACAGATAGTCCGGCCCCTTGGACGGAATGCCGATGGAAAACAGCGTCGCATCGGCAAATTCCGCCACGCGCGGCGGCAGGGTGCCCTGCCGGATGTCGGGCGTGATGGTTTTCAGCACGATGGCCCCAAGTCGGCCAAGGTCGATGATCTGGGCCAGCCCCTCGGCCATGGTGCCCGAACCGGGCATGACCGGATTGGGCAGCGTGAGCGCACCGATGGATACGGAAAGATCTACCATCCCTTTGCCTCCGTCATGGAAAAGACGGGGCCGTCCCAGCAGACACGGCTATAGCTTTCGCCCCCGTCGGCATCGTTCACTGGCACCACGCAGGCATAGCACATGCCGGTGCCGCATCCCATCCGCGCCTCCAGCGCGGTCTGGCCGGGAATGCCCCAGTCGCGGCACAACCCCTGCACCAGATGGAACAGTCGGTTCGACCCGCAGGTCGCGGCAAAGTCGAACGGGTCTGCCGCGTGGCGTTCGGCCATCGCCGCGCGCATCCGCGCCGGGTCCGATCCGCCATCGGTATCCGTGACCTCGATCACCTCGGCCCCCGCCGCCTCCAGCTCGTCGCGCGACATTGACAGGTCGGGGTGCCGCGCGCTGAGCCAGGCGGTCGCCCGTGCGCCCTGCGCCTGCGCCATCCCGGCCAGCGGCGCCAGCGTCGCCAGACCCACGCCGCGCGCCACCATCAGCACATGGCGCGTGCCTTCGGGCAGCCGGAAGCCGCGCCCCAAAGGCCCGAGCGCATTCAGAACCTCGCCCCGCCGCAGGGTGGCGAGACCCTGGGTGCCCTTGCCCTCGACCTTGTAGAGAAAGCCGATCTGGCCGGCCTGCCGGTCGATGCGATAGATGCTCATCGGGCGGCGCAGAAAGGGGTGCCCGGCCTCGGACGCCGGGCAGAGCAGGTGGAAGAACTGTCCCGGCACGGCGGACAGCGCGATCTCGTTGGCCTGCACCATCATCAGCCGGTATTCCCCGTTCACCGCGTCGTTCGACACGATGGGGCACAGGCATTCGGCGATTGTCCCCGGACCGGCGCAGCGCGCGGCGGCCGGGGCATGGGGGATGATCGCTGGACCTTTCGCCGTCAGGCTCTGGATCGTGGCTGTCACAAGCTTTCTCCTGCGGGGATGAGGCAGCGGAGCGCGGCGGGATCGTCCGCCAGTTCCACGGCGTGAAGTCGGTCAAAGCGCATTCGCGCGATACGCCAGCCATCCGGGGTCAGTTGGCAGTCCTGCGCGATCGCCCCGGTCATCAAAAGCACCCGGCCCCCCCCGTCGGGGATGCCCAGTTCGATCAGTCGCCAGCGGACATCGGCCTGTTCGTCGCTGGCAAAGCGCACCGCCATCGACCCGTAGTGATGCGCGGTAAAGACCCAGGGGCTGCGCGTGAAGAATTCGGCAATCGTCCCGCGCCCGACCAGATCGCCGCCAAAGCCGCCACCAGACCAGACGGCATCCGGGGTAAAGCAGGCGGCCTGCGCCTGCGCGGCGGCGGCGATTTCGTCCGCCGGGGCCTTTTCCCGCAACGCGGTATATTTCCGGTCGGCCGCGTCGGCATAATCCTGCATCAGATCGGCGATGGCGGCGCGCGCCTCGACCCGCGCCAGCCGTTGCGCCAGATCCTCGGCCGCAAGGGGGGCGCGGGCATTCATCGGGCCGCCACCCGGTAGAACAGCGCAGGCTGCTCCAGCACCTGCCAGCGGCAGGTCAACCCCGCGGGTATCAGGATGCCCTCGCCCGCCGACAGTTCGTGGCTTTCGCCGGAGCAGTCCAGCCGGGCGCGGCCTTCCAGCAGCGCGACCATCTGTTCGGCGCCGGTCTGCGGCAGATCGGCCGCATCCCGTGTCATTGCCACGTCCAGATCGCACCCTGCGCTCTGGAACGGGCCTGCGCCAAGGCCCGTCGCCTCGACCGTGCAATGATCCAGCGCCATCACCGCCCCCCCTGTGCCGCATCGGCGGGATAAAAGGTCTGCGCGGCCCCCCGGTTGCCGAATTCGGCACGCGGTGGCGTCACCACGTTCAGTCGCAGGCACTGACCCGCCGCGTCATAGCGGTTGATGCCGGAATGCGGATGATCGGCGGGCATCAGCATCAGCACGCCCTCCTCCAGCTCCACCGCGCCCTCGGGGCGGGCGGGATCGTCGCCCAGATTGACGGTGCAGCCCCCCCGGATTTGCAGCGACGCCTCCTCGCCATGGGAATGGGCCTTGGCGGCGATCCCCGGCCCGCCGGGCAGGCGAAAGTTTACCACCCCGACGCTCAGCGCCTCGCCCACCACCGCTTGCATGTAAAGCCCGTCAGGAACCACCTCGCGCAGGTCCGACACGAACGAGAACCGCTGGCATTTCATGGCGCGGACCTCAGATCGCGGGACGCAGCTTGTGCTTTTCGTCGGCGACGAAAAGCGCGGTGTCATAGCCGTCGACCACCACCACCTCGGGGTCATAGGATTCGATGGCGGGCGCCACCTCGGCCAGCGACAGCAGCATGTTGAACAGGTTCAGCGTCTTTTCGTCATAGGTGCCGTCCCCGGCCTTGTGGGTGTCGATCCAGTCGCAGACCCGTTCCACATCGGGCAGCATCGCATCGGCAAAGGCGCTGATCTCCTCGAACCCCAGGCTGACGCGGCGGCGGTTGCGCTCGGTCTCGGTAGCAAGGCACCAGGCGGACCACGATTCCAGATGGGAAAATTCGGCAGGCAGTTTCGTCATGGCATTCACTCCGCGGCCTGAAGCTGGCCGTCGCGGCGCAGCCCTTCTTCGATCATCCGGTCGACGACCACGGCCTGATGGCGCACCATCAGCTCGAAATCCTGAATGACCATTTCCTGCTTGGCGCCGGTTCCCGCCGCCTGCTGGGTGGTTTCCAGCGTCGACAGATCCTCCAGCAGCACGTCGCGCAGCGCGGTCTTCATGTATTCCTGATAGAACCGGCCGCCCGCCGTTTTCATCTCGGGGTAGTAGACCCGCGCCTCGAACAGCGTCTTGTTATGGCTGATCGGGCGGAAGTTGTAGGCCTGGAAGTAGTTCGGTCGGCAGGACAGGTAAAAGTCCGGGAAGACCACGTTGATGTCGAAGGCCCAGCTGGGGTGCTTGGTCCAGTTCAGCGCCTCGGGCAGCTTCATGTCGGAAAAGTCCAGCACGGTTCCGCCCTGCGCCACCTTCAGCGCCTTGGCGGCGATGCGGTGGCCGGTCTGGTTGACGCCCACATCCTTTTCGGCCGCCTGCGTCGCTGCCTGCGGGTTGCCATAGACAGTATCGGGGTCGCCCGCGATCGACAGGCGGCGGTGATGGGTGCCGCAGATGCCGTCGATCGGATGGGGGTTGCCGTCCTCGTCCTTCAGCAGGGCATAGGCGATGGACCGGCCGTGGACATAGCTGACGTGATAGGTTTCCTGAAACGCGTCCAGCGCCACCTTCCAGTTGCAGTCCACCACCGAGTTCCAGGCGTAGCAGGCCGTGAACTTTTCGAACGGATAGGATTCAAAGCCGGAATAGACCGGCTCCATGAACTGTTTCAGCGTCTGCGCCGGGTTCTGGTCCAGGTTGATGAAGATGAAACCGTTCCAGGTGTCGACCGACACCGGGGTCAGGCCAAAGCACTTCTTGTCGAAGTTGCCCATGAACGACTTTTCATCCGGCACGCCCGCCAGGCTGCCGTCCAGGTCATAGGCCCAGCCGTGGAACTTGCAAAAGAACTTGCGCGTGTTGCCCGCCGGTTCATAGGCGATCTTGTTCAGCCGGTGCGAGCAGACGTTGTGGAACGCGTGGATACCCTTTTTGCGGTCCCGCGCGATGACGATGGAGGAATCGCAGACCGCGATGTCGCGCACGATATAGTCGCCGACCTTGGGGATCTCTTCCACCCGGCCGACATGCAGCCATGTTTTCTTAAAAATGTATTTCTTTTCAAGCTCATAATAGGCGGGGTCGATATAGGGCGCTACCGCAATCGTGCCGGTTCCCAGTTCGGGATAGCTATCATGCAATCTGGCTGGCTGAGTCATAATGTCCTCGCTGTCGTTCAGTTGCGTATAGCGTATACGTTACAAATCGCCGTTCAAGAGGTTTCGTGGAATCCGCCACATAGCTTTTTCCGGGATTTCCTCCGATTCCGGAAAATTTGCCCAACAATGCAGCATATTTGCCGTAGAATGGGGCGTTACCGGCCTTTCCCCGCCATCGTCTTTGGTATCAAGCCATACCGGAAAACTTTGGATCGGCGGCGCAGCGTATGCAAAATACGCGGGGACAGGCTTGAAGACCACGCGAATCTGTCGCCTTCTGGCCGGGGGCGATTCGTCTCTGTCAGAGGGCAGCCATGAAGAAACCGATCATCCGCGTCGCCGACTTGCGCCAGCAGGTCTACGAGTCGCTGAAAACCCGGATCATCGAGGGCGGCTTTGCCGTGGACACGCGGTTCCAGGAGATCGCCCTGGCGCAAGAGCTGGGCGTGTCCCGCACCCCCGTGCGCGAGGCGCTGGCGATGCTGGTGCGCGATGGTCTGCTGGTGCAGGCGATACGCGGTTTCGTGTTTCCCCGCTTTTCGCCCCAAGACATGACGGAATCCATAGAAATCCGTTTGTTACTGGAGCCTTACGCGATCCGCCGCATGGTCGAGGACAACCCGCCCGAGGCGATGCGCGCCCTTGGTCAGCAGATGCATCAGATCCTTGACGACACCGGCACGCAGTCCTCGCAATATCTGGAGGCCCATCGCGCCGCGCGAGAGGCGATGTATGGCCATATGCGCAACGGTCAACTGGTGGAAACCCTGCGCCGGTTCGAGGACCGGGTGCATTACATGCGGCTGGCGACGCTGCGCGACCCGGACATCCGCGAAATCTCTCACACCGGGATGATGAGGCTGGCCGACGCGATTCAGGATGCTGATGCCGACCGCGCGCAGGCCCAGATGCGGCGACAGCTGATGAACGCCCTTCAGGCATTTCTGGACATCTGCACGCGGGATTCCAGCCCCTCCGACCCCATGGCGCAGTCGGCGGAATAGCCGACCTGTCCCAAGCTTCCGGGTTGACGAAGCCATAACGTATACAGAATACGTAATGAATAGTTCCCCGGAGGCAACATGAACATGATTCTTCCCGTCTCGCCCAGAACCGTCCTTATCATCGGCGCCGGTCAGGCCGGCGGTCAGGCCGCCCGGCAGTTGCTCGCCGAAGGCTTTGACGGACGTATCGTCGTCGCCGGGGCCGAGATGCATCCCCCATACGAGCGGCCCCCGCTGTCCAAGGCCGTGCTCAAGGATGCCGCGGCGGAATCCGCCATCGCCATCGTCTCGCCCGAGGAATGGCGGGACCCCCGCATCGACTTTCGCGCCGGCGACCCCGTGGTGTCACTGGATGCCGAGGGCGCGCAGGCCCGGCTGCAATCGGGCGCGGCGGTGGGTTTCGACGTCTGCCTGATTGCGACGGGGGGGGATGCCCGCATCCTGCCGATCCCCGGTGCAGAGTTCTGCCGCAACCTGCGCACGCTGGACGACAGCCGTGCGCTGCGGGCGGAACTGACGCCGGGCCGGCGGCTGGTGATCATCGGCGGTGGCGTCATCGGCTGCGAAGTGGCGGCGACGGCGGCGACACTCGGTTGCAAGGTCACGATCGTCGAGGCGGGACAGCGCCTGATGGCGCGCATCCTGCCGCCGGTGGTGTCGGACTGGCTGGCCGAGTGGCACGCCCGTGCCGGGGTAGACATCGTGACGGGCGCGCGCCTGCACGCTATTGAACAGGCCTCGGGGGCCCTGGTCGTGACCGGCGAGAATCCCGACGGAACGGCCCTGCGGCTGGACTCGGATCTGGTGCTTTCGGCCATTGGAATGGCGCCCAATGCCGAACTGGTCGCCGACGAAAGACGCGGGCCGACAGGCGGTATTCTGACCGATGCCTGTGGCAGGGTGATCGGCAGCGACCGGCTGTTCGCGCTCGGTGACGTGGCCGAAAGCTGGAGCCCGCTTTACGGCCGCCACCTGCGGCTGGAAACCTGGCGCAATGCCGACAAGCAGGCCCGCGCCATCGCCCGCACGCTCTGCGGCACCGAAACGCCGCACGCGGAAACGCCGTGGATGTGGACCGACCAGCTGGATCGCAATATCCAGGTCGTCGGCCTGTGGTCCGAAGGGGCCGAGGTCATCTGCCGCGGCCCGGTGGGCGAGCCGGGCAGCGCGGTCTTCTGGTTGCAAGATGGCATGTTGTGCGGCGGTGCGCTGATCGACGCCGGCCGCGACCGGCGGTTTCTGGAAAAACTGGTGGAAACCGCGGCCACCCCCTCGGCCGCGGATCTGGCCAATCCCTCTCTCCCCCTGAAAAACCTTGCGAGATAACCCGATGCGTTTCGTCCATTTCATTCATGTCGGCTGCCCTGACGCCAATCTCGCCCTTGCACCCGCGCGGCTGGACACCATCCGCAAAATCCTGCGCGCCACACCTTCGTTGAAACGGGGGCTGTTTTACCTGCCGTCTCAGGCCCGCGATTACTATACCGATGACGGCCCCTCGCCGCGTCTGGCGCTGCAACTCTATTACGACCGGCTCGAGGATCTGGAGGCCGCCGCCGCAAAGGACGGGTATCTGCAGGCGCTTACAACTCCCGATCTCTGGACCGATCTGCCGGAATACGAGATCACGCATCAGGCGATGTATGCGCGGCCCTTTCCCGTGCGCGACCCGGTCTATGCCCCGGACGAAGGCACCCTGCCTTGCGCCTATCTGGTCCACTATCCGGGTGCGGCCGAGGATTTCAACGCCTGGCTGAACCATTACCTCGACCACCATCCGCAGATCATGAAGGATTTCCCCCGCATCCGGGAAATCGAGATCTACACCCGCCTCGGCTGGCGCGAGGCGCTGCCTTGGAAACGGGTGGATTTCATGCAGCGCAACCGGCTGATCTTTGACGGCCCCGCCGCGCTGGAGGCGGCGCTGAACGGCGAGGTGCGCCACCGGATGCGCGCCGACTTCGAGGCTTTTCCACCCTTTACCGGCGCGAATATCCACTACCCGATGTTCAAGGAGGAGCTGCTGGCATGACGCGACGCGTCGGGCATCTTTACCCGTCAGGTGGGATTTCGGATCACGAGATTCAGCGCATGGCCCCGCCCGGCCTGCGCTTTCTGACGACCCGGATGCCGTTTCGCGACACCAGCCGCGAGTCCGACATCGCCTTGGCCCGCGATGTGGAAACCCATGCCGCGCTCTTGGCCGATGCGCGGGTGGAGTTGATCGCCTTCAACTGCACCGCCGCCAGCCTGATGGCAGGCCCGGGCGTGCTGGAGGCCCGGATCGAGGCGCATACCGGAATTCCCGCCGTCACCACGATCGGTGGCGTTCTATCGGGGCTGGAACGGTTCGGCGCGCGGCGGATCGCGCTGTTCACCGCCTATCGTCCGCAGGTGGTCGAAGAGGAGCGGCATTTCCTGATCACCCGCGGTTTTCAGGTGGTGGCCGAGGCGCATCTGCCCTGTGCCGATCCCGTGGCGCAGGGCCAGATCGCACCGGACCGATGGCTGGACCTTGCCCGTCGGGTGGATTGCAATGCGGTGGATGCCCTGCTGTTCAGCTGCGCGGGGATCGAGATTTCGCCGGTCCTCGCCTCCATCGAAGTCGCCACCGGGAAGCCGGTTGTGGCCAGCAACGCCGCCTTGCTGCGTCTGGTGCTGGACCGGCTGAACTGGAACGCGTCGGTCAAGGGGTTCGGCCGCCTGCTGGATCAGGCAGGCTGAACTGAACCGCACCGGGTTTGCCGGAGGCTCCCACTCCTGAGTAGGATGGAGCCATCATGGGCAAGACGACGAACAAGTTTTCCCCTGAGATCCGCGAACGGGCAGTTCGGATGGTTCTGGACGGCGAAGGTCCGCATGGGTCGCGCTGGCAGGCCATAGTGTCGATTTCCGCGAAGATCGGCTGTTCGGCCAATACGCTGAACGACTTTGTCAAGAAGGCCGAGGTGGACAGCGGTCTGCGCGCCGGCGTATCGGCCGATGTGGCCGAGAAGATGAAGGCGCTGGAACGCGAGAACCGCGAACTGCGCCAGGCCAACGAGATCCTGCGGAAGGCGTCGGCGTATTTTGCGATGGCGAAGCTCGACCGCCGGTCGAAGTGATGATGTCGCTGATTGATGCACATCGGGGGATGCATGGGGTCGAGCCGATCTGCAGCATGCTGCCGATCGCCCCTTCCACCATTACAGCCATCTGGCGAAGCGGGCCGATCCGGCGCGACAGTCCGACAGGGCGCGCCGTGACGATGCGCTGCGCCCCGAGATTCTGGGGGTCTTTGAGGGGAACTATAGGGTCTATGGTGTGCGCAAGGTCTGGCGGCAGCTGCGCCGCGAAGGCTTCGATATCGCCCGCTGTTCGGTGGCGAGGCTGATGAAGGGGCTGGGTATTCAAGGTATTATCCGTGGCAAGCCGCACAGGACGACGATCCCGGACCGCTCGGTGCCGCGACCGCTCGACAAGGTGAATCGCCAGTTCCGGGTGCCTGCGCCGAACCTGCTCTGGGTCAGCGACTTCACCTATGCCGCGACCTGGAAGGGCTTCGCCTACGTCGCCTTCGTGATCGATGCCTATGCCCGCAAGATCGTGGGCTGGCGCGTCAGTGCCTGAGCACATGCAGGCTTTGTTCTCGATGCCCTGGAACAGGCCGTGCATGATCGGCGGCCCGGCAAAAGGGATGGGACTGGTTCATCATTCGGACCGCGGCTCGCAATATCTGAGCATTCGCTATAGCGAGCGGCTGGCGGAAGCGGGCATCGAGCCGTCGGTCGGAAGTGTCGGCGACAGCTACGACAATGCGCTGGCCGAGACGATCAACGGGCTGTTCAAGGTGGAGGTCAACGCGGCCCGCATCGTCGGGACCGCTTGGGGGAGAGCATAAATGCCGCCGACCTTGGGGCGCAAGGTCAGAGACTGGATTTGCTCCGCCATTTTGGCGTTTTGCGCCTGTAGGGTCGAGACTTGCTGCGCCGCCTTGTTCTTAGACAGGCTGTCCGCAAGGATCATGCCCGCGTCAGCTATGGCCGCGCCCATGTATTGATTTGAGGTCATCTGCCCCGAGACTTGAGGCACGTTGACACCCATGACAGCGAGAGGATTGAAGCCCGCGCTTTCCGCGCCGCGCCGGAGCGCGTCGTAGTAGTTCTTGGATTGCTTGTCGCCGGAGAGGTTGAACCATTGGTTCCGAGCCTCTTCGCGGCCGATCCACGACTTGTATTTGTTGCCGCCGAGCAGGCCACCGAGAAGGGAGGTGCCAGCGCCGAGAAGTGCGTCCGCACTAAACATCAGCCAACCTCACGGAAGTTGGAGCGACCCATCAACTGCGAATTGAGCGCGCGCATGTCCTTACGGAACTGCGCGTCATGGACCCAAAAGGCATCGCAGATGAAGGAGCCAATCAGCGGAAGCGGACCATCGCCAAGACATTCAGCGATGAGGTCGCAGCCCGCATTGATGTAGAGCCATGAGAGCGCATCGTCGTATCGCTCACATGAAACCACATGTTTCGCGCGCGGGACCGCCATCAGTTGAACCCGCAGAAAGCGCGGAAACCCTCGGACCACAGGGCCGCAGCGACAACGCCGCAAGCCGTCAGGGCCGAAGGGAGAACGGTCTTGAGGAAGACCGGGAGAAGGGGGGTCAGGAGTTTGCTCATGATACCTCGCATTGTTTCTAACGCGGCAACGCAAGAGCCTGATTTTACACGTTTTACAACCACCGGGCATAGATTGTCCGATAAGTAATATTATGTAATTAATTAACCTGAAGGGCGGAAAGTGCCGGACTGCAGTGCGGATTGGCGCTTGCAGTAAACTTTGCAAAGCGGTCGTTCATGCGCGAGGCAGCGACCGCCGGCACCGCGCACGTTCCTCATGTCGTCTGCTCCTTCTCAGCCTGGGCAGACTCTACATCACGGCGAGGGATCACAGGTGGCAGGTCATCATTCCGCGGTCCAGATGTAGGTGAACCGAAGGTCCGCGCAGCGAAATCAGCCAGCAATTTGTAGTTCGGCCGGTCCGCCTCGAAATCCCGGTCCAGGATTTTGTCGGTGATCACCGACCGTTCGCCGTCAAGCTGATCGAGGGGACGCCAGGACCAGACCACCTGCGTCTCGTCGTGGCGGGTCGTTATGTCGAGTCCTGATTCCACAGGCAAAAGCCTCATTCCGGCAATCATCCCTCTCATGTTGGTCTATTAATTTGCCGCGCGCTTCGGCTGCTGAATGTTGTGACTCCTCTTTGAGCAGAAAGAGTATGGCGAGATCATGCATAAATCTTCATTCTCTACCTGATGCCTGATATATCAGATATTGACATATCACTGACGCTGGCCCAAAACCTCGGGAAAGCGGGAATCGCCGCTGTCCGTCGGAGGGGAGGCTGACAGGATGAACGATGTGTCGCCCTTGGCGCCCATACGTCAGAAGTCGCTGCGCGACCATGTTCACGACACCCTGCGCGATGCGATCATCTCGGGCAGGCTCGCCTCGGGGATGCGCTTGAACGAGCGTCAGCTGGCCGCCGATCTGGAAATCTCGACCAGCCCGCTGAAAGAGGCTCTGCGCCAGCTGGAAAGCGAGGGGCTGGTCCGCACCGAACCGCGGCGGGGCACCTTCGTCAACTTCAGCCCCCGCCAGGCGGAGGAGATGACGCTGGCCCGCGCCGCGCTGGAAAGCGTAATCGCCCGGCAGGCCGCACGGCACGGGACCGAGTTCTATTTCGGCATCCTGCGCGAAACCATCGGCAAGATGCGCAAAGCGATGGAGGCCGCCGATGCCGGGCGGCTGATCGAGCTGAACGAGACCTTTCACGACACCATCCACGAGGCTTCGGGCTGCGAATACCTGCGCCGTCTGCAAAATGCCCAAAGGCTTTACGACCATGCCGCGCGGGTGACCGTGCTGGCCGAGGAGGAGGTGCGCCGCACCTCTTTCTTTGAACACGAGGCGATCATGCAGGCGATCGTCGCCCGCGACGAGGATCGCGCCGAAAGGCTGATGCGAGAGCACATCCTTGCGGCGGGCCAGATCCATATCGGGCTGGTGTTCAAACCGGCCCCCTAGGGAGAGGACAATGGAACTGACCGACTATCGCCGGGTGCTGCATGGCATCTCGGGCGTACATGCGACTGCCTATGATCCCGCGGGCGAGATCGACGCGGCCCTCACCGGGCGCATCGTCGACAGCATCGCCGCGGCGGGCGTGCACAACATCGTCACCGGCGGCAACACTGGCGAATTTTACAGCCTGACCATGGACGAGGTCATCCGGTTGCAGGAAATCGCGGTCGAGGCCAATGCCGGACGGGCCGCCGTCACCGCCGCCGCCGGGCGTTCGCTGCGCGATGCGATCCGTCTGGGCCGCGCGGCGGGGGCGAATGGCTGTGACGGGGTGATGATCCATCATCCGCTGGACCCTTTCGCCGCCCCGCATGAACAGGTGAACTATTTCATCGGCGTGGCCGAGGAGATCGACCTGCCGGTGGTGGCCTATGTCCGGTCCGATGCCATTGCGGTTCCCGATCTGGTCCGGCTTGCCACGCATCCGCGCATCCTGGGGGTGAAATTCGCCTCGCCCAACACACTGCTGTTCGCCGATTGCACGCGCGAGACGCGGGGGGCGGACGCGACATGGATCTGCGGTCTGGCCGAAACATGGGCGCTGCCCTTTTACGCGCTTGGCGGCAAGGGGTTCACTTCGGGGCTGGTGAACGTGGCCCCGGCGCGGTCGCTGGCCGTCTGGAAGGCGTTGGAGGCGGGGGATTATGCCCGCGCCCGCGCCGTGATCGACAGCATCGCCGAGTTTGAAAACCTGCGCACGCTCTATCGCAACGGGTCGAACGTCACCGTGGTGAAAGAGGCGTTGCAGATCGCCGGTCTGCCGGTGGGCGGCGCGCGCCTGCCCAACCTGACCCGGCTGGAGCCTGCGCACAGGGCCAGGCTGGAAAAGATCGTCGCCGGATGGGCGACCGATGGGCTGGTCTGACGGCCCGCCCGACCGAAGCCGGGGGGAGAGGAGCCCCTCGTCGCAACACCGAACCGATCAACAAGGGAGGAAAGACATGAAAGGCAATCTGTCACGGCGCGGCTTCATCGCGACCGCAGGTGCGGCCACCGGCGCCAGCATGATCCTGTCAAAGGGGGTCTGGGCACAGACCGCCAAACTGCCGTCGTCGCCGGTCGCGCTGAACGTGATCGACGCGGCGGGCAACCTGGCGCTGACCCAGCCGATCTTTGACAATTTCGCCAAGGCGCATCCGGAATGGGTGTCGCGCTTTACCTTTAACAAGGCGCCCTCGCCGGAACTGCCGGGCAAGATCAAGGCGCAGCAGCGCGCCAACCGCATCGACATCGACATGGTGATCATTGGGCTGGACGCGCTGTCGGCCGGGCTGGTCGACGACATCTGGACGGATGTGGTCTCGATCCCCGACGCCGGCCTGCCCGACCTGAACGCGATCTACCTGCCGTCGGCAGGCCAGATGCAGGGGCTTGCCAAGGGCAAGGGCGTGGTCGTGTCCTATTATCCTTCCGGCCCGCTGCTGGAATACAACCCCGCCAAGGTCGCGACACCGCCGAAGAATGTCGAAGAACTGCTGCAATGGGCCAAGGACAACCCGAACCGGTTCATCTATGCCCGTCCGGCGAACTCGGGGCCGGGGCGCACCTTCCTGATGGGGTTGCCCTATCTTCTGGGCGACAGCGATCCGAAGGATCCGGTCAAGGGCTGGGACAAGACCTGGGCCTATCTGAAGGAACTGCACAAGCACATCGAATACTATCCCGCCGGCACCGGCGCCCTGATGAAGGAACTGGGCGAGGGGTCGCGCGACATGACCGT
>JASGFG010000092.1:0-13442 GCA_047605605.1 Paracoccaceae bacterium | reverse complement strand
ATCCTCAGGGGGTGAATTGGCCGGCACGGCCAAGAGGGGGCGCGAGCGCCCCCTTCCCTTCCCATCCGCCGCGCAAACGCGCGATTTCTTTGAAGAAATCGCAACGGAGCCTTCAAAGGCTCCGCACCGGAGTTTTCAAAAACTCCGGTTCTTATTTCGCGATCGTTTCGTCCTTCACGAACATGTTGCCCCAGGCGCGGTCGATCAGTTCGGGCGTCATCTGATAGGGGATGTTCTCGAACTCGCAGATGGAAATCATCTGGTCGATCAGGAAGACCGGCTGATAGTTAGCGAAATTCATGTTGATGGTCGGATATTTGACCTTCAGCAGATGGATCAGCGCCGCCTCGTTCAGGGGCATTCCCTTTTTCTTCGCCACCATGGCAAAGATCTTCAGGAACATTTCCTGATTGGGGCCGTCGATCTTGATCTTGAAGAAGATCCGGCGAAGGGCCGCACCATCGAAAATCTCGTTCGGGTGAAAGTTGGTGGAAAAGATCACCAGCGTGTCGAAGGGCACGGTGAACTTTTCACCCGATTGCAGCGCCAGGATGTCGCGGCTTTCCTCCAGCGGGACGATCCAGCGGTTGACCAGCTTTTGCGGCGGTTCCTGCTGGCGGCCCAGGTCGTCGACGATGAAGATCCCGCCCGAGGATTTCAGTTGCAGGGGCGCCTGATAGGTCCGTGCCGTGGGGTTGTATTTCAGGTCCAGCATGTCCAGTGTCAATTCGCCCCCGGTGATCACCGTCGGACGCTCGCAATAGACATAGCGGTTGTCGAACCGGTTCGAGGTGCGCCGCAGGCTGTTGGGGTCGTCCACCGCCTCCTCGGCCTTGGAGTGCACGATCGGGTCGTAGACCGTGATCACCTGCCCGGAATATTCGATGGCGCGGGGAATATAGATCTTGTCGCCCAGTGCCGCCCGGATGCCGTTCGAGATACTGGATTTCCCGTTGCCCGGCGGGCCATACATCAGGATCGACCGGCCCGAAGTGACCGCGGGGCCAAGGTTGCTGATCAGATCCGGCGGCAGGATCAGATGGCCCATGCCCTTCATCAGCTCGGTCCGGGTCAGCCGGATGTCCCTGACCGACTGGCGTTTCATCTGTTCGTGATAGCCGGGCAGCGGCACCGGAACCGCGCCGTAGTATTCCGACTGCGCCAGCGCATCCAGCGCGCGGGACTTGCCGCCATCGGTCAGCTGATAGCCCATCTCGTTGCCAGAGGTGGCGTGCAGCGTCCCCGTGGCCTCAAGCAGGCGCTGGCTGCGGGCCAGGTCGATCAGTTCCTGCGTCAGCTGCACCGGCAGGCAGATCACCCGCGCGATCTGGCTGACCAGATCCAGGTTCATGCGGAACATCGTCTTCAGCAGGATGTCCCGCATCATGACGACGGAAATTCCCACCTCGGCCAAGGTCTTTGGCGTGGGCGGCGGGGTCACGCCAGGGGGGGGCGTCTGCATGTTCATCGGCGATGCTCCGGCAACAATCAGGCCGGATCATCGCCACTGGTTGCGGCAAGATTATGGTGCAGCCGCGGCAGAGCCGGCGCAGATCACAAGAACAAGGTGGATGACGATGGTCGCAGACAGCGCCATTCCCATCGGGAACTTGATGTGATCCCAGCTGGTCCAGCCCGGCGTCGCGCGCCTGACGGCCGGAATGGCGCGCAGGATGCGGTGCAGGACAAAGGCCGCCAGAACACAGGCGGCGAACAGCCCCAGCACCGGCATCCAGGCCGATTTGACAAAGAAAGGCGCCATGGCGGCGGCGAATTTCGCATCGCCCCCGCCGACCAGCCCGCCCGCGTTCAGGCCAAAGCCGATGACCAGCACCACCAGCCCGATCAGCCAGCCCCAGCCCCAGTCGGCCAGGGGCAGAACCATCGGCCCGACGATCAGATATACCGCGGCCAGGGCCAGGCAGGCGATGTTGGGAATGCGCATCGACTTCATGTCGCTCCACGCGACATAGAGGCCGATGGCGGCGACAAACGGCAAAAAGGCCCAGGCGGCCTGAACCGGGATCATTCGGTCAGCCCCCCAGTGCTTCCAGGCTGCGGGTCGCGGCCTCGAAATGTTGCGGATGGGTTTCGATGGCGGCATTCAACAGGTTTTTGCCCACCGCCGTATCCCCCTGCTTGATGGCGGCCAGCGCCATCGTATACAGCAGTTCGGCCTGTTCGGTCTGCGTCATCTGGATGACGGGCAGATCGTATTTGCGCTGCGCCGCGCGGGCCAGCACAAGATTGTTCTTGGCGGTGAACAGCGACGGCTCGTAGGTCAGCGCCTCGGAGAACAACTTTTCCGCCCCCGCCGCATCGCCGCGCGTCAGCTTGGAAAAGCCCCAGTTGTTCAGCACGCCCGAGGGCTTGGTCGTCAGCCCGGTCGCGATTTCATAGAAACTGTCGGCCTTCTTCCAGTTCTTCTTGCTGTCGGCCACCATGGCCTCCAGCCGGTAACGCTCGAAGGTCTCGAAGGTGGGGGGCACCTTGTTCAGCTCGGCCTCGGCCCCCGCCCAGTTGTTGGTGCGGATCAGCGCATCGGCCAGCGCCACGCGGTCGTCGCTGGTGCCCTGGGGCGAGGCTGCGATCTGTTGCCAGACCGAAACCGCCTGCGTCGGCTGGTTCGCCCGGATCAGCGATTTCGCCAGACCGCGTTTCAGGTCGATGCGGTCGGGTGACTGCGATACGGCATTCTGAAAGTAGGAGACCGCTTCCTTCGGGTCGCCCACGGTCAGCATGATGTCGTTCAGGTTGGATTCGTCGATGACGTTCACGCTCTTGATCGCGCGTTGCACCTCTGCGTCGCTATTCCGCTGACAGGCGCTGAGCGCGACCGTGCCAAGGCACAGCGCGAGGATGACAGGGTGGCGCATTTTGCGTCCTTTGTGACTGCTCGGGTCTGGCTCGGTCCTCCCCCGGTCAGAGCTGCGACAGAAGCACGTATTCGCCCTGCCCGCGCCGCACGAGGGAAAACTTCGGATCTTCTTTCGGCTCACCATACACGGGCGATTCCGTTTTCGCGATAGCCAGCCGCAGATTTTCGCGGATCGAGTCGGATTCGCCACTGTCCAGCGCATAGGCGTTCTGAAAGACCATCCGCGCCTCGCCCAGCTTGCCCCTTTCCATCAGCACGACGCCCAGGTTGTTCAGCGCGGGCACGTTGCGTTCGTCCGTCTCGACCGCCTTGCGCAACAGCGCCTCGGCCTGGCCCAGACGGCCCAGATGCAGGTTGGCCGCGCCAAGCGCGGACAGCACGTCGGAATTGATCCCCTGTTCGGACGCGGCGCGCAGATAGGCCTTCAGCGCCAGCTCGTATTCGCCCGCCTCCATCAGGCGATGCCCGACCAGCAGGCCGTCGACCCCCGTTTCGCTGCCATCGGCGCCCGGCGCCAGATTGCGCGCGGCATCGCCCGATGCTCGAAAGCCGCCTGAAGAACAGGCGGCCAGCAGGATCATACCCAAGGCGCAAAGGCCCGCAGGGCGGAAGGACAATTGGCGGGCCCCTTACTTCCCGAGTTGCGTCGCGATGCCATAGACCGACGGCCCGATCAGGATGATCAGCAGCGGCGGCACCGTGAACAGCATTGTGCCCAGCGTCAGCTTGGTGGGCAAGAGGTTCGCCTTCTCTTCGGCGCGCATCACGCGCTTGTCACGCATTTCTGCCGAATAAACGCGAAGCGCCTCGGCGATCGAGGTGCCAAAGGTCGCCGACTGGATCAGGGTGGTCACAAAGGACGCCACATCGGGAATGCCCACGCGTTCGGCCATGTCCTTCAGCACGGCCACCCGTTCGCGCCCGGCCTTGACCTCCTGACTGACCATCTCGAACTCTTCGCCCAGGGCGGGATAGCCGGCCTTGGTTTCGCGCGCGACGCGCAGGATCGACTGGTCCAGCGACTGGCCCGCCTCGACGCAGACCAGCATCATGTCCAGCGCATCGGGGAAACCGGCGACGATTTCGGCCTGCCGTTTCTGCGCGCGCCGGTTCACCCAGTAGATCGGCAGGTAATAGCCGACGGCGCCCGGAATGATGGTCGACAGGATCATGAACTGCGTGCCGACCTCGCGCTGCGCGGCGTTGACCAGGGCATAGATCAGGCCCAGGACCAGCGCCCCGATCCCCAGCGAGAACTGGGCAAAGTGGAACATCCGCACCGCGTTCTTGGCGCGATACCCCGCCCGAAGCATCTTGAGCCGCGAGGCCGACATGGTCGCCGCATCCTGCGGCTCCAGGAAGTTCGCGAATTTCTCCAGCTTGTCGGTCTTGTCGCCCCGCCGCAGCGCCGTCTGCCCGCCCTTGGGCTTGCCCGCCTCGCGCTGGATCTTCAGCTTGTCGAACGGCTCCTCGGGTTTGCGCAGCAACAGCGGAACCGCAATCGCGATCAGCAGCACGCCCGCGCCCAGGACCAGCATCAGCGGCCCGGCCGGACCCAGCAGATTCGTGATCAAGTCGTTGATTTTATCCATGATCCTTAAACCTTGATATTGACCATGAAGCGCATGTAGACGACGTTGCACAGCAACAGCACGCCCACGACCAGCGCGGTCGGAACGAAGGCCGAGGTTTCCTTGACCTTGTCGTAATAGTCGGGCTTCAGCACGCTGATGGCGATCATCGCCAGGATGGGAAAGCCGGACAGGAACATGCCCGACCATTTCGCCTCGGCGGTGATGGCCTTGACGCGGCGGAACAACTTGAACCGGGCACGGATCACCTTGGCCAGACCGTCCAGGATCTCGGCCAGGTTACCGCCCGACTGCTGCTGGATGGCGACGGCCACGGCCAGAAAGCGCAGGTCCTGGCTGTCCATCCGTTCGGCAAAGGACTTGAGGCATTCGGTCACGTCGCGGCCATAGGCGGCCTCGTCGCCGATCATGCCGAATTCGGTGCCCAGGGGATCGGGAACCTCCTTTGCCACGATGGCCAGCGCGCTGGACAGCGGATGCCCCACCCGCAGCGACCGGACCATCAGCTCCACCGCATCGGGAAGCTGTTCCTCCAGAAGATCCATGCGCTTGCTGGCCTTCTTGGCGACCCATTTGTAGACGCCGCCCACCCCCATCGCCAGGGCGACGACGATCCGCACCGGCAGCGCCGCCGAGGTGCCGACCGTCAGGCCCAGAAAGGCAAAGGCCGAAAGCACCACCATGATCCCGATCAGCGCCTTGGGCGAAAAGGCGATGTTCGCCTTCTGCGCCTTGTCGGCCAGGATGGAATACAGCGGGATGCCCTTGGAATTCATGTGCTGGCTCATCTCCTTGCGGAGTTGTTCCAGCACCTGTTCGCGGTTGTGGTTCTTTTCCAGCAGCGCCAGCCGCCGGGTCATGCGGCTGTTCAGGCTGATGGATTTGCCGAAGACCGTCAGATAGATGCCTTCGACCAGCACCAGAACGGCGACGAAGATGACGATATAGACAAGCGGTGCGGCACTGATCTGCATGGCCGTTCCTTACACGATGGGTTCGTAGATCGACGCCGGCAGGTCAAAGCCCCACTGGCGGAACCGTTCGGAATAATGGCTGCGCACGCCGGTGGCGTTGAAACGGCCGATGATCTTGCCCGAAGGCTCGATGCCCAGGCGTTCATAGCGGAACACCTCCTGCATCGAGATGACCTCGCCCTCCATCCCGGTGATCTCGGTGATGGAGATCATCCGCCGCGACCCGTCCTGAAGACGGCTGGCCTGCACGATCAGGTTGACCGCGCTGGAAATCTGGGCCCGCACGGCTTTCAACGGCATTTCGATCCCGGCCATGGCGACCATGTTTTCCAGACGGCTGATGCCGTCGCGCGCGCTGTTGGCGTGGATCGTGGTCATCGACCCGTCGTGGCCGGTGTTCATCGCCTGCAACATATCGATGACCTCTTCGCCGCGGGTTTCGCCCACGATGATCCGGTCGGGGCGCATCCGCAGGGCGTTCCTCAGACAGTCGCGCTGCGTGACGGCGCCCTTGCCCTCGACGTTCGGCGGGCGGCTTTCCATCCGGCCGACATGGACCTGTTGCAGCTGAAGTTCGGCCGTATCCTCGATGGTCAGCACCCGTTCGGTATTGTCGATGAACGAGGACAGCGCGTTCAGCGTGGTGGTTTTCCCCGAACCCGTCCCGCCGGACACGATGATGTTCAGGCGCGTCGACACGGCCGCTTGCAGGTATGCAGCCATCTCCTCGGTAAAGGCGCCGAACTTCACCAGATCCTGGATGCCCAGCTTGTCCTTCTTGAATTTCCGGATGGAAACCAGCGATCCGTCCACCGCCACCGGCGGCACCATGCAGTTGAAGCGGCTGCCATCGGCCAGGCGCGCGTCGCAATAGGGGTTCGATTCATCGACCCGGCGGCCCACGGCGGACACGATCTTGTCGATGATCCGCAGCAGGTGGCGTTCGTCCTTGAAGGTGATGTCGGTCAGCACCAGCTTGCCGCCGCGTTCCACAAAGATGCGGTTCGGGCCATTGACCAGAATGTCGTTGACGGATTCGTCCTTGAGCAGCGGCTCCAGCGGGCCAAGACCCATGACCTCGTCGTAAAGCTCCTGGTTCAGGGTAACGCGGTCGTCCTTGTTCAGCGCGACCGAGATTTCCTCCAGTGCCTCGCTGGTGATCGAGGCGATCTCCTGCTTCAGGCTGGCTTCGGAGGCGTGCTCCAGCGCGGCAAGGTTCAGGTTGTCCAGCAGCCGCTTGTGCAGTTCAACCTTCAGTTCCTGAAGCCGGTCCTTGCGCTTCTTCTCCTTGTCCGAGGCGACGGCCTCGGCCGCGGGACGGGGCGCGCTCGCGGGGGTGGCGGGGCGGGCGGTCGCCAGAACCGGCTTTGCCGCAACATCGGCGCGCGCCGGCGGCGCCCCCCATACCACCCGCGCCACCGGCGCGGGTTTTGCCTCGTCGGCCTTCTTGAAACGCGAAAACATTCGTTACCCCCAATATTCGCGGCGCGGGATCAGTTCTTCCCGGCCTCGACCGCGCGGTTCAGGTCGAACAGCGACTTCGCCAGTTTCTGCAATTCCTTGCGCAGCGGGTTCTTGCCCGCATTCTCGGCCAGCGGCAGACCGTGATCGTTGGCCTGGGTGATCTGCGCCCCGCCGTCAGGCAGTTGCAGCTCGATGTCGATGTCCAGGCTTTCGGCCATCCGCTTCACCCGACCCTTGGCGGCCAGGTCGGTGAACTTGGGCGCGCGGTTCAGCACATAGCGCAGCTTTTCATGCGGCAGCCCCTCGGCCTTCAGCGCACGCAGCAGCCGAAGCACGTTCTGCGCCGACCGCAGGTCCAGTTCCAGCAGCGCGAAATACACATGCGCCCGGTTCAGGACAGATTCGGTCCAGGCCACGATGGTCTTGGGCATGTCGATGATGACGAAATCAAAGTTCGCCTGCGCCATGTCGATCAGCTTGGCCACGTCATGCGGCGAAACGATGTCCAGCGGCAGCATGTCGGACGGCGCGGTCAGCACATGCAGCTTGTCGTTGAAGGTCAGCATCGCCTGAAGCAGGGAATCGCTGTCGGCCGATTCCATGTCGCCCAGAAGCTCATAGACGGTCTCTTTGCGCGGCAGGTCCAGATAGGTGGCGATGGAGCCATACTGGAAATCCAGATCCAGCAGGCAGACACGCGGCGCATCCTTGCCGATGGTCGCCAGTTCCCAGGCCAGGTTCGTGGCAAAGGTCGAGGCGCCCGTCCCCCCGGCCAGACCGTGAACGGGCAGGACCACGCCATTGCGGTCGCCCTTGGCCTTGAAGCTGGGGGCCGCAGCCTCGGCCGGGTCGGCCACCGGCGTCACGACCGCGACGGGCGGGGGCGCAGGCTTGCGAATGCGCTCGATCGCCTCGTGCAAGGCGCCTTCGGGCAGCGGATAGGGCACGAAATCCTCGGCCCCCAGCCGCAACAGCTGGTGCAGCGCAATCGGTCCCACCTGATCGGCAATCAGGATGACCTTGATACCGCGGGCCTTTGCCGTGGTGATGATCTGCGAGATCCGGCCCAGATCGCTTTCGTCCGTCGCGTTGACGGCGATGGCCACGAATTCCAGACCCGCCGAATCGGGTTGTTCCAGAAAGACCAGCGCGTCGTCAAAGGACAGGTCGCCCCAGCTTTCGCCCAGTTCCAGTTCCATGTCGTCGATCAGCAGATCGAAGTTCTGCACGTCACGAGAGATCGTGCAGGCAACGATCGGTGCCGGTTCGGGCTGAAGATTTGCCACGCTCGTCATAGCCTCATGTCCTTGCCTCACCCGGCCCGTCCCGCGCCGCGCGTCTTGAAAACGCCACGCCAGACGACCGCGCGGCACTTTGGCCGCCTTGCTTCTCATCAAGGGAAAAGGTGCTGGGGAATGGTGGCGACAATGGGGCTAAAAAGTCTTCAATCTTTGATTTTTAACGCTTTCGGAAACAACCGAAAGGCGAAGGCCGCCCTTTTGGGGCGGCCTTGAAACAAGCTCGATCTCGGTCTGGTTCAGTTCCCGGCCGAAGGGTCGACCTGCGTGACCAGGATCCGGTTCGACGGATGCGGCCGAGTCGCGCCCTGCACATATTCGCGCCAGATCACCTCGGCATATTTGCCGTTCAGAACGGTCGGATGGCGCGAGACAAAGCCCGAAACCTCGGTCACGGTGCGGCGGTTGCGCTCCTCCGGGCCGGGGGTCGGGATGACGGGGCGGGTCTTGCCATAGGACACCACCGCCTCCAGCCGCGACCGGGAAATCCCCAACGTCGACAGATAGGCAACCGTCGCCTGCGCGCGCCGCATCCCCAAAGACTTGTTGTAGGCCGCGCTGCCGACAAGATCGGTATGGCCATAGACGCGGAACCGCACCTCGGGGAACTGGCGGATCCAGTCGGCCTGCTGGCGCAGGACCGCCATCGCCTCGGGCGTCAGCTGCGCGCTGTTGAAGGCGAAGGTGATGGTGGTGGGCACCTCGTTCGCAAAGCGTTCGCCCAGCATGACCGTCGCGCTTTTCTGCCCGGTCTGCACCAGCCCGTTGTTCATGGTCGAGGCGCCGAAGGTGCCGTCGTCCACATCGCCGCCCATCGGTCCCTGCGTGCATCCCGCCAAGGCGGCAATCAGCCCCGCGCCCACCAGATGAAGTGCCTGCTTCCGCATCGTCCTCACTCCATCACATAGCCATAGGAACCGCTGAAGTCCTGGCGCGCGACCTCGCCCGCCGGGCCCTTGCGGCCCTGGACCTTGCCATACAGGAACAGATCCTTTTCGCTGGGGATCTTGACCCGGTCGGTCGGCAGGGCCAGCGCCTCGCCGCGCGTGGGTGTGACCAGATGCGGGGTGACGATGATCACCAGCTCGCTTTGCGCGCGTTCGTATTCCGCGCTGCGGAACAGCGCGCCCAGGATCGGGATGTCGCCGATCCACGGCACCTGGCCGTTCAGGTTGCGAAAGTCGTCCTGCAACAGCCCGGCGATGGCAAAGCTTTCCCCGTCGCGCATCTCGACCGTGGTCGAGGTTTCGCGGCGCTTGAAGGCGTTGACCGCAAAGCCCGAGTTCTGGACCGTCACCGTGGTGTCAATGGACGACACCGCCGCGTTGATGGTCAGGTTGATCAGGTCGCCGTCCACCACCACGGGGGTAAAGTTCAGCTCGACCCCAAAGGGTTTGTATTCGATAGAGATCCCGTCATTGTCCGAAACCGGGATCGGATATTCGCCGCCGGCCAGGAACTTGGCCTCCTGCCCGGACAGGGCGGTCAGGTTCGGTTCGGCCAGGGTGCGCACGACACCCTTGGATTCCAGCGCCTCCAGCAGGACGGCGAATTCCAGCGCCCCGGCTGAAAAGCCCAGACCGATGCCGCCCGCGCTGGTCGATTTGATGGGAAAGTTGCCGGTGTTCAGCGCGCCGTTGACCGCGGAGGCGCTGTTCAGGCCGCCGGTGCCGATCATGCCGCCGACGCGGCTGCTGTTCGACCGGATTCCCAGCGAGGCGTCCAGGTTCTTGGCGACCGACCGCTGCATTTCGGCAAAGCGGATCTTCAGCATCACCTGCTGCGTGCCGCCGATGGTCATCAGGTTCGACACCCGGTCCGGGGCATAGCGGCTGGCCAGATCCAGCGCGCGGTCCATCTTGGCGGTGGACGACACCTGCCCGGACAGGACGATGCCGTCATTGGCGGTGCGCACCTCGATCTTTTCGCCCGGAAGGATCTGCTGAAGCCGTTCCTTGAACTCGGCCACGTCGGGCGTCACCTGCACCTCGACGTTCGAGATCAGCTTGCCGTCGGCCCCCAGCAGGGTCATCGTCGTCCGCCCCGGCGTCTTGCCCAGCAGATAGATCGACTTGTCCGACAGGGTGGAAATATCGGCGATGCCGGGGTTGGCGATGGAAAGCTCGGCGAATGCCGTGTCGCTTTCCACCACGACCGCGCGGTTCATCGGCACGTTCAGGGGGGCCGAAGCCGTGCCCTTCATCACCCGAAGGTTCTGCGCCATCGCAGGATGCAGCCCCGTCCCAACGACGGCTGCGCCCAGCAGACTGGCAGCAACTAGGCTGCGGATTCTCATGCGACCTGCCCTTTCGATCACGCCTCAGACCGGGTCTTGAACGCCCGCTATTTCCAAAAATGCCGGATTCCGGGTTTTTTTGCAAGAATCAAAAGCTTGGGGAGTGTTCCTGATGTGGATAACTTGCAACAGGCGCTAACCCTCGGGGAAAAGGAGGGGCGCGACCCCCATATGCGGTGATCGCGCCCCGGAATTGTCCGCCGATTTCTCTGCCCGGATCAGTTGGTGCAGGGGATCGGCGTCTCGACGATGTCGGAACCCTTGCGCGTCTTGATGGTGCAGACCTGCTCCTTCGGCGCCTCGACCACCTGCTGTTCCTGAATGCCCAGCATTCCCTTGCTGTCCACCTCGACCAGGCCGGCCTCGGCGTCTTCGGCGCCGCTGACAAGCGACAGGGACATGCGGCCCGTCGCCTGCGCCTGAACCAGCCGGGCCACCTGTTCGCGGCCCGCGGCAATCGTCACGGTGCGAGCCACGCCGCTGGGGCTGCGGTCGCCATCGGTCGACTGGTCGACCGCCACCACCTTGACGGCACTTTCGATCAGGCGGGTCAGTTCGCCATCGACCCCCGGCGCGTTGCCGGTCCAGAAGACGTCGACGTGATCGCCCGGATGGACCAGGCCGGAAACGCCCGTCGTCGCATCGACGCGGATGGCAAAGGCCTGAACGCCGACGCCCAGCTGGTTGATCAGGCCCGCCGACTTGCCGGGTTCCGTCACCTTGCTGGCCAGGACCGGCTCGAACTTGTCCATCTGGCGCAGGACATAGCGTTCCTTCGGGCCGTTTTCCGGGAACATCGCGTCGATGTCCGAAAATGTGCCCTCGGGCAGCGCTGCCTTCTGCCAATAGATCATCTGCACGTCGTCGCGGGTGATGGACGCGCCATAGTTGACGCCCTTCTTGACGACATAAACCTTTTCCAGCGGCCCGATCTTTGCCAGCTTGGCCTCGGCCGTGGCCAGGGCGGTTTCGCTGCCCTCGAAAAAGCCGCGCACCATGTAGACCGCAGCCCCCGCAAGGGCGATCCCCACGATCAGCACCAGCCCGAAAATCATGCGCATCTTGTTTTCCTTCGCCCGTTCAGCGTCTGTTCAGCCTGTATTGCCTTCGGCGTTCACACGGGAAGGATGCCGCGCGAATGCGGCAAAACTTTGTGCGGCACAGGACCATTCCGCGCCGCCCTTGCGATGCGGCAGATCAGTCCTGAAGCGCCGAGGCCCCGGAATCGCGCGCCCCGACGATCGCCGACGATACGCTGCCCGCCTCGCCCAGAAGCGCGCCCTTGATGTCGAAGACGCCGCTGGAAGCCATGGCCGCGCCGACCCCGACCAGCGCCGCAGTCAACACGACCCAATCCACCGTGACCGAGCCGGCCTCATCCCGCAGAAACCGTTTCAGGGAACCCATTCTCGTTGACCCTTCCAAATGACGTGCCTTCAGCCAACAGTCATAGCCCCTGCCCTATGGCAAAAAGCCGCGCCCTTTCGAGCGCGGCCTTTCAGAACTGTCGAACCGTCAGGCTCAGTCGCCCAGCGAGTCTTTACCGGCTTGCACAGCGCCGCCCAGTTCGGTGCCGATGTTGTCAGCAGCGGTCTGGATGCTCGGCCCGATGGCGGCGATCACGGCCAGGCCCAGGCCGACGATGGCGGCGGTCAGCACAACCCAGTCAACGGTCACGGCGCCCGATTCGTCTTTGGCGAAGTTCTTGAAGATGTTCATCAGTTTCATGGCATGTCCCTTTCAAGGTGCTCAGGTCTCGGTTCTCGCCGCGTCCCGGGTCTTCTCTTTCCGGCCTCTGATCCGGTCCGATCTCCGTCTCGGCATGTGGACATATGGCCCCCGAATCGTGGCGGCAGTTGGGAAGGGACGCGGCATTTTCGGAAAACTTCAAAGGATCGGAAAATTTCCATCAACCATTTGTTTATGAATGATAATTTTTCCTGTCCAAAACTGCCCTGCCACGGGGGGATCGTGACATTCCGGCCAAATCGGGCAGCTTTGCCACATTCTGCACCCGGATTCGTGGATTTTTCCCTGCGATTCTGCAAAGATGCCCGCAACAAGAACAAAGACGGGCAGGCAGGCAGATGCGTCTGATGGCAGGGATTCTCGCGGCGGCTTGCGCCTGCGCCTCGGTCGGCCATGCCGAAGAGGCGGCGGACCCCTACGATTTCACCTTCAAGCGGATCAAGGTTTCGGCCACGCCGGGCAAACGCATCACCGTCCAGATCGACCCGGTGGAGCAGGCCCGCCTTCTGGCCCGCCGCCCCAGCACCGCCGAACATCCCGAAGTGCAGCCCGCCCCCGGCCCCATCGAGCCGGGCGAAAAGGTCGACAGCACCTATGCCTGGTTCTGGGACAGCGTTCCAACCGCGCGCGACGCCAAGGACGGCCGCTTTCCCCGCGCGCTGGCCGCCTTGTCGCAGGGACCGGGCGGGGCGGCGGTCAACGCCCCGCGGATGCAATACATGCAGCAGATCGCACAGGCCTACGGGACCGAGATCCTTCAGGCGACCATCGGCACCCAGGTTTCGCCCGCGCTGGTGCTGGCGGTGATCGGCATCGAAAGCGCCGGCAACCCCGAGGCGATCAGTTCCGCCGGGGCGCAGGGGCTGATGCAGTTGATCCCCGCGACGGCGGAGCGCTTTGGCGTCAAGGATTCGAAGGATCCCGCGCAGAACATCAAGGGCGGCGTCGCCTATCTGGACTGGCTGATGACGCAGTTCGACCGCGATCCGCTGATGGTGCTGGCCGCCTATAACGCGGGCGAAGGTGCGGTGCGCGCCAACAACGGCGTGCCCCCCTATGCCGAGACGCGCGACTATGTGCCCAAGGTTCTGGCCGCCTGGCAGGTGGCACAGGGCCTTTGCGCAACGCCGCCCGAACTGGTGACGGACCCTTGCGTCTTCCGCATCATAGCGGCTGGTGGATAAAGGGAAA
>JASGFG010000091.1:0-13577 GCA_047605605.1 Paracoccaceae bacterium | reverse complement strand
CTCCAGCTCTCCAGCTCTCCAGCTCTCCAGCTCTCCAGCTCTCCAGCTCTCCAGCTCTCCAGCTCTCCAGCTCTCCAGCTCTCCAGCTCTCCAGCTCTCCAGCCCGACAAAGCCTGACCTGCCCCCCGGCGGTCCCTCGGTCATAACGAGAGTCTGCTGGTTTGAGATTGGTAGTTGGCGGTTGGTGTCATGGCAAGCGCGGCGGGTGCGGTGTCCTCAAGTAGGGCAAGCGTCCGGCGCGCTTCGAGCGGCGTCAGGTTTCCGAGCGAGGAGTGCGGCCTGACGGCGTTGTAGTCGTAGCGCCAAAGGGCGATCTTGCGGCGGGCATCATCGAGGGTGTCGAAGATCTCTTCGTTCAACAACTCGTCGCGCAGACTGCCATTGAAGCTTTCGATGAAGGCGTTCTGCTGCGGCTTGCCGGGATCGATGTAGTGCCAGGCGACGTTATTCTGTTCGGCCCACTTCAGGATAGCGCGGCTGGTGAACTCGGTCCCGTTGTCGCTGACGATGCAAGCCGGCTTGCCGTATATCCGCACCAACGCATCCAGCTCACGCGCCACCCTGGCGCCCGAGACGCTGGTGTCGGCGATCAGGCACAGGTTCTCTCGGCAGCAATCGTCGATGACTGCCAAGATCCGGAACTTGCGCGACGCCCCGAACGTGTCGGCGACAAAGTCCAGCGACCAGCGTTGGTTCGGAATCAGAGCCAGGGGCATCGGTGTGCGCATGCCACGGGCCCGTTTGCGGCCGCGTCGCCGCCTGACTGACAACCCTTCCTCGCGGTAGAGCCGATACAGTTTCTTCGGGTTCATCAGCATGCCTCTGCGCTCCAGCAACAGACCGATCCGCCGATAGCCGAACCGGCGGCGCACAGCCGCGATCTCCTGCATGGCTTTGCGGATATCCGGATTGTCGGGCGGCCGCTCTCGCCGCACCGTCTTCGGATCGACACCGATCAGAACGCAGGCCCGGCGTTGCGAGATATCGTGATCCCGCATCGCCCTCAGCACCGCCTCCCGCCGCACCTTCGGTGTCGTCAGGGCTTTCCCAGCAAATCCTTGAGCACGATGTTGTCCAGCATCGCGTCCGCCAGAAGGCGCTTCAGCTTGCCGTTCTCGTCTTCAAGGGTCTTCAGCCGCTGGGCATCGGATACGTCCATGCCGCCATACTTGGCCTTGAGCTTGTAGAACGTGGCCGGACTCAGGCCATGCCGACGACAGACCTCCGCCGTCGCCATCCCGGCTTCCTGTTCCTTGATCATTCCGATGATCTGCGCCTCGGTGAAGCGGCTTTTCCTCATTTCGTCTGCTCCTTCGTGATGAAGCAAACTCTACATTAAACCGAGGGACGTTCCGGGAGGCAGGTCATCCCCGATCCGCTCCAGCTCGGCATCACCCCCCTTTTCCCCCCCCTTTTCCCGAGGGCAAGACCCGTCCTGCCCGCCGTGCGCCGGAGCGACTTTCGGCGACCGGGGCTTCACGTCATCGAGAGCGGCGGCTTAATGCAACCATGTTGGCAAACGCGTGACCATTCGGGGCCTCACGCCACCGAAAGCAGGGGCAGGACTGGCTGATCTGATCCCCTTGCGCCGCGTCCCCGGCCGCCCTTGTGGGCCGCCGCGCGCTCGGATAGGTCGGGCAGGTGTTCCCCTGCGAAAAGCCCATGCCTCTGCCCGCCCTTCTTTCCGTCTCACGGCCCGGACTGGCGGCCTTTGCTGCCATGGGCGTGCTGTGGGGCACGTTTGCGGCGGCGTTGCCGGATATCAAGGCGCAGCTGGGTGTGGCCGAGGGCGAACTGGGTCTGCTGCTGCTGGCGACGCCGATGGCGGCGGTGGCGGCGATGCTGCTGGCTCCGGCGATCAGCGGCGGGTTGGGGCGGGTGGCCCTGCCGGTGTCCTGTCTGGTCATGGCGGCGGCTTTCGTCCTGCCCGGTCAGGTCTCGGTCGCGGCGCTGTTTCCGCTGGCCATGATCTGCTGCGGCATCGGAACCGGCCTGACGGACGTGCTGATGAATGCGCGCGTGGCCGAGATCGAGAACCGGCGCGGCCTTCATCTGATGAACCTGTGCCACGCAGCCTATTCTTTTGGCTATGCGGGCGGCGCGCTGGCCACCGGCGCGATGCGGGCGGCAGGTTGGGGGCCGGCCTGGGTTCTGGGCACGATGGCGGCGGTTGCGGCGGGGCTGGCGCTCGCCTCGGCAGAGCGGGACGGGCGCATCTTTGGCCTGCGCCGGCCGAAGGGGGCGGGGGCGACGGGGTTGGGACTGGTGCCGCTGATCGGCGGCGGCATCGTGCTGATCGCCTTTCTGACCGAGAATGCCGCTGAAAGCTGGTCCGCCCTGCATATCGAAAAGACGCTGGGCGGATCGCCGGCCGAAGGGGCGATGGGACCGGCGGTCCTGGCGCTGACCATGGGGATCGCGCGGCTGGGGGGGCAGGGGCTGGCCTCGCGCATCGCCCCGGCGGCGCTGTTGACGGGCGGGGCGGTGGTCTCGGCCTGCGGGGCGCTGACGGCGGCGGCGGCGGTCAGCCCGGCGATGGCCTATGCCGGTTTCATCGTCATGGGCATCGGCAGTTCGGTGATCGCGCCGACGGCCTTTTCGCTGACCGGGCGGCTGGCGGCGCCCGAGGCGCGGGCGCGCGCCGTGGCGCGGGCGACGCTGCTGGGCTATTTCGGCTATTTCATCGGCCCGCCGGGTGTGGGTTTCGTGGCTGGCCTGTTCGGGCTGCGGGCGGCCTTTGTGGCGGCGGCGATCATGCTGGGGGCGGTGCTGGTGCTGGCGCCGCTGATGGCGCGGGTGTCGGAGAGGCAGGTCGTCCGGGCGTAGGACGCGCGGATGCCCCGGGGCGCTGCCCCGGGCCCCGGAGTATTTTTCAAAGGGAAAGCGGGGTCAGTCCACCTTGCTGCCGGTGGGGATCAGCCCTGCCAAGGCGCGGCTGGTGATCGCGCTGACGCCGGGGCGCGGCAGGGTGACGAAGGGCATCGGGCGGCACACCTCCATCGCGGCGATGCCGAGGCGCGCGGTCAGCGCGCCGTTCACCACGCCTTCGCCAAAGCGGCGGGACAGGCGCGACAGGATCCCGCCTCCGGCGATGGACCCCAGCATGTCATCGGTCAGCGCGACGGCCCCTGCGGTCAGAAGGCTGGCGAACACCCGGCGAAGCAGGCGCAGGGAACCGAAGGAGCCGGCCCGGCCGCCATAGATTTCGGCGATCCGCCGCACCATCCGCAGGTTCGACCAGAGCGCGGTCGCCACATCGGCCAGGGCCAGCGGGATGATCGCCGTCGCGGTGGCCACCAGCCGCGCCGCCGCCTCGACCTCGGCCTGGGCGGCGCGGTCGAGGGGGGCGAGAAGTTCGGCCTCTGTCAGCGACAGGATCGCATCGGCATCCATGATCTCGGGCTCTCGCTCCGACAGATGCGCGCGCGCCCATGCCAGTTCGGCGCGGTTGGCATAAAGCGACTTGACCGCATCGGCGACATGGCGGGCGTCTTTCAGGTCGGCCGAAAGCCGCGCCTCGGCCGCCTGTCTGTGCAGATGGTCAAGGCGGGACAGGCGGGCGAAGGCCGTCACCTCCTTGGCCGCATAGATCAGCACCACCAGCAGCGCCAGCGCCACCAGCACCAGGGCGATGGTGCCGAGCGTGCGGTTTTCGGTGAACAGACCCGTCACGAAATCCCAGGCGGCGACCGACAGCACAAAGGTGAACAGCGTGCCGAACACCCATGTCGCAAAGCGCGACAGGGCCGAGCGGCGGCGCGTCATGATCCGCGCGGCCGCCTGCATGGCGGCCCCCGCGGCCTCGGCATCCGGGACGGGCGGGGCCAGCGAGGGGTCGGCCTCGCCTTCGAGTTCGATCAGCAGCGGGCCGCGGCGGCGTTCGGTGTCATCGCTCATCTCAGATCCTGTCGCCGATCAGGAACTCCGCCGCCCGGTCCAGCCGGATATGCGGCGGCCCCTCGCCCGGTTTCAGCGTCAGCCGGGCGGGGGCGAATGTCATCAGGCCGTAATCGGCATCGAGCCATTTTTCCGCCCCCTCGCGTGCGGGCGACAGGATGCGGGCCGGGTCGCGCGGCAATTCGCCGGGATACATCGCCGCCTGTTTGCCGTTCGGCAGGCGACCGCGGACGGCGCCGATGTCCTCGCCATTGCGAGGGATCGTCTCCTCGACGGTGGCGCGCAGGCCGGCCAGCGACATCGCCGCCGTCTGGGCGCCGGCGAAATCGGCCCGCGCCTTGGCATCGCGCAGCAGCGCCTCGGTGATGGCGGTCAGGGCGGGGTGCTGGGTATGATGCAGGTGGTCGGCCTTGGTGGCCGCGAACAGGATGCGTTCCACCCGCCTGCCCCCCAGCAGCGCGGTCAGCCAGCCGTTGCGGCCGGGCCGGAACGCGGCCAGCACCTCGGCCATGGTGCGGCGCAGGTCCTCGACCGCGCGCGGGCCCTGATGGATCGCGCCCAGCACGTCGACCAGAACCACCTGCCGGTCGATCCGGGCGAAATGGTTGCGGAAGAAGGGTTTGACCACCTTGTCCTTGTAGGCCTCATACCGCCGCTCCATCTCGCGCCAGAGCGAGTTGCGCGGCGCCTCGGCGGGCTTTGGCAGGGGGGCAAAGGTCAGGACCGGCGATCCGGCCAGTTCCCCCGGCAGCAGGAACCGCCCCGGCGTGCAGTCGGAATAGCCCGCCTCGCGCGCGGCATTCAGATAGGCGGTGAAAAGCGCGGCCAGATCCTGGGCGCGCGCCTCGTCCAGCCGCAGCGCCCCATCCTCGGCCCGCGCGGTGGCAAGGAAATCGGCCCCCTGCGCGCGGCGGGACAGGCGGTCCAGCGTTTCATCGGACCATTGCTCGTATGATTTGTCCAGCAGTGACAGGTCCAGCAGCCATTCGCCGGGATAGTCGACGATGTCCAGATGCAGGGTGCGCGTCCCTTGCAAGCCCGACAGGAACCCGTCGGGACGGATGCGAAACGACAGCCGCAGTTCCGATACCGCGCGGGTCGACTCGGGCCAGCGCGGATTGTCGCCGGTCAGCGCGGCCAGATGCCCTTCGTAGTCGAAGCGGGGCAGCGTGTCGTCGGGCTGCGGTTGCAGGAATGCGGCCTCGATCCGGCCTGCGCCCTTCAGTTGCGGCATCCGCCCCCGGTCCAGCAGGTTGGCGACCAGCCCGGTGATGAACACCGTCTTGCCCGCGCGCGACAGGCCGGTCACGCCCAGACGTATCGTGTCGTCGGCCAGCAATCCGCCGGTCACGGTATGGAACACCCCGGTCAGCGCGCCGGTCAAGCTGTCGGTCAGACCCATTCCGCCCCTCGTCTTTCGCAGGCAAGATAGGGTGCAACCCCCGCGCCGGGTAGGGGGAAAGCCAAGTCCCTGCCGACGGATCGTTCATCCTCTCTGCGAAAATATCCTCAGGGGGTGAATTGGCCGTCAGGCCAAGAGGGGGCGCGAGCGCCCCCTTGCGCCGGTTCCGCGCGCGCAGCGGTGGACGGATCGCCCCGCTTCGGCTAATCCGGCGCCATGCCAAGATTTGCGTTGAAGATCGACTATGACGGCGGACCGTTCAACGGCTGGCAGCGGCAGGGTGCTGACCAGCCTTCGGTGCAGGGCGCCATCGAGGCGGCGCTGTCCCGGCTGGAGCCGGGAGAGCATACCATCGCAGGCGCCGGCCGCACCGATACCGGCGTTCACGCGACAGGGCAGGTGGCGACGGTGGATCTGACCCGCGACTGGGATCCTTTCCGACTGTCCGAGGCGCTGAACTGGCACCTGAAGCCCGCCCCGGTTGCGGTGCTGGCTGTGTTGCGGGTGGCCGACGATTTCCACGCGCGGTTTTCGGCCACCGAGCGGCGCTATCTCTTCCGACTGGTCGCCCGCCGCGCGCCGGTGACGCATGACCGGGGCCGGGTCTGGCAAGTCATGAATCCGCTGGACGTGCAGGCCATGCGCGACGGCGCGGCGCATCTGGTGGGGCATCACGACTTCACCACCTTCCGGTCGTCGATCTGTCAGGCGAAATCGCCGGTCAAGACGCTGGACGAGATCGGGATCGACAGCTTTCCCGTGCCGGGCGGCATGGAATACCGCTTTCGCCTGCGGGCGCGCAGTTTCCTGCACAATCAGGTCCGCTCCATCGTCGGCACGCTGGAGCGGGTAGGGGCCGGGGCCTGGGCGCCGGGCGATGTGAAGGCGGCGTTGCAGGCGCGCGATCGTGCGGCCTGCGGGCCGGTCTGTCCGCCGCAGGGGCTGTATCTGACCGGGGTAGGCTATCCGGCCGATCCTTTTGCCTGAGGCCGGGCAGGGGGGCATTCTGCCCCCCTCGGCGCGTGCCGCGCCTCACCCCCCTGAGGATATTTTTGTCCAGAAAGAGGGGGAGGGGACAGGGGGGACTGCCTGCGATTTCATCAGGCGCTCGGTTTGGCGGCAGTTTCCGGGATTGCGCGGCGCTTCGCCTGTGGCAAGGCCCGGAAATCTGTGAAACTGTCGGGCCGAGACCTCTTTCAGGGCAATGGGCAGGGCGCGCAAGGCTTATGGCGATCAAGGCAAGCATCTATCACCTGACGCATTACAAATACGACAAGCCGGTGGTTCTTGGCCCGCAGGTTATCCGCCTGCGCCCCGCCCCGCATTCCCGCACGCGGGTGCTGTCCCACAGCCTGAAGGTCAGCCCGTCGAACCATTTCGTGAACTACCAGCAGGACCCATATGGCAACTGGCTGGCGCGCTTCGTCTTTCCCGAGCCGGTGAGCGAGTTGAAGATCGAGGTCGATCTGGTCGCCGACATGACGGTCTACAACCCCTTCGACTTCTTCACCGAGGATGAGGCCGAGTTCTGGCCCTTCGACTATCCTGTCGATCTGACCGAAGATCTGTCGATCTATCGCCGGGCCGAGCCTGCGGGGCCGCTGTTGCAGGCGTTTCTGGACCGCGTGCCGAAGGACCGCCGCCGCACCACCGATTTCATCGTGATGCTGAATGCGATGGTGGCCGGCGATGTGGGTTATGTCATCCGCATGGAGCCGGGCGTGCAGACCCCGGAGGAGACGTTCGAGCGCGGCACCGGGTCGTGCCGCGACAGTTCTTGGCTTCTGGTCAATGCGCTGCGGCATCTGGGCTTCGCCGCGCGCTTCGTCTCGGGCTATCTGATCCAGTTGAGCCCGGATGTGAAGGCGCTGGACGGCCCTTCGGGGACCGAGGTGGATTTCACCGACCTGCACGCCTGGGCCGAGGTCTATATTCCCGGCGCGGGCTGGATCGGGCTGGACCCGACCAGCGGCCTTTTGACCGGGGAAAGCCATATCCCGCTGGCCGCGACCCCGCATTACCGCAATGCCGCGCCCATCGTCGGCGGGTTTTCCGCGGCGGGGCAGGTGAACACCGCCTTCGATTTCGACATGCGGGTGTTCCGCGTGGCCGAACATCCGCGCATCACCCGGCCGTTTTCGGACGAGGCTTGGCAGGCGCTGAATGCCCTCGGGCACAAGGTGGACGAGCGGTTGCGCGAAGGCGATGTGCGGCTGACCATGGGGGGCGAGCCGACCTTCGTTTCCATCGACGATTTCGAGAGTGCGGAATGGAACACCGCCGCCGTCGGCCCGCAGAAGCGGGTGCTGGCGGATGAGTTGATCCGCCGTCTGCGCGACCGCTTTGCGCCGGGGGGGTTCCTGCATTACGGGCAGGGCAAGTGGTATCCGGGCGAGACGCTGCCGCGCTGGACCTTCAGCCTGTATTGGCGCCGTGACGGGGCGCCGATTTGGCAGAACGACACGCTGGTCGCACGCGAGGGCAGCGTCAGCCCCGATGCCACACCCGCGGCGGCGCAGGCGCTGCTGGCGGGGATGGCGGCCGAACTGGGCGTGGGGGCGGAATACATCGTTCCGGCCTATGAGGACCCCGGCGAATGGCTGCTGAAAGAGGCGAAGCTGCCCGACAACGTGACGCCGGAAAACTCGCGGCTGGAAGACCCCGAGGAACGGCTGCGCATGGCCAGGGTCTTTGAACGCGGGCTGACGAAACCGGCGGGTTATGTGCTGCCCGTCCAGCCGTGGCAGGCGCAGGCGGGCTTGCGGCGGCATTGGCGGTCGGAGAAATGGTCGCTGCGGCGGGACAGGCTGTTTCTGGTGCCAGGGGACAGCCCGGTCGGCTATCGCCTGCCGCTGTCCAGCCTGTCGTGGCTTTCGCCCGCGCAATACCCCTATATCAACCCCGCCGACCCGACCGAGCCGCGCGGCGACCTGCCCGCGCCGAAACCCATCGAGGCGATTGCCGATCCCGGCCGGGCGCTGACGGCCTTCAGCTTTGCCGCCACGCCCGCCGGGCAGGCGGTCGTCCCGCAAGAGGCGGACGAGGTGGGCGGCCATGTCCGCACCGCCGTTTCGGTGGAACCGCGCGACGGGCGGCTGTGCGTCTTCATGCCGCCGACCACGCAGGTCGAGGATTATCTGGATCTGGTGAACGCGGCTGAGGCGGCGGCGGCGAAGCTGGGCCTGCCCGTGCATATCGAAGGCTATGCCCCCCCGAACGACAGCCGGCTGAACGTGATCCGCGTCGCCCCCGACCCCGGCGTGATCGAGGTGAACATTCACCCCGCCTCTGACTGGGACGATTGTGTGGCGATCACCGAGGCGGTGTATGAAGAGGCGCGGCTGTCCCGTCTGGGCGCCGACAAGTTCATGATCGACGGGCGGCATACCGGCACCGGGGGCGGCAACCATGTGGTCGTCGGCGGGCGCACGACGCTGGACAGCCCGTTCCTGCGGCGGCCTGACCTGCTGCGCAGCCTGGTCCTGTTCTGGCAGCGGCATCCCAGCCTGTCTTACCTGTTTTCCGGCATGTTCATCGGGCCAACCTCTCAGGCCCCGCGCATCGACGAGGCGCGGCATGACAGCCTGTATGAGCTGGAAATCGCCATGGCGCGGGTGCCCGATCCGGGGCGCGGGGCGCAGCCGATGCCCTGGCTGACCGACCGGCTGTTCCGCAACATCCTGACCGATGTGACCGGCAATACCCACCGGGCGGAAATCTGCATCGACAAGCTGTATTCCCCCGATGGTCCCACCGGGCGGCTGGGTCTGGTGGAGTTCCGGGGATTCGAGATGCCGCCGCATCCGCGGATGTCGCTGGCGCAGCAGGTGCTGATCCGGGCGATCATCGCGCGGCTGTGGGACCGGCCCCTGTCGGGCAAGCTGACCCGCTGGGGCACGCAATTGCACGACCGCTTCATGCTGCCGCATTTCATCTGGGAGGATTTTCTGGATGTGCTGCGCGACCTGAAGGAAAACGGGTTCGATCTGCAACCCGAATGGTATGTCGCGCAGGCCGAGTTCCGTTTCCCCTTCTGCGGCGAGGTGGAGCATCAGGGCACGCATCTGGAAATCCGTCAGGCGCTGGAGCCGTGGCATGTGCTGGGCGAAACCGGGGCTATCGGGGGCACAGTGCGCTATACCGACAGCTCGGTCGAACGCTTGCAGGCGAAACTGACCACGGCCGATCCGTCGCGCTATACAGTTTCCTGCAACGGGCGGCGGCTGCCGATGCAGGCCATCGGTGGCGGGGCGGCGGTGGCGGCGGTGCGCTTCAAGGCCTGGCAGCCGGCGCTGGCGCTGCACCCGGTGCTGCCGGTGGATGCGCCGCTGCATTTCGACATCTATGATACCTGGACGGGCAAGGCCGTGGGGGGCTGCACCTATCACGTCGCGCACCCCGGCGGGCGCAATTACGACACCTTTCCCGTCAACGGCAACGAGGCCGAGGCGCGGCGTCTGGCGCGGTTCCAGCCCTGGGGCTATCGTCCGGGAGCATACCAGCCGCCGCCGGAAACCCCGCACCCCGAGTTTCCGATGACGCTGGACCTGCGGCGCCCGGCAGGGCTGTGACGGTGAGGTGACAAGTCGATGCCCAAACCCGGAAATCCGGCGCCTGTCAGGCTTGATCCGCTGGCCGGCTATCGCCCGCTGCCGGGTGTGCCCGATGAGTTGATGACGCCGAACGGCGCGCTGCGGCCCGGCTGGGGGCCGCTGATGCGGCTGATCGCCGATCTGAAGCCCGAGGAGATCCAGCACCGCTTCGCCCGCGGCAACCAGTATCTGCGCGATGCGGGGGTGTTCTTTCGCCAGTATGGCGATGGCGACAGCCCGGAACGCGACTGGCCGCTGAACCATGTTCCGGTGGTGATCCCGGAATACGAATGGCAGGCGCTGGCCGCCGGGCTGATCCAGCGGGCCGATCTGCTGGAACGGGTGGTGGCCGATCTTTACGGGCCGAACCATCTGGTCGCCGACGGGCACCTGCCGGCCGGGCTGATCGCGCAAAGCCCGGAATGGCTGCGCCCGATGGTGGGCGTCACCCCGCGCGGCGGGCATTTCCTGAACTTCCTGTCCTTCGAGATCGGGCGCGGGCCGGATGGCCAGTGGTGGGTGCTGGGCGACCGGACGCAGGCGCCCTCGGGGGCCGGTTTCGCGCTGGAAAACCGGGTGGCGACGGCGCGGGTATTTTCCGACCTTTACGCGCAGTCGAACGTGCTGCGTCTGGCCGGGTTCTTCCGCGCCTTCCGCAATGCGCTGGAGGGGATGCACGCCGACCACACCGCCCGCAGCGCCATCCTGACTCCGGGGCCGCTGAACGACACCTATTTCGAGCACGCCTATATCGCCCGCTATCTGGGCCTGATGCTGCTGGAGGGCGAGGATCTGACCGTGCAGAACGGGCATCTGATGGTGCGCACCGTTGCCGGGCCGGAACCTGTCAGCGTGCTGTGGCGCAGGCTGGATGCGCAGTGGATGGACCCGCTGGAGCTGAACGGCGCCTCGACCCTGGGCGTTCCCGGGCTGGTCGATGCGGTGCGGCGCGGCAATCTGACGGTGGTGAATGCGCTTGGGTCGGGGGTTCTGGAAACGCGGGCGCTGCTGGCCTTTCTGCCGCGCATCTGCCCTGCGCTGACGGGGCAGCCACTGGCCATTCCCAATATCGCCACATGGTGGTGCGGCAGCGGGCCGGAGCGGGCGCATGTCCTGCAAAACGCCGACCGGATGCTGATCGGCCCCGCCCTGTCGACCCGCGCCCCGTTCGAGGCCGACACCGGCGCCGCGGGCTGGTTCCGCGCCGCCCCGGATGCGCCCCTGGCCGAGCGGCTGGAGAAGGACGGCGCCCTGCTGGTGGGCCAGGAGGCGGTGACCCTGTCCACCACCCCCGTCTGGGTCGACGGAAAGATGGAGCCGCGGCCCATGGCCTTGCGCGTCTTTCTGGCCCGCACGCGCGAGGGGTGGCAGGTCATGCCCGGCGGCTATGCCCGCATCGGGCGCAGCGACGATCCGACCGCGCTGGCGATGCAGCGGGGCGGGTCGGTGGCCGATGTCTGGATCGTGTCGGACAGGCCGGTCGAACGCGAAACGCTGGTCGCCCGCCCGGCAAGCTATCAGCGCCCCGATCAGGGCACCTTGCCGGCCCGCGCGGCCGACAACCTGTTCTGGCTGGGCCGCTATGTCGAACGGGCAGAAGGCACGATGCGCCTGCTGCGCGCCTGGCACCTGCGGCTGTCGGAAACCGCGGACCCGAGCGCGCCCTTGCTGGCCGACCTGACCGATTATCTTGACGATTACGACATCGACCCGGCGGAAAAGGTGCCCGATGCGCTGCACGCGACGCTGGGCTCGGCGATCTATTCGGCCTCCAAGATCCGCGACAGGTTTTCGGTCGATGGCTGGATGGCGCTGAACGAACTGGCCCGCACCGCGCGGCGGATGTCGGGCACGCTGACGCCGGGGTCGGACGGGGCGGGGGCGATGCGGGTGCTGCTGCGCAAGATTTCCGGCTTTTCCGGCCTGGTGCATGAAAACATGTATCGGTTCACCGGCTGGCGGTTCCTGTCCATCGGCCGGTCGCTGGAACGGGCGGGGTCGATGGCCGCGATCCTGGCGCGGTTCGCGGACGAGGCGGCGCCCGAAGGCGGCCTGGATCTGGCGGTGGAACTGGGTGACAGCGTGATGACCCATCGCCGCCGCTATACCGTCTCGACGTCGCGCGAGACGGTGGTGGACCTGCTGGCGCTGGACGGGATGAACCCGCGGGCGATCCTGTATCAGCTGGCCGACCTGCGCGACCAGATCGCCCTGCTGCCGGGGGCCGAGGATCGCGGGCGGCTGTCCGAACCGGCCAAGGCGATCCTGAAGCTGCACACCGGCCTTGCCGTGATGGGCCCCGAAGAGGTGACGACCGACGCCCTGCTGGCCATCGGCGACGCCCTGGGCGATCTGTCGAACCTGATTTCCGACCAATGGCTGAGGTGACGGGATGCTTTACGAAATCCTCGTGCGCACCTTTTGCGAATACCGCCAGTCGGCCAAGGGCAGCCGCCACGTCGTCCGCCTGATGCCGCTGGCCGATCCGGGGACGCAGCGCCTTGTCGCCGGATCGCTGGAGATGAAGCCCGGCCCCCAGGAGCGCAGCGACCGGGTGGATTTCTTCGGCAACCACGCGACCGAGGCGGTGTTCACCGGCGCCCATGACGAGATCGAGATGGTGCTGCGCGCCCGGGTCGAGCGTCCGCCGGTGCCGGTGCCGCTGGACATGTCGCCGCCGCTGTCGCGCCTGACGGCCGAGATCGAGGCGCATCGGCGGCTGTTCGCCGATGCGCCGCAGCATTTCCTTGGCGTCTCGCCCATGGTTGCGCCCGATGCGGCGGTCAGCGCATGGGCGCGGCGGCAGGACCTGGCCGGATCGGTGCTGGAGGTGGTGGCGGCGCTGAACCGCGCACTGCACCGCCATATGACCTATGATCCCGACGCGACCGAGGTGGACACGCCCCTGGCCCAGGCCTTTGCGCTGCGCCGCGGGGTCTGTCAGGACTATGCCCATATCATGATCGCCGCCCTGCGCGAGATCGGGGTTCCGGCCGGCTATGTCTCGGGCCTGCTCCGGACCGAACCGCCGAAGGGCCAGCCACGGCTGGAAGGCGCCGATGCGATGCACGCCTGGGTGATGGCCTGGTGCGGCGCCGATGCGGGCTGGGTGGAGTTCGACCCGACCAACGACCTGCGTGTCGCGACCGATCACATCGTCGTGGCGCGCGGGCGCGACTATTCCGACGTGGCGCCGGTCAAGGGCGTGCTGTGGACCGCCGGCTCGCAGACCACGCGGCAGACGGTGGACGTGATCCCCTTGTGACCCGCACATCGGTGACGGCCGCGTGATTTGCAGGTGCAGAAAGGCGGGGTTAGTCTGGCGCGATCTGAAGGGGATAGCCGATGACGCGCCAGACTGGGCTGATCGTGACGCTGACTGCGCTGGTGTTCGTGGCCGTGACGGTCGCGACCCTGATGCCCGCGCGGCTGGAACATCTGGTGCCCGGCAATGACAAGCTTTACCACTTTCTTGCCTTTGGCGCGCTGGTGCTGCCGACGGCGGCGGTGCGGCCGCGCTGGGCGATCTGGGCAGTGCTTGCAACCATCGCCTATGGCGGCTTCATCGAGATCATCCAGCCGTATTTCGGACGCGAGCGCGAGTTGGCCGACCTGAGGGCCGATGCGCTTGGCGCAATGGCGGCGGCTGTGGCGGGGCTGGTTCTGAACAGGTTCTGGTTGCGGCG
>JASGFG010000090.1:0-13700 GCA_047605605.1 Paracoccaceae bacterium | reverse complement strand
TGCCCCGCGCAGGGGCGACGGGGCGGCCCGCGCCGCCGAAACCCGCGTCGCCGCGCGGGCCGAACTGGCGGCTCTGCACCCGTCCATGCCCGATCAACTAACCATGGTCGAGGCGATCCGCGCGGCGATTCCCGGCGCCATCATCGTCGGCGACAGCACCCAGCCGGTCTATGCCGCAAACCTGTTCTACGATCACGACCGCCCCGGCGGCTGGTTCAATGCCGCCACCGGATTCGGCGCCCTGGGCTATGGCCCCGGCGCGGCGGTCGGCGCCGCGGTTGCGGCGCCCGGCGTGCCGGTCGTCTGCCTGATCGGCGACGGCGGGTTGCAGTTCAGTCCGGGCGAGTTGCGCACTTCGGTGGACGAGCGGCTGCCCGTCACCTGGCTGATCTGGAACAACGCCGGCTTTCGCGAGATCGCCGAGGCGATGCGCGGCGCGAATACCGAGGTGATCGGCTGCTCGCCCTCGCCGTTGAAGATGGAGCCCTTTGCGGCGGCTTGCGATCTGCCCTTCGTCTCGGTTCCGCAAGAGCCCGAGGCCCTGATGGAGGCGTTGCGCCGTCCCCATGCCGGTCCCCGGATGATCGAGGTGCGCGCCCGCTGACAGCCACGCCGCGGGGCATCGCAGCTGCGGCTTCCATTTGATCAAATTATCGGCCATAACGGGGCGACCTTCCGGAGGCCCCCATGCCCGACATGATCGCAGGTGTGCCGCGCGCGCGGCTTGAACGGTTCGCCCGGCGCGAGGCGCGGCGCTATGCCCAGGCCCGCCCCATTGCGCGCGCGGCGATGGAGCGCGGGTCGGGCGCCTTTCTGGACGGCGTGCCGATGCACTGGATGAAGGACTGGCCGATGCCGCATCTGCCGCTGGTGGCGAAAGCCCAGGGCGCGCGGATCGAGGATATCGACGGCTTCGGGATCGACGATTTCTGCTTGGGCGACACCGGCAGCATGTTCGGCCATTCGCCCGGCCCCGTCGCCAAGGCCATCCGCCATCAGGCCCGCCGCGGCCTGACCTATATGCTGCCGACCGAGGATGCGCTGGAGGCGGGGCGCCTGCTGACCGAATGCTTCGGCCCCTTCCGCTGGCAGATCGCGACAACCGCCACCGATGCCAACCGCTTTGCCCTCCGCGTTGCCCGTGCGGTGACGGGGCGGCCAAAGATCCTTGTCTTCAACGGCTGCTATCATGGCACGGTCGATGACGCGATGGTCGAGCTAGCCAATGGCCGCACCGTCACCCGCCCCGGCCTGCTGGGGCAAGTGATCGACCTGACGCAAGGCGCCGTCTGCTGCGAGTTCAACGATCTGGCCGGGGTCGAGACGGCGCTGAAGACCGGAGAGATCGCGGCGATCCTGACCGAGCCGGTGATGACCAATTCCTGCATGGTCCTGCCCGAACCGGGTTTCCACGACGGCTTGCGCAGCCTGTCGCGCCGTCATGGCGCCCTGCTGATCATGGATGAAACCCATACGATTTCCTCGGGCCTTGGCGGCTATACCCGTGTGCATTCGCTGTCGCCCGACATGTTCGTGGTGGGCAAATGCGTGGCCGGCGGGATGCCCGCAGCAGTCTGGGGCATGGCGGAGGATGTGGCGGCGCGCTATCTGGCGGTGAACGCCAGCCGCCCTTCGGGCCATTCCGGCATGGGGACGACGCTGTCGGCCAACCCGATGCAATTCGCCTGCCTGCGCGCCAACCTGTCCGAGGTGATGACGGCAAAGGCCTATGCCCGCATGGAAAAGGGCGCCGCCCGTCTGGCCGCCGGTCTGGGCCGGCAGATCGACCGGGTCGCCGCGCCCTGGCATGTGGTGCGCGTCGGCGCACGGGTGGAATTCATCTGCGCCCCCGGCCCGCTGAAGAACGGGGCCGAGGCCGCCTTGGCCCATCACCCCGCGCTTGAGGCCGCGATCCACACCGGCCTTATGAACCGCGGCTGCCTGATCGCGCCGTTCCACAACATGATGCTGGTCAGCCCCGTCACCAAGAAACGCCAGATCGACGGGCTGATCGCCGCCTTTGGTGAAATCCTTTCCGAATTGTTCGAGACGCAAGAATGACCGACAGCCCCTCCGGTTCCTCCCCCTCCGGCTCCTCTGCCGCCGAAGCCGAAGCCTTTCTGGATGCCCACCCCGAGATCGAAGCCTTCGACATCGTCTTGCACGATGCGAACGGGATCGGCCGCGGCAAGATCATCCGCCGGCACGAGCTTTTGTCGTTTTACAAGGGCGGGCGGCATCTGCCCATTTCCATCCTTGGCCTGGACATCTGCGGCGAGGATGTCCACGAAACCGGGCTGATCTGGGATCAGGGCGATGGCGACCTGCGCGCCTGGCCCATCCCCGGCACGCTGGTCGCCCTGCATGGCACCCATCCGCCGCGGGGCGAAGTCTTCATGTCGATGTATGACCTGGCCGGAAACCGGATGACCTCGGACCCGCGCCATGCCTTGCAGCGGCAGGTCGACCTGCTGGCCGCCGAGGGGCTGACCGCCTGCGGGGCCTTCGAACTGGAGTTCTTCCTGCTGGCCAATGAGCGCGGCGCCGACGGCAAGGTGCAGCCCGCGCGCGACGTGCTGGATGGCCGCAGCAGCCGCAAGACCGAGGTTTACAGCGTCGATCACCTGCACGGGATGCTGCCGCTGTTTTCGGACGTCTATGCCGGGGCTGCGGCGGCGGGGATCAAGGCCGAGACCCTGATCAGCGAATATGCCCCCGGCCAGTATGAGCTGACCCTGCACTACCGCGAGGATGTGATGCGGGCCGCCGACGACCTGATGCGGTTGAAGCGCATCGTGCGGGCGCAGGCGCGGGCGCATGGCGTGACCGCCTGCTTCATGGCCAAGCCGGTGGAACAATATGCCGGCTCGGGGATGCATTTCCACGTCTCGCTGCTGGACGGTGCGGGCCGCAATGTCTTTGTCGAGGAAAAGGAAGGGGTCTGGAACCCGGCGATCCTTCACGCCCTTGGCGGGCTGCGGCAGACGATGGGGGAATCCATGCTGGTCTTTGCGCCCCATGCCAATTCCTGGCGGCGGTTCGCCTCGCAGTCCTACGCGCCGGTCTCGCCGTCCTGGGGGGTGAACAACCGTTCGGTCGCGCTGCGGATTCCCGCGGGCGACATCCGTGCCCGGCGCATCGAACATCGCCCGGCGGGGGTGGATGCCAACCCCTATCTGGTGGCGGCGACGGTGCTGGCAGGCATTCGCCACGGGTTGAAGGGGCACATCGACCCCGGCCCCGAAACCACCGGCAACGCCTATGCCGAGATGTCGGACGGGCCGGAAATCCCGGTGGACTGGCGTTCGGCCATCGTGGCGGCGCAGGGGTCGGAGTTCCTGAAGGATGCCCTGGGCGAAGACATGCACCGCACCTTTACCGCCATCAAGGCGGCGGAATATGCGCGCGTGGCGCGCACCGTGTCCGAGGTGGATTTCGATCTTTACCTGCACACGGTCTGAGGATTGCGCGCGCGCCGTGCCGCGGGGCGCGCACATTCCGGGCAAGGAATCGCCATTTTCCCCGGCAAGGCTGGCGCCATCATGAACGCAGCCTTTCTGATCTTCTGCCTGTCCACCGCCATTGCCGTCTGGTCGTGGTTCACGGCCGGCGCTGTCACCGACTGGGCGCTTGTCGTCTGGCTTTCGGCGATCGCGGCGGCGATCCTGACGCTGGCTGAATGGCTGCGCGGCGGTTCCCGGCCGCGCGACTTCCCCCGGGCCGAGGCTGACCCCGAACCCCGCCCCGTGGCCGATCACGCCCCAAGGGCCCGTGCAACCCGGCGCCCGGCCCCCCTGCGAGATGCGTCATGCACGGTGCTGATCGACGGGTCGAACGTGCTTTACTGGCGCGGCGGCAAGCCTTTACTCGACAGCGTCGCCCAAGTCGCCCGGCGGCTGGAGGCCGAGGGGCTGGTGCCGCTTGTCGGCTTTGACGCGAATGTCGGCTATCTGATCGAAAACCGCTATATGAACGACCGCGCTCTGGCGGCGCGGCTGAAGCTGCCGGTGGATCAGGTCTCGGTCTCGCCCAAGGGACAGCCGGCGGATCCGCTGCTGATCGCCGCGGCGGTGCGGCTGGGGGCACGGATCGTCACCAACGACCGCTATCGCGACTGGATCGAGCAGTTCCCGCAGATCCAGATCCCCGGCTTTCTGGTCGGCGGGCAGATCCGCGGACCGGATCTGGAACTGGCGCCGCTTGCAGCCTGAGGCGCGCCTGCGTCGCGCTAGACCTGATGGATGATCCCCCAGGTCTTCAGCACCCCGCGGTCGGTCGCGCCATAGGGCGAGGTCTGCCCCTTGTGTTCGCCCCAGAAATCCACCGACAGGCCGCCCTCGCCCGGCTTGTAGGTGAAGGGCGTGGATTTATCGACCTTTTCGATATGCACATTCGTGTCCCAGGGATCGCAGATCGTGGCATATTGCGTGCCGAAGAAGTCGCGGATCGTGTCGATGACGATCCAGTGCGCGCCGCCGCCGTCCCAGTCGACGCCCACGATGACGGGCGATACATCCACCGTCGGGCCGAACCCGCCCGAAAGCCCCACCTTCTCGATGATGAATTTCGACGCATCCGCCCCGGCCTTGTTGGTCCAGGCCCAGTTGCCGCAGTTCAGCCCGTTCAGGACCGTGACCAGATGGGTCGGATGGGTGCCCCGCTTTTCCGGTTTGTATTGCGCCCCCGAGGCGGTGGAATAGGCGTTGTAGACATCCTTTTCCACCTGCACGGCCTGCGCGCCGGGTGTCAGCTTGTTGATCTTGAACACGCACATCAGGACCGAGGCGATGCCGCAGGACATGCCCGCCTCTTGCCCATAGACCATATGAACGTCGCCGAACCGGGTAATGCGGGAAAACCAGGCCATCAAAGCCTCCCTGAAAATGGAATGAATGGATCAAAGGCACAAGAAAATGACCGGCCGGAAGAATGGCTGGCCCTACCGCCGCAAAGGCTAGCATGACGCGGGCGAAGGCGGCAACAGCGCAGTCTAGCGCCCGCGCCGCTTGACCCCGCCGCGTTGGCCCGGCCGCCCCGCCGTGCTGCGCCCCGAGGATTTGACCGCCGCCTCGGCCGCCTCTTCCACCGCCGACTGGCGGGCCAGCGGGTCGTCGGCGACGGCCAGTTCCACCGCCTCCAGCCGCTTCACCTCGTCGCGCAGGCGGGCGGCCTCCTCGAACTCCAGGTTCTCGGCGGCCTTGCGCATCTGGGCGCGCAGCGCGTCCAGATGGGCGGCGAGGTTCTGGCCGATATTGGCCTTGTCCACCTTGGCGGTGACGCGGCTCTGGTCGGTGTCGCCCTGCCACAGGCCGGCCAACACATCCTCGACGTTCTTTTTCACCGTCTGGGGGGTGATGCCGTGTTCCAGGTTGTAGGCCACCTGCTTTTCCCGGCGGCGGTCGGTTTCGGCGATGGCGCGTTCCATGCTGCCGGTGATGCGGTCGGCATACATGATCACCCGGCCATCGGCGTTGCGCGCCGCCCGGCCGATGGTCTGGATCAGGGATGTTTCCGACCGCAGGAACCCCTCCTTGTCGGCATCGAGGATCGCGACCAGCCCGCATTCGGGGATGTCCAACCCCTCGCGCAGCAGGTTGATACCCACCAGCACGTCGAAGGCCCCAAGCCGCAGGTCGCGCAGGATCTCGATCCGTTCCAGCGTGTCGATGTCGCTGTGCATATAGCGGACGCGGATGCCCTGTTCGTGCAGGTATTCGGTCAGATCCTCGGCCATGCGCTTGGTCAGCGTCGTGACGAGCGTGCGGTATCCGGCGGCCGAGACGCGGCGCACCTCGTCCAGCAGGTCGTCCACCTGCATGTCGACCGGGCGGATTTCCACCTGCGGATCGACAAGGCCGGTCGGGCGGATCACCTGTTCGGTAAAGACGCCGCCGGTCTGTTCCAGTTCCCACGCAGCGGGGGTGGCGCTGACGAACACCGACTGCGGGCGCATCGCATCCCATTCCTCGAATTTGAGGGGGCGGTTGTCCATGCAGGACGGCAGGCGGAACCCGTGTTCGGCCAGCGTGAACTTGCGCCGAAAGTCGCCGCGATACATGCCGCCGATCTGCGGCACGGAAACGTGGGATTCATCCGCGAAAACAATGGCATTGTCGGGGATGAACTCGAACAACGTCGGCGGCGGCTCGCCCGGCGCGCGGCCCGTCAGGTAGCGGGAATAGTTCTCGATCCCGTTGCAGACGCCGGTGGCCTCCAGCATCTCAAGATCGAAGTTGCAGCGTTGCTCCAGCCGCTGCGCCTCCAGCAGTTTGCCTTCCTCATTCAACTGCTTCAGACGCTGGAAAAGCTCGGCCTTGATGCCCTTGATCGCCTGCTGCATCGTTGGGCGCGGGGTCACATAGTGGCTGTTGGCATAGATGCGGATCTGCTTGAACGTGTCGGTCTTTGCCCCCGTCAGCGGGTCGAATTCCACAATGGATTCAAGCTCCTCGCCGAAAAACGAAAACCGCCAGGCGCGATCCTCAAGGTGGGCGGGCCAGACCTCGACACTGTCGCCGCGCACGCGGAAGGTGCCGCGCTGGAACGCGGTGTCCTGACGGCGGTATTGCTGGGCCACCAGTTCCGACAGGAACTTGCGCTGTTCGTAAAGCTGCCCGGTGATCAGATCCTGCGTCATGGCCGAATAGGTCTCGACCGAGCCGATGCCATAGATGCAGGACACCGAGGCCACGATGATCACGTCATCGCGTTCCAGCAGCGCCCGGGTGGCCGAATGGCGCATCCGGTCGATGGCCTCGTTGATCTGGGATTCCTTCTCGATATAGGTGTCGGTCCGGGCCACATAGGCCTCGGGCTGGTAGTAGTCATAGTAGGAGACGAAGTATTCCACCGCGTTGTCGGGGAAGAAGCCCTTGAATTCCCCATACAATTGCGCGGCCAGCGTCTTGTTCGGCGCCAGGATGATGGCGGGGCGCTGCGTTTCCTCGATCACCTTGGCCATGGTGAAGGTCTTGCCGGTGCCGGTGGCCCCCAGCAGCACCTGATCGCGTTCGCCCGCGTTCACCCCGCCGGCCAGTTCGGCGATGGCGGTCGGCTGGTCGCCCGCCGCCTGAAACGGGGTCTGCATGACGAACCGCCGCCCGCCTTCCAGCTTTTCGCGCCGGGCGGGGATGATGTGCGAGATGTCGGGCAGTTTGTCGGGCGAGTTGTTGTGCATGGGATTCGACCTGCGGCAGCGGACCCTGTCAATGTATTCCGTTTTTGTTCCGGCGGAAGGGGGCGGGCGGCTTTTCGCCGCCTTGCGCTTTTGCCCGCGATTGCGGATAAATCCGCTGCACTGCCAAAAGGGAATCCCATGCGCGCCCGCATCTATCAGCCAGCGAAAACCGCAATGCAGTCCGGCACCGCCAAGACCAGGGGCTGGGTTCTGGATTTCGCCCAGGGGTCCCCGCGCGAGATCGACCCGCTGATGGGCTGGACCTCGACGACCGAGACGCAGACCCAGGTGCGCCTGCGCTTCGAGACGCGCGAAGAAGCCGAGGACTATGCCAAGGCCAACGCCATCCCCTATGAGGTGCTGGAGCCGAACAAGCGCAAGCCGAACATTCGTCCCCGCGGCTATGGCGAGAATTTCGCCACCGACCGCAAGGGCGCCTGGACGCATTGACCGGGGCTGTTCAGGGGTCCTGCGGCAGGCGCGCGGCGCGGCCCCCGCGGCGCCTTGTCAGGCGCGGGCGGCGGCCGGGAAGCTGGATCATGATCTCGCGCCGCTCGGCCGGTGTCATCTGCGACCATTCGGCGATTTCGTCGCGGGTGCGCAGGCAGCCGACGCAAAGCCGCTCGCGCGGGTGAAGCACGCAGATCTTCACGCAGGGGCTTTCGATTTCGTCCCGTCGCCAGATGTCGTCCATCATTCGGCCCTTGGCAGATACGCCATGCGATCCAGCGCGCCTTGCAGGATATAACCGGCCGCCACCTGGTCGATGACCTCGCGGCGACGCTTTCGCGACGTATCCGCCTCCAGCAGCGCACGTTCGGCCGCGACGGTGGACAGCCGCTCGTCCCAGAAGCAGATCGGAAGGCCCGGCCAGTCGGGCAGGCGGATGAGGTTGCGGGCAAAGGCGCGGGTGGCCTGCACGCGCGGTCCTTCGCTTCCATCCATGTTCAGCGGCAGGCCAAGGACGACCCCGGCGATCTGCCGGTCGCGCAGGATCTCCAGCAGGCGCAGCGCATCCACGGTGAACTTCACCCGCCGGATCACTTCGGTCGGGGTGGCGACGCCCCGGCGCAGGTCCGAGATTGCGATGCCGATGGTCTTGTCGCCGAAATCGAGGCCCGCAACGGCGCGGTTCGGCGGCAGGGCTGCGGCAAAGGCGGCGATGTCGTCGTGGATCATTCGGCCACCCCGGCGGTTTCTGCGGCCTTGCGCACCACAGCCAGATCGTCGGGGCGGGCGGCAAAGCGCCCCTGCGCCTCGGCCCAGATGGCGCGCGCCTTGTCCTTGTCGCCCAGCACCGCCAGCGAGGCGATGAGGCGTGCCCATTCCTCGGACGTGCCCCCCTCGGCCGCCAGCCGTGCCATCAGCCCGTCGACCATGCCGCGGATCATCTGCTCGCGCGCCTCGGGTGTCATCCCCGCCGCCGCCTCGATGTCGGAGGAGGAGGGGCCGGCCGCCATGGCGGGGGGCAGTTCGTAATTCACCCCCGCGCGCCAGGCCGTATCCTGGATCTGCGCCCGGATGGGCGCGACCCAGGGGGCATCGGGCGGGCTTTCCTCCAGCAGCGGCTGCCACAGCCGGAATGCCTGATCGGGGCGGCCGATCTGGTTGAACATCAGCCCCGAGTAATACCGCGCCGTCCCGTTGCGCGCATCCAGCGTCAGGGCCTTGACCAGCACCGCCTCGGCCTCGGGCGAGACATAGCCGCCCGCCGCAAGGATCATCAGTTCGGCCAGCGCGGCCTGATCCTCGGCCGTGGCCTGAGCGCCCTTCACCTGAACAAGATGCGCCTGCGCCTCCTTGGCCGCGATGAAATTGCCAAGCGCGGCCTCGTTCCGGGCCAGAAGATCCAGCCCGCGGGTGTCGTCGGGCCGGTCCTTCACCGCGGCGCGCAGCTTTTCCATCAGCGACAGGAACTCGGCATCGGGCTGCGGGGCGGAGGCTGGGGGCGCCTGCCTTTCCGCCTCGGCCTGAGAGGGGCGGTCCTTGCGGTATTCCTCGGATGCGGCAATGCGACGGGCGATCGGCAGGTCGGGATAGCCGGGCGCGCCCAGCCACAGATAGCCGCCGAATGACCCCGCCAGAACCAGCACAATCAGCGGCAGTGCCCATGAGGCCTGCGCAGAGGCTTGCCCAAAGGTCCCCCCGCCCTGATTGCGCGCGGCGCGGTCGGCGTCCAGCAGGCGGCGAGAGACCTCGACCCGCAGGCGCGCGGCCTCTTCCGCGGTGATCGTGCCGCGCGACAGGTCGCGGTCCACCTCGGCCAGCTGGTCGCGGTAGATGGCGGTTTCGTCCGCGCCGGACGAGGTTCCGCGCCGGAAGGCCAGTCCGATCATCAGGCCTGCGGCCAGCGCCATCGCACCCGCGACGATCCAGAAACCCATCCCGCCTAGTCCTTCTTGCCCCTTGCCGCTGATGTAGCGGCTTCGGCGCCCCGGCAAAAGAGGCGATGCGCCGCAGCCTAGGGCTGGCATGTGGCATCATGCGACATGCGGCGATGTCGCAATTTTCCCGATTGCGGCGCTCATGGGCGCGGATAAAACGCGACGGGATTCCAGAAACATCGGCGATGCCGGCTACGGGGACTGCCCATGAAACGCTATTCGGTCTTTGCCATCGCGCGTGAGGCGCTTCGCTGGCATCAGGGCTGGGAAAAGGCCTGGCGGTCGCCCGCGCCGAAGGCCGCCTATGACGTGATCATCGTCGGCGCCGGGGGGCATGGTCTGGCCACCGCCTATTACCTGGGCAAGAACTTCGGCATCACCAATGTGGCGGTGATCGAAAAGGGCTGGCTGGGCGGCGGCAACACCGGCCGCAACACCACGATCATCCGGTCGAACTATCTGGAAAACTCGTCCGCCGCGATCTTTGAAAAGGCGCGCAGCCTGTATGAGACGCTCAGTCAGGACCTGAACTACAACGTGATGTTTTCCCCCCGCGGCCTGTTGATGCTGGCGCAGACCCATCACGAGGCGCGGGGCTACATGCGCACCGTCCACGCCAACCAGTTGCAGGGGATCGCAACCGAATACATCAGCCCCGCCAAGGTCAAGGAACTGGTGCCGATCATCAACATCGACGGGCCGCGCTATCCGATCCTGGGCGCGCAATATCAGGCGCGCGGCGGCACGGCGCGGCATGACGCGGTGGCTTGGGGCTATGCGCGGGCCTGCTCGGACATGGGGATGGACATCATCCAGCAGACCGAGGTGACGGGCGTGCGCCGCGACGGCGGGGCGGTCACGGGCGTGGAAACCACCCGCGGCTTCATCGGCTGCAAGAAGCTGGGCATCGTCGTCGCCGGGCATTCGGGCGTGGTCGCCGACATGGCGGGCTTCCGCCTGCCGATCGAATCGCTGGCGCTTCAGGCGCTGGTCAGCGAACCGATCAAGCCCTGCATCGACGTGGTGGTGATGGCCAACACCGTTCACGGCTATATCAGCCAGTCCGACAAGGGCGAGCTGGTGATCGGCGGCGGCACCGACGGGTTCAACAACTATTCGCAGCGCGGGTCGTTCCACCATGTCGAGGAAACGCTGCGGTCCCTGATCGAGACGTTCCCGATCATCAGCCGGCTGAAGATGCTGCGCCAGTGGGGCGGCATCGTCGACATGACCGGCGACCGTTCGCCCATCATCTCGAAAACCCCGGTGGACAATATCTTCATCAACTGCGGCTGGGGCACCGGCGGGTTCAAGGCGATCCCCGGTTCGGGCTGGGCGATGGCGGAACTGATGGCCAAGGGCCACTCGACGCTCGCCTCGGAATTCACGCTGGACCGTTTCCGCGAGGGCCGCTTCATCGACGAATCCGTCGCGGCGGGGGTGGCGCACTGATGGCTTTCCCCCTCTTTCTGGACCGAAATATCCTCGGGGGTCCGGGGGCAGACAGCCCCCGGCCTTTCCACCAGCACCACGGCCGGAGGTTCTGACATGCTGCTTCTTGAATGCCCCTATTGCGACGTGAAGGCCGAGGAAACCGAGCTGACGGCGGGGGGCGAGGCGCATCTGAAACGCTTTGGCCCCGGTTCGTCCGACGATGAATTCGACCTTTACATGTTCGCGCGGAAAAACCCCAAGGGCGTGCATTTCGAGCGCTGGCGCCACGCCTATGGTTGCGGCAAATGGTTCCTGGCCGCGCGCGATACCGTGACGCTCGAGGTGTTCGGGACCTATCCGGCCCAGACCAGCGAACCGCCCGCCGACATTCTGGCGAAAATCAAGGCCCGCCGCCCGGCATGGGAGGGATCGAAGTGAGCACCCGTCTGTCCACCGGCGGCCGTCTGATCGACCGCAGCGCACCGCGCGAATTCACCTTCGACGGCAAGCGCATGAAGGGCTATGCCGGCGACACGCTGGCCGCCGCCCTGCTGGCCAACGATCAGGTTCTGGTCGGGCGCAGCTTCAAGTATCACCGCCCGCGCGGCATCGTCGCCAGCGGCGCCGAGGAACCGAACGCGCTGGTCAACCTGGGCAAGGGCAGCCGGTTCGAGCCGAACCAGCGCACCACCACGACCGAGCTGTTCGACGGCGCGGAAATGACCAGCCAGAATCACTGGCCCAGCCTGGACTTCGACATCGGCGCGCTGAACAGCCTCGCCTCGCGGATGCTGCCGGGGGGGTTCTACTACAAGACCTTCATCCATCCGCGCAGCTTCTGGAAGCACGTCTTTGAACCCGTAATCCGCCAGTCGGCGGGTCTGGGCAAGGTGCCGAAAGATCCCGATGCCGACCGTTACGAATATGCCTATGCGCATTGCGACATCTTCGTCGCGGGGGGCGGGATTGCCGGGCTTCAGGCCGCGCTGACCGCTGCGCAGGCGGGCAAACGGGTGTGGCTGGTCGAACAAACCGCCCATTTCGGCGGCCGCGCGCCGGTTGATGGCGTGCTGATCGACGGCAAGCCCGCCGCCGACTGGACCCTGGCGACGCTGACCGCGCTGAAGGCGATGGATAATGTGGTCGTCCGCGCCCGCACCATGGCGGTCGGGTCCTATGACCACGGCTATACGCTGGCCGTCGAACGCATCGCCGACCATACCCCCGGCGACGGACGCCCGCGCCAGCGGCTGTGGCGCATCCGGGCCGGTCAGGTGATTGCCGCGACCGGCGCCATCGAACGCCCCTTGTCCTTCGCCGGAAACGACATTCCCGGGGTGATGCTGGCCGGGGCGGTGCGCGATTTCGTGGTGAACTGGGCCGTCTCGCCCGGTGATCGGACGGTCGTGGTCACGAACAACGACGACGCCTATCGCACGGCCATCGCGCTGAAAAAGGCGGGGCTGGCGGTTCCGGTCATCCTCGACGCCCGGCCCGAGGCGAAAGGCGCCCTGCCGGACGAGGCGCGCGCGCTCGGCCTGCGGGTCGAAACCGGCAAGGCCATCGCCAAGGTCAAGGGCGGCAAGCGCGTCACAGGCGTCGCGATCTGTTCCCATGCAGGCGAGGGCGCGGAGATCGAGGAGATTGCCTGCGATGCCGTCGCCATGTCGGGCGGCTGGTCGCCGGTGGTTCACCTGTGGAGCCATTGCGGCGGAAAGCTGACCTGGGACGAGGCGAACGCCATGTTCCGCCCCGATGCCGCCCGCCCGCCGATCAACCATGACGGCAATGCGCTGGTCGTCGCGGCCGGGTCGGCCAATGGCGTGCTGCACGCCGACGGAATTCTGGCAGATGCCGCGGCGGCGGCAGGCGGGTCCACGACTGCCACAGCCTCTGCCCCGGCCGAAGGCGCGCTGCTGCCGGTCTGGGTCATGCCGCAGGGGGCCAGCATCCAGCTGCGCGCCAAGATGTGGCTGGACTATCAGAACGACGTGAAGGTCAGCGACGTGCAGCTGGCCGCGCGCGAGGGCTATACCTCGGTCGAACATACCAAGCGATATACGACGCTGGGCATGGCCACCGATCAGGGAAAGCTGTCCAATATCAACGGTCTGGCCGTGCTGTCCAAGGCGCTGGACGCCCCGATCCCGCAGGTCGGCACCACCACCTTCCGCCCGCCCTACACGCCCGTGACGCTGGGCGCGCTGGCGGGCGAGGCGCGGGGCGAGATCTTCCAGCCGCTGCGCAAGACGCCGATCGACGCCTGGCATGTGGCGCAAAACGCCTATTTTGAGCCGGTGGGCCAGTGGCGCCGCCCCTATTGCTTCCCCAAGGCGGGCGAAAGCCATGAACAGGCGGTTCACCGCGAGGTTCTGGCGGTGCGCAATTCGGTGGGGCTGCTGGACGCCTCGACCCTCGGCAAGATCCTTGTCAAGGGGCCGGATGCGGGGCGGTTCCTCGACATGCTCTACACCAACCTCATGTCGACCCTGCCCGTGGGCAAGTGCCGCTATGGGCTGATGTGCAACGAAAACGGGTTCCTGATCGACGACGGCGTGGTCGCGCGGATCGGCGAGGACAGCTTCCTTGTCCACACCACCACCGGCGGGGCGGATCGCATCCATGGCTGGATGGAGGACTGGCTGCAATGCGAATGGTGGGACTGGCAGGTCTATGCCGCCAACCTGACCGAGCAATATGCGCAA
>JASGFG010000089.1:0-14130 GCA_047605605.1 Paracoccaceae bacterium | reverse complement strand
CAAGGCAGATGCGGTCCTTGTGCAGCGGTTCGGGGATGATGACGTGCTGCACCTTTTCGGGGGCGAAATAGCCGCGCTCGGCCAGCCATGCGACACCACCGTAACCGCCCGATTCCTCATCCGCCGTGGCGGAGATCTCGATGGCCCCGGCGAAACCGGGTCGGGCGGCGATGAAGGCCTCGGCCGCGATGACCGATGCGGCAAGCCCGCCCTTCATGTCGCAGGCGCCGCGCCCATAGATGCGGTCGCCGTCCAGTTCGCCCCCGAACGGGTCGCGCGTCCAGCCGTGGCCGACCTCGACCACATCGTGATGACTGTTGAAATGCACGCAAGGGCCGGGGCGGGCGCCTTCATACCGCGCGACCATGTTCCAGCGGGGAAAGGCATCGCTGTCGCCCGGCGCGCCGGTGGCACGGAGGAGTTCCACCACCCACCCCCCGGCCATCAGCCGCGCCGCCAGATAGTCGCAGATCTGGCGATAGTTCCGCCCCGGCGGGTTCAGCGTCGGGATGCGGATCAGATCCTGCGTCAGCCCGATCAGATCGGCCCGGCGCGCGTCGATTTCGGCAAGAAAGGGATCCTCGGTCATTCCCGCAGACTGCCTTGGCAAATGCGCCGCGGCAATCCATTGTCGGGGGTGGGCGCCTTGCGGCGGCGGTTGAAAGGGAAAAAAGGCTTGATCGCATTCATCCGCCTTGCCGTCTTCGGCTTTATCGGCTTGTCGGCGGTCTATTTCCTGGTCCGCCTCTATGCCCGGTCGGTCCACCGCGAGCGGCTGGAGAAAAGATTCGACGCCGGCGGTATTCCCGGCCGTCGCGAAGACTATGTGAGCCAGGGGATGCGGGCCTATGAAGGGTCGCTGCGGCGTCGGTTGCTGTGGCTGGTCTATGTCGTTCCCATGGCGATCATGGCGGGAACGATCTATCTGGTGAACCATTACTGAAGGGGTGCGGGCATGGGCTGGGTCTGGTGGATCATTCTGGCGGTCCTTGTGGTGGGGCTGGTCGTCTGGGTTTTGAACCGCGACAAGCGGCTGGGGCGCATCCTGAAATGGACCTTCCGGGGGGTGGTGCTGCTGATCGTCGGCGGGTTCCTGCACTATACCCTGCCACGCCATGACATCGTGCGGATCACCAACACCTACAACCGCATCACCACCGTGGGCGAGAACGCGATCTTCTACGCCGCCCCGGATGTGGCGACCGGCGAAAGCCAGACGCAGCGCGACATCCGCTTCATCGAGGCGGTGCTGCCGAACGGCAAGCCGATGGTCTATCGCAACGAGGATACCGGCTGGGTCTGGCCGCCCTACTTCAAATATGATTCCTCGAACCTTCAGGCGCGCGCGACCGACCTGCGATCCACGGCCGAGGCGCCCAAATGGGTAGCGGTGACGAAATACGGCTGGCGTGCGCCGTGGCTGTCGATCTATCCCAATGCGGTGAAGGTGCGGCAGGTCGACGGGCCGGATGCGACGATCATCCCCTGGGTCAACATCGTCCTGTTGGTACTGCTGCTGGCGGCGCTGTTCATGCTGCGGCGCATGTGGCTGCAGTTCGTGGAACGCACGGTCGATCCGCTGGTCGCCGACACGCAAGAGGCCTGGGACCGGGTCGAGGCGCGGGGCGACAGCGCCCGGGCCGGGATGCGCGGCTGGCTGGACCGCTGGCGGTCGAAGCCCGGCAAATAGGGCCTTACCGGGAAAGGCGAGCCTTGCCCCGGCCCCGGAGGGGTTTCGCACCCCTCCGGACGACCCCGCAGGGTATTTGAGCCAAGATGAAGGGGCGCCAGGGACGGCTTGGCCCCCGCGGAGTCAGCCCCGCAGGGTGCCGCCGGTGGCTTTCGTCACCTTTTCCACGATTTTCGCGGAAACCGCCTCGATCTCGGCTTCGGTCAGGGTCTTGTCCACGGGTTGCAGGCGCACGGTCAGGGCGATGGATTTCTTGCCCGCGCCCATCTGTGCCTCGGCCTTGTCGCCGGTGAACTGGTCGAAGACCCGCACGCTTTCGATCAGCGTCTTGTCGGCCCCTTGCGCCGCATTGACGGCGGTCAGCGCCTCGATCCCCTTGTCCACGACAAAGGCGAAATCGCGGTCCACCGCCTGAAGGTCGCTGATCGCCAGCGCCGGGCGGGTGGGGGTTTTCACCTTGGGGCTGGGGATGTTCGCGACCAGCACGGTAAAGGCCACCGCCGGGCCCTTGACGCCCAGTTCGGCCAGGACCCGGGGGTGAACCTCGCCAAAGGTCGCCATGGCATTCGGGCCAAGGCCGATCACGCCGGACCGGCCGGGGTGCCACCAAGCGGCGACCTTGCGGGTGATCTGCACCTTTTGCGGCGCGCCAAGGGCGGCCAGAACCGCATCGGCATCGGCCTTGGCGTCGAAGACGTCGACCGGGCGGCGGCTGCCATGGGGATCGCGCGGGGCCGCGGCCCCGACCAGCAGGCCTGTCGCGTGCAGCACCTGTTCGCCGGGTTCGCCCCCGGCAAAGGCGGGGCCGATCTCGGCCAGGGCCAGATCCATGAAGCCGCGCGCCTGATTGCGGGCGGCGGCGCGCAGCAGGCCCGGCAACAGGTCGGGGCGCAGATGCGTCATCTCCGAGGAAATCGGATTGTCGACCAGCACGGCATCGGTGCCGCCGCCGAACAGTTCGGCCGCCGCCTGATCAATGAAGGAATAGGTCACGCATTCATTGTAGCCAAGCGCCGCGATGGTCCGCCGTGCGGCACGTTCGCGCTGCTGCAGGGGCGTCAGGATCGGGCGCGGCACGCCGGGTTCGGCGCGGCGCAGGGGCTTGCCTTGCAACCTGGTCAGGCTGGCGATGCGGGCGACTTCCTCGACCAGATCGGCCTCGCCCAGCACATCGGGGCGCCAGCTGGGGGGCGTCGCCATGTCGCCGTCCAGATGGAAGCCGAGTGCCTCAAGCGTGGCGCGTTGGGTCGCGGCGGGGATTTCCATGCCGACAAGGCTTTCCACCCGCGCGGCGTCCAGCCGGTAGGCGCGCGCGGTATCGGGCGCGGACCCGGCCACCACCAGTTCGGACGGGCTGCCGCCGCACAGGTCGAGGATCATCCGCGTCGCCAGTTCGATCCCGTCTGCCGTGAAGGCCGGGTCGATCCCGCGTTCAAACCGATAGCGCGCGTCGGAGTTGATCTTCAGCGCGCGGCCCGTGGTCGCGGTGCGGATCGGGTCGAAATACGCGGCTTCGAGGAACACATCCGTGGTGTTCTCGTCGCAGCCCGATTCCTCGCCGCCCATCACGCCGCCCAAGGATTCCACCCCGCGCCCGTCGGCGATCACCGTCATGCCGGGTTTCAGCACATAGGTCTTGCCGTCCAGCGCCAGCAGGGTTTCGCCTTCGGCGGCCGAACGCACATGCAGATCGCCCGAGACCTTGGCCGCGTCAAAGACATGCAGCGGGCGGTTCAGGTCAAAGGTGAAATAGTTGGTGATGTCGACCAGAACCGAGATCGGCCGCAGCCCGATCGCGATCAGCCGCTGTTGCAGCCAGGCGGGTGAGGGGCCGTTCTTCACCCCCCGGATCACGCGCCCGATGAAATGCGGGCAGGCGCGTTCGGCCACCCCCGGCGCGATGGTCACGCCGATGGGCGAGGGGAACTGCCCCGCCACCTTTTCCGCCGCCAGCGGCTTCAGCCGCCCCAGACCCCGCGCGGCCAGATCCCGCGCCACGCCCCGCACCCCAAGCGCATCGGGGCGGTTGGGGGTGATCTTGACATGCACCATCGGATCAACGCTGCCTGGCCGGTTTTCGGCCAGCCAGTCGACGAATTTCTGCCCGACCTCGCCCGAGGGCAGCTCGATGATGCCGTTGTGTTCGTCCGACAGCTCCAGCTCACGCTCGGAGGCCATCATGCCCTGGCTTTCCACGCCGCGGATCTTGCCCACGCCCAGGGTCACGTCGATGCCGGGCACATAATCGCCCGGCTTGCACAGCACGACCGTGATCCCGGCCCGCGCATTCGGCGCGCCGCAGACGATCTGTTTCTCGCCCTCGTCCGTCATCACCCGGCAGACGCGCAGGCGGTCGGCATCGGGGTGCTGTTCGGCGGCGATCACCTTGGCAAGGGTAAAGGACGCCAGTTTCGCCGCCGGATTCACGACCTCCTCGACCTCCAGCCCGAGGTCGGTCAGGGCATAGGTGATGTCGTCAAGGCTTGCCTCGGTATCGAGGTGATCTTTCAGCCAGGACAGCGTGAATTTCATGGCTCATGCTCCCTTCGAGGGCCGGTGCCGGGTCTGCACCGGAAACTTGCCCCGGGCCTTATCGCAAAGCCGCGCCAAGGGGAAGCGGGCGCGCCCTGCGTTTCCCATGCGGAAACGGGTTGTCGACCCGGCGTCGGCCCTGCCGCCACATTTCAAACGGCGACATGCGCTATAAGCCTGCGCATGGACCCGATGCTCGACATACCCAAGGACCGCAAACCGCTGAAGGCGGGCCGGCTTTGCCTGCTTTTGGGGCTGGTGGCGCTTTTGTTCCTGCTGTTGGCGCATGGGCGGGCGAATGCCGGGGCCTTTGCCGCGATGATGCCGCGGTTCTGACCCGAACCGCCGCAGAGTGCCCCTTATTTCGCCGGATCTTGCTGTCAGCCTGCGGGAATGACCGAAAGGCGGCACAGATGATGGGAAGACTGAAGGATTCCGGCCCCGAGGCGCGCATCCGCCTGATCCTGGCGTTCAGCCTGATCGGCATCGTCGCGGCCTGGGGCTATGTGGAGCGCAACCCGCAGCAAACCGGCGCGGCGGCGCCGCAAAAGATCACGACCCTTTCCGAAAGCGCCGACGATTGCGGTCAGATGGCGCTGTTCGCCAGCGGCCACGGCTGCGGCAGCAAGAAGATGAAGGGCGTCACCTTCCTGAGCGCATCGAAACGCTGAGGCCGCTCAGCGGCTGAGACCGCGGGGAAGGTCGGGCATGTCCAGCGCGGCAAAGCCGTAATGGCGCAGCCAGCGCAGGTCGGATTCAAAGAAGGCCCGCAGGTCGGGGATGCCGTATTTCAGCATGGCGATCCGGTCGATCCCCATGCCGAAGGCAAAGCCCTGCCACTGGTCCGGGTCGATCCCGCCCGCCCGCAGCACCTTGGGGTGGACCATGCCCGACCCCAGGATTTCCAGCCAGCTGTCGCCCTGACCGATCCTTAGCTGGCCGCCTTCCCAGGAACAGCGGATGTCGACCTCGGCCGAAGGTTCCGTGAACGGGAAATGGCTGGCACGGAAGCGCAGTTCCACCGAAGGCACCTCGAAGAAGGCGCGGCAGAATTCCTCCAGCGTCCATTTCAGGTTGGCCATGGAAATGTCGCGGTCGATGGCCAGCCCCTCGACCTGATGGAACATCGGGGTATGGGTCTGGTCCATGTCCATCCGATAGACGCGGCCGGGCGCGATGACCCGGATCGGCGCGCCCTGCGCCTGCATGGCGCGGATCTGCACCGGGCTGGTGTGGGTGCGCAGCACATGCGGCGCGCGGTCGTCGCCATCGGCGCGGTGCATGAAGAACGTATCATGTTCCTGCCGCGCGGGGTGTTCCGGCGGGATGTTCAGCGCGTCGAAGTTGAACCAGTCGGATTCGACCTGCGGCCCTTCGGCCACCGCAAATCCCATGTCGGCAAAGATTGCCGTCAGCTCGTCCATCACCTGGCTGACCGGGTGGATGGTGCCGGAACGGCGTGGACGGCCGGGCAGCGTCACGTCCAGCCATTCCGACCGCAGTCGGGCATCCAGCGCCGCATCGGCCAGCGCCGCCTTGCGGGCGCGCAGCGCGGCGTCGATTTCGTCGCGCAGGACGTTCAGGCTGGCGCCGGCGGATTTGCGGTCTTCGGGTGCCATCTTGCCAAGCGTGGCCATCAGGGCGCTGATCTCGCCCTTCTTGCCCAGGGCGGCCAGCCGCACCTCTTCCAGCGCAGCCTCGTCGGCGGCACCGGCCACGGCTTCGATATACTTGCCCCGCAGGCTGTCGAGTGCGTCCATCATAGGCCCCTTCGTTCGGGCACGGGTTAGCGGCGCGGGCCTGCGAATGCAAGGCCGACCGCAGCGCGGGGCGGGAAATGAGCAGGGGCGAAGGGTTTCGGCAGGCGCCGGTCAGCCTTGCGTTCGCCGCAGGACTGGCCGGCCAGAAAATTCTTGAAAGCGGGCATATCGGTGATATTGCAACAATTGCATTCCCATCAATATGTGACGATCATGCTTCAGCAGACCCCCCACGATCGCATCGGCAGATTGATCCAGCAAGTCGGCCGCAGCTGGCGCCGCGCGCTGGACCAGCGGCTTCAACCGCTTGGCCTGACGGACGCCACCTGGCTGCCACTGCTTTATCTTCACCGCGTAGGCCCGGTGAAACAGGTGGAACTGGCGGATTATCTGGGCCTTGACCGATCCTCGGTCGTGCGGCTGGTCGACACGCTGGCCGCCCAGGGCTTGGTGGAGCGGCGGGACGATCCCTCCGACCGCCGGGTCAAGCGGGTGCAGCTGACGGATCAGGCCGCGCCGCTGGTCCGCGCCGCGCGGGCCGAGGCCGACGGGCTGCGCGCCGATGTCCTGGGCGGCATCGACAACCAGGCGCTGGTGGGGGCCGAGCGGGTGATGCTGGACATCCTGTCGCGCCTGCCGGGCGGAGAGGGCGCGAAATGACCATGGCAATCGCAGAAGACCTTTCCACGCCCCGCCCGCAGGTGCCGATCTGGATTCTGGGCGCGCTGACGCTGACCGGATCTCTGGCGATGCACATCTTCGTGCCCGCCCTGCCGACGGCGGGTGCCTCTCTGGGCGTCAGCCCCGGCCAGATGCAATTCGCCATCAGTCTTTACATCGTCGGCATGGCGGTCGGGCAGCTGGTCTATGGCCCGCTGTCCGACAGGTTCGGCCGCCGCCCCGTGCTGCTGGCGGCCTTGAGCCTTTATGTCGCCGCAGGCGCCGTCTGCCATTTCGCCACCGGCATCGGGGCACTGCTGACGGCGCGGCTGTTGCAGGCCCTGGGCGGCTGTGCCGGTCTGGTGCTGGGCCGCGCGATCCTGCGCGACACCAGCAGTTCGGACGAAATCGCGGGGCGGCTGGCGCTTTTGACCATGATCATGGTTGTGGGCCCCGCGCTCGCGCCGCTGATCGGGGGCGAGATCGTGCAGCATCTGGGCTGGCGCGCGATCTTTGTGGTTCTGGTGGTGATCGGCCTGTTCAACATCGCCAGCATCCTGTGGCTGATCCCGGAAACCCGGCCCGCCGATGCGCCGGGCGGGAATTTCCTGTCGGGCGTCACCACCTTGCTGAAGATCCCGCGCTTTCGCTGGCTGGTGCTGGGCGGCGCCTGCGCCACGACCTCGATGTATGGGGTCGTCACCGCCGCCCCTTTCATCTTTGAACGCGACCTGCATCGCCCCGCGCATGAAGTCGGGCCGTGGCTGGCGGTGGTGGTGCTGGCGGTGGCGATGGGCAATATGGCCATCCGCGCCACTGCGGGGCGTATCCCGTGGCCGCGCCTGCTGCGCGCGGCGAACTGGCTGACGCTGCTGTCGGGGCTGGCGCTGCCGCTGATCGTGATGACCGTGCCGCTGACCATCGGGCTGTTCATCGCGCCGGTCTTTGTCTTCTGCTTTGCCACGGGTCTGACCAGCCCCCTGGCCACCACCGCGGCGCTGAGCATCCGGCCCGATCTTGCCGGGTCGGCCTCGGGGCTTTACGGGTTCAGCCAGATGGTGGTCGGCGCGATCTGCACGGTTCTGGCGGGAATGGGCGGCGATCCGGCGATGGCGGCGGGGCTGGTCATGGCCGGGGTCGCGGCGGTGGCGATGCTGGCCTTCCGCATGGCGGCGCGGCTGTCGGATTGACGGGGGCGGCCTGCACCAATGAAAAACCCCGCGCCAGCATCTGGCGCGGGGTTTCCTGTTTCTGCCGTTCGCCCGATCAGGCGGCCAGCGCGCCTTTCGCCTGGGCGGCGATGGCGTTGAACGCCTCGGGCTCGTTCACGGCCAGATCGGCCAGGACCTTGCGGTCAACTTCGATCCCGGCCTTGTTCAGGCCGTCGATCAGACGCGAATAGGTCATCTCGATGTCGAACAGGCGCACGGCGGCGTTGATCCGCTGGATCCACAGCGCGCGGAAGTTGCGCTTGCGGGTCTTGCGGTCGCGGGTCGCATACTGGTTGGCCTTGTCGACCGCCTGGGTGGCGGTGCGGAAGTTCGTGGAACGGGCGGCGTAATAGCCCTTGGCCGCCTTGATCACCTTGCGGTGGCGGGCGTGAGTCACCTTACCGGATTTGACGCGGGACATATCTCACACTCCTCAGCGATTATACGGCATATATTTCTTGACGATCTTCGCATCCGAATCGCTCAGCAGCATGGTGCCGGTCGCTTCGCGGATGAATTTCGTCGAGCGTTTGATCATGCCGTGACGCTTGCCGGCAACGCCAGCCTTCACGCGGCCCGAGGCGGTGAAGCTGAAACGCTTCTTCGCCGCGGATTTGGTCTTCATCTTGGGCATTTCCATCTCCGTGGTTTCAGGCGCGACTCGGCATGCCACTGTCGGCCGGCCGCGCAGGTATTGAAGCGCGCCGTATAGGGGCGCCCCGGCCAAAGGGCAAGGGGTAAAGCGTCAGTTCAGCCGCCCGATCACCCGGTAGAAGGCCGCCGGAATGTCCGAGAAGGAATATCCGTTCGGCTGACGGCTGAGCGCCACGGCGATCAGTGCCAGGCCGACCACGACCATGATACCGCCAATTCTGGGCGCCCGCCCGTCGGTGAAGGCCGAGACGAGCGATGGAATGGAAAAGCAGCTGATCACGATACCGATCACCAGCAGCAGATCGTTGTCCATCGCACACCCGGTTAAAACACTGACCCGGCCAAGCCTATTCCGGCTCGCTGCGGAAGATCAACCGTTCATCGCAGGGGGCGACGCGCAGGATGTTGGTCGTCCCCGTCACGTTGAAGGGCACCCCCGCGGTCAGCACGATCTGGTCCTTGGGCGTGGCCACGCCCACCTCCAGCGCGCCGCGGATGGCGGCGATGACGGCGCCCTTGAAGCGGTCCTGCGGTTCGCAGATCACGCAGGTGGTGCCCCAGGTCAGACACAGCCGCCGCGCCGTGCCGATCAGCGGCGTCAGCGCGATGATCGGAACCCGCGGCCGTTCGCGCGCGACCAGACCCACGGTCGTGCCCGTCTGGCTGAAGCAGCAGATGGCCTTGATGTCCGAGGTCTCGGCAATCTCGCGCGCGGCGACGACGATGCCGTCGGCAACCGTGTGGCGGTTGGCCTTGCGGCTGGCCTCGATCACCTCGCGATAGGTGGAATCGCTTTCGACCGAGATGGCGGTGTTGTTCATCGTCGTCACCGCCTCGATCGGGTATTTCCCCGCGGCGGATTCGGCCGAAAGCATGATCGCATCCGCCCCTTCATAGATGGCGGTCGCCACGTCCGACACCTCGGCCCGGGTCGGCACCGGCGATTCGATCATGGATTCCAGCATCTGCGTCGCCACGATCACCGGCTTTGCCGCCGCCCGCGCCAGACGGACCAGGCGTTTCTGGATCGGCGGCACCGCCTGCACCGGCAGTTCCACCCCCAGATCGCCGCGCGCCACCATGATGCCGTCGGCCACGGCCAGAATGGCGTCATAGGCCTTGACGGCGGCCGGTTTCTCGATCTTGGCGACCAGCGCGGCGCGGCCATTGGCCAGCGCGCGCGCCTCGATCACATCCTCGGGGCGCTGCACGAAGGACAGGGCCAGCCATTCGACCCCCAGGTCGCAGGCGAATTCCAGATCCTTGCGGTCCTTCTGCGACAGCGCGGCCAGCGGCAGGACGACATCGGGCACGTTCACGCCCTTGCGGTTGGAAATCGTGCCGCCCACCGTAACGGTGCAATCGGCGAAATCCTTGCCGCAGGCGTCGACCCGCAGACGGATCTTGCCATCGTTCACCAGCAGCGACGACCCCGGCTCCAGCGCAGCGAAAATCTCGGGGTGGGGCAACTGCACACGGGCCGCATCGCCCGGCGCATCCGACAGGTCCATGCGGAAGGACGCGCCTTCGGCCAGATCCTCGGACCCGTTGGCGAAGGTGCCGACCCGCAGTTTCGGCCCCTGAAGGTCGGCCAGAATGCAGATCGGGCGGCCGGTATCGGCCTCGACCTTGCGGATGATCTCGTGCCGGGCGCGGATGTCGTCATGCGTGCCGTGGCTCATGTTCAGGCGGAACACGTCGGCCCCGGCCTCGAACAGCGCGCGGATCATCTCATAGCTGGAAGAGGCCGGCCCCAGCGTGGCCACGATCTTCACGTTCCGAAGGCGTCTCATGCTGCCTTTATCCTTCATCGGTTTCAAAGTCGCGGTGGGCCGCCGGTGTTATAGGGGCATTCCGCGCATCGGGGCAACTGGCGCTTTCCCCGGTGGCGTCATAAATGGGCAATAGGACATTCACGCGACAGGAAGGGCCCGTGACCGCCTATCATATCATCGGAGAGGACCGCCCCGGCCGCTGGCTGATCACCTGCGACCATGCGTCGAACCGGGTGCCGGACTGGGTGGGGGGCGGCGATCTGGGGATCGACCCGGCCGACATGGCCCGCCACATCGCCTGGGACGTCGGGGCCGCGGGCGTGGCGCGCGCCTTGGGCGAGCTGCTGGACAGCCCGGTGATCCTGTCGGATTTCTCGCGCCTGGTCATCGACCCCAACCGGGGCGAGGATGACCCGACGCTGGTGATGAAGCTTTACGACGGCACGATCATCCCCGCCAACCGCCATGCCGCGGCCGACGAGGTGGAACGTCGGCTGGACCGTCTCTACCGCCCCTATCACGCCGCCTATGCCCGGCTGGCAGCGCGCAGGCCCGATACGGCGATCTGTGCGGTCCATTCCTTTACCCCCTGCCTCAAGGGTCGCCCGCCGCGCCCCTGGCAGGTGGGCGTGCTGCATTCGCATCTGGACGGGCGGCTGTCCGTGCCGCTGATCGCCCGGCTGCGGGACGAGCCGGACCTCTGCGTCGGCGACAACGAGCCCTATTCCGGCCACCTGCCGGGCGATGCCATCGACCGCCACGCGCTGCAACCGGGCCGCCAGAACACGCTGATCGAGGTCAGGAACGACCTGATCGCCGATCCCGCAGGCCAGGCCGCCTGGGCCGCGCGTCTGGCACCCATCCTGACCGAAGCCCTTGCCCGAACGGAGTGACCCCATGGACGACGCCACCCGCACCGAACTGGAGGCCGCCGCCTTTCGCCGCATGATGCAGCACTTGATGGACGACCGCCCCGATGTGCAGAACATCGACCTGATGAACCTGGCCGGGTTCTGCCGCAACTGCCTGTCCCGCTGGTATCAGGAGGCGGCAGGCGAACGCGGGATCGAGCTGACTAAGGATGCCGCGCGCGAGGTGGTTTACGGGATGCCCTATGCGGATTGGGTGGCCCGGCATCAGACCGAGGCGAGCGAGGGGCAGAAGGCGGCGTTCGAGAGGGCGATGAAGGGGAAGGAGTGAGGCGGGGGTTGAGTCTACGAGAGACATTCGGATGGCACGTCATGGCACACCTTCTCACACCCTGTCAGATAGCTCACCCGTCAGGGCCACCGAAATTATACGCCATTCTTACCGTCCAAGGAGCAATCACGACAGAAACTGGCCCGACAAGGAACATTAGCGCGCCCACCCCGTCAACGTCTCGCCCGAAATCGGTGGCCACATATGTTGTTATGACTGCGGCCACCAACGCGGTTATGGAGCCCGAACACTGGATTGCGCGCTTGGTGCCAATCTGCTTTTCCAGAAATGCCATACTGCATGAGAAAATCAGGGCGGACGGCGCGTACCATAACAAAATAGCGATAGGAATCACGAAGCCGCCACCAATGACAGAGGCGAACGGAACGAATAACATCAACGCGGGATCACCCGCCATCAGATAGCCTGCGAGACCAGCGGCCATGCCACCTATGAGCAAGCTGACGACCATGGTTATTAGGACGAATGCGAAAAAATATGCGCTTAGTCCGTGCTGCTTCAGTTCTCGCATCATTCGGATGTTTTGCTCCGTGCCGTCTAGCACTTCCTATTGCGCAAAATTCCAATGGCCTCAAAGTCCCTCATAGGTGCCGGTTCCCGATCCATGAAGAAGGGGGCCGCAGCCCCATCCTCACAACCCCCGCTTCCTGCTCTCATCAATATAAATCTCGCGCAGCCGCGTCGCCACCTTGCCCGGCACGCCGGCGCCAACCTTCGCCCCGTCGATCTCCACCACCGGGGTCACGAAGGTCGACGCGCCGGTGATGAAGGCCTCATCCGCGCCCTGGGCTTCCTCAACCGTGAAATTGCGCTCCACCACTTCCATCTGCGCCTCGGCCGCGTATTTCAGCAGGGCGGCGCGGGTGATGCCGTGCAGGATGTCGTTCGACAGCGCGCGGGTGATGATCTTGCCACCCTTGACGATATAGGCGTTGTTCGCCGTGCCCTCGGTGACAAAGCCGTCCTGCACGAACCAGGCGTCATCGACCCCGGCCTTTTTCGCCATCATCTTGCCCATCGACGGGTAAAGCAGTTGCACCGTCTTGATGTCGCGCCGCCCCCAGCGGATGTCGGGGATCGAGATGACCTTGATGCCCGACGCGGCCTTGGGGCTGGCCACCAGACCCGCCGCCTGCGTGAACAGCACCACGGTCGGCGCCACGTCATCGGCGGGGAACAGGAAGTCCCGGTCGCCCGGATTGCCGCGGCTGATTTGCAGGTAGACCATGCCTTCGGTCAGGTTGTTCCTGGCCAGCAGCTCGCGGTGGATGGCCAGCAGTTGATCCTTGGTCACCGGATGCTGCATGTCCAGCTCGCTCAGCGAGCGCTCCAGCCGGGCGAAATGGCCGTCGAAATCCATCAGCTTGCCGTCGATGACCGAGGTGACCTCGTATACCGCATCGGCAAAGACAAAGCCCCGGTCAAAGATCGAGATCCTTGCCTGCGCTTCCGGCAGGTATTCCCCGTTCAGATAGACGATGCGGCTCATGTTCATCCCCACAGTTCCGGTTCCGGCGCGTGAACGCCCGCCGCGTCATAGGTCAACGGCGCGGGCCGGTCTTCTGCCAGAAGCAGCGGGCCGTCAAGATCGACATATTCCGCCCCCTGCGCCACGATCACCGCCGGCGCCATGGCAAGGGACGATCCGACCATGCAGCCGACCATCACGCCATAGCCCTCGGCCCGCGCCGCATCGCGCAGAGAAAGCGCCTCGGTCAGCCCGCCGGTCTTGTCCAGCTTGATATTCACCACGTCATACTTGCCGCCCAGATGGGACAGGCTTGCCCGGTCGTGGCAGGATTCATCCGCACAGACCGGCAGCGGCCGCGCAATCTCGGCCAGCATGTCGTCCGCCCCCGCGGGCAGCGGCTGTTCCACCAGCGCCACCCCCATCCGCACCAGATGCGGGGCCAGTTCGCTATAAACCTCGGCCGTCCAGCCCTCGTTCGCATCGACGATGATCCTCGTCGACGGCGCCCCGGCGCGCACCGCCTCCAGCCGGGGCATGTCGTCGGGGGTGCCCAGCTTGATCTTCAACAGCGGGCGGTGCGCATTCTTCGCCGCCTGCGCCCGCATCGCCTCGGGCGTGTCCAGCGACAGGGTATAGGCCGTCACCATCGGCTCGGGCCGCGGCAGACCGGCCAGATCCCAGACCCGCCGCCCCGCCACCTTCGCCTCCAGATCCCACAGCGCACAATCCACGGCATTGCGCGCCGCCCCCGGCGGCAGGGCCAGTTGCAGACCCTCACGCGAGATCCCCTCGGCCAGCCCCGAGATCTGCGCGGTGACACTCTCCAGCGTCTCGCCATAGCGGGCATAGGGCACGCATTCCCCCCAGCCGGTCACGCCGCCGCGCGTCACCCGCACGGTCAGCACCTTTGCCTCGGTCCGGCTGCCGCGGGAAATGGTGAACACCTGCGCCAGGCGGAACACATCGGGGGTTACGGTGATCATCTGGCCTCCTGCGGACGGATCCTGTTCCATCCTCTCTGCGGAAATATCCTCGGGGGGTGAGCCCCGAAGGGGCGAGGGGGGCAGACAGCCCCCCTCACGATATCTCAGATCGCGGCCAGCGCATCCACCAGTTTCCCCGCGCCAAAGCGGAACGGGTCGGTCGCGGGCAGGCC
>JASGFG010000088.1:0-14490 GCA_047605605.1 Paracoccaceae bacterium | reverse complement strand
CCTCTTTCTGGACCCAAATATCCCGGGGGTCCGGGGGCTGGCCCCCGGCGCGTTCCGCATCGCGGCTGTTCAGGAAAACGCGGCCCGCAGCGCCGAATGCAGCGCGGGGACATCCGGCACCACCGTGATCGCCTCGCGGATGTCGTCGCCCGCAAACCCCTCGGCCACCACATGGTCGATCAGCGCGACCAGCGGATCCCAGAACCCTTCGACGTTCAGGATGAAGATCGGCTTGTCATGCAGCCCGATCTGCCGCCAGGTCAGCACCTCGAAGAATTCGTCCAGCGTGCCCGCACCCCCCGGCAGCACCACGATCGCATCCGAGTTCATGAACATCACCGTCTTGCGTTCATGCATGTTCGAGGTGACGACGAATTTCGACAGGTCGCGCTTTGCCACCTCCTGCCGGATCAGATGGGTCGGGATCACCCCAAAGGTTTCCGCCCCGGCGGCGGCAGCGGCACGGGCAACCTCGCCCATCAGGCCCACGTCGCCCGCGCCATAGACCAGACGCCACCCCTCGGCCGCCAGAACGCGGCCCAGTTCGGCGGCGGTTTCGGCATAGGGCGCGCGTGTGCCGGGGCGCGACCCGCAGAACACGCAGACGGAATGTTGGGTGGTCATTGACGGAAACCCTCGCAAAACCTGTTGCTTCGGGCCTGAATATCGGGGTTCAGTTGCGAAGGAAAGCAGGCGCCACAAGAGCGCCGCCAGGGGGAATGCGATGGCAGCTTGGTCAGACATGGGCGCGGCGGGCCGCGCCGGGGTGGTTGGGGCAGGTGCGGGTGTCGTTCTGGCCCTCGGCGCCGGTCTGTGGCTGTCGGGCCGACCCGCGCCCGGGATCGCGCCGCAGACCGCCGCGCCTGCTCCTGCTGCACAACCGGCCCCCGCTGCCCCTGCCGCTGCCCCTGCCGCCGCGCCGGCGGAGGCTGCCGCCCCTGCGGCTGTCGTATCGGCCGCCACCGCGCCGGCCTTTGACACGGTGCGCATCGACGCTTCGGGCAGCGCGGTGATCGCGGGCAAGGCCCAGCCGGGGGCCGCCGTGTCGCTGCGTCTGGACGGGGCCGAGATTGCGACCGCCACCGCCAATGCGCGGGGCGAGTTCGTGGCGCTGCTGGACATGCCGCCCGATCAGGCGCCGCGCCTTCTTACCCTTGCCGCGACCCCCCCGGGGGGCGAGCCGGTCCCCGGCACGGCCAGTGTCGCAGTCGCGCCGATCGCAACCCCTGCCGCGACCCCCGAGGCCCCCGCGACGGCAGAGCCCGCGGCCGGGGCGCCGCTGGCCGGGGCCGTCGCCCCCTTGGCCCCGCCTGCACCGGAGACGCCTTCCGCCCCCGCCGCGATTCTTGTCACCGAACAGGGGGTCGAGGTTCTTCAGCCCGCCGCTCCGGCCGAGGCGCCTTTGCCGGCGGGTCAGGTCATCGTCGACACGATTGCCTATACGCGCGCGGGCGGGGTTCAGATCGGCGGCCGGGGGCAGCCCGGCGCAGAGGTCCGGCTTTACCTCGACAATGGCCAGGTCGCAGCGGCGCCGGTGGGGGCGGACGGGCTTTGGCGGGTGCTTCTGGGGCCTACCGTGCCGGGTCTTTACACGCTGCGCGCCGATCAGGTGGATGGCGCGGGCAAGGTCACGGCCCGGTTCGAGACGCCGTTCAAGCGCGAAACGCCCGAGGCCTTGGCTGCCGCGCTGAAGCCAAGGGCGCAGACCATCCCGGTTGCCGCATCAACCCAGCCCCTGCCGGGCGGCGGCCCTGCCGCGCTTCGGCCCGGTGTCGTTGCACCTACCGTTGCCGCAGCACCCGGTGCGGAGGGGCAGCCCGCCCTTTCCCCCGCGCAGGCCGCGCCGCAGATGGCGGATGATGTCGGGCCGGCGGCGGCGGAAACGCCGGTGTCGGTGACAGTGCAGCCCGGCTATACGCTTTGGGGCATCGCCAGGACCCGGTTCGGCGACGGCACGCTTTATGTCCAGGTGTTCGAGGCCAACCGGGACAAGATCCGCGACCCCGACCTGATCTATCCGGGCCAGGTCTTCACGATTCCCGGCGGCGGCTGATCGCACGTCTCTGGCAATCCGGGCGGGGGCGGCATAGGTAAGGCCCCTGCCAGGAGGTGCCCCATGCCACCACATCCGCCCGCCGAAGGTCCGCGCCCCGCCGATCAGCCCTCGACCGGCCACCAGACCATCCGCAAGCTTGCCCCCTATCTGTGGCCGGCGGAACCCGTGTGGGTGCGCCGGCGCGTGATCCTTGCGCTGGTGCTGCTGTTCGTGGCCAAGGTGGTCACGGTGGCGACGCCGTGGTTCTACAAGCAGGCGGTCGACGCCCTGGCGGGCGACGTGCCCGATACGGGCAGCGTGCTTTTGCTGGGGGCAGGGGGGCTGACGGTTGCTTATGGCCTTGCCCGGCTGGGGGGCGTCGCCTTCGGCGAATTGCGCGATGCGGTCTTCGTCAAGGTGGGCCAGCGTGCCTTGCGCCAGATCGCGCTGGAAACCTTTACCCACATCCACCGGCTTTCCCTGCGCTATCACATCACGCGCAAGACCGGCGGCCTGTCCCGCATCATCGAGCGGGGGGTCAAGGGCATCGACTTCCTGCTGCGGTTCCTGCTGTTTTCCATCGGGCCGCTCTTTCTGGAACTGGCGCTGGTCTCTGCGATCTTCGCCTTTGCCTTCGGCTGGCAATATATGGCGGTCGTCGTCGGGACCATCGCGATCTATGTGTTCTTCACCTTCAAGGTGACGGAATGGCGCGTGCAATTGCGCAAGGAGATGAACGATCAGGACACCGATGCCAACCAGAAGGCCGTCGACAGCCTGCTGAACTATGAAACCGTCAAGTATTTCAACGCCGATGCGCGCGAGGCGGCGCGCTATGACGCCGCCATGGCGGGCTATGAACGCGCGGCGGTGAAAACCGGCGTCTCGCTGGCCTTCCTGAACATGGGGCAGACCCTGATCATTACCGCCGGGCTGGTGGCCGTGATGGTGATGGCGGCCAAGGGCGTGCAGGCCAGGGTGCTGACGGTCGGCGATTTCGTCATGGTCAACGCCTATATGCTCCAGATCACCATGCCGCTGGGGTTCCTGGGCACCGTCTATCGCGAGATCCGGCAATCGCTGGTCGACATGGGCGCGATGTTCGGCCTGTTGAACCAGCCGGCCGAGATTTCCGACAGGCCCGGCGCGCCCGACCTGAAGGTGGCGGGGGGCGAGGTCGTGCTTGAGGATGTGCGTTTCGCCTATGATGCGGAACGCCAGATCCTGAAAGGCGTGTCGCTGCGGGTCGGGCCGGGGCAGAAGGTGGCGCTGGTCGGGCCGTCCGGTTCGGGCAAGTCGACCGTCGCGCGGCTGCTGTTCCGGTTCTATGACGTGACCGGCGGCGCGATCCGCATCGACGGACAGGACATCCGCGATGTCACCCAGACCTCGCTGCATCAGGCGATCGGGGTGGTGCCGCAGGATACGGTGCTGTTCAACGACACGATCCGCTACAATATCGCCTATGGCCGCCCCGATGCCGGTCAGGCCGAGGTGGAGGCCGCGGCGCGGGCGGCGAAGATCCATGATTTCATCGTCTCGCTGCCCGAAGGCTATGAGACGAAGGTGGGCGAACGTGGCCTGAAACTGTCGGGCGGCGAAAAGCAGCGCGTCGGGATCGCGCGGACATTGCTGAAAGATCCGCCGATCCTGATTCTGGACGAGGCGACATCCGCGCTGGACACCCAGACTGAACGCGACATTCAGGAAAGCCTGCTGGAAATGGGCAAGGGGCGCAGCGTGATCAGCATCGCGCACCGGCTGTCCACCATCGCTGACGCGGATTTGATCGTCGTGCTGGAGGCGGGGCAGGTGGTCGAACAGGGCAGCCATGCCGAGCTTCTGGCCCGCGACGGGCGCTATGCCGCGATGTGGGCGCGCCAGTCGCAGGGCGAGGACGAGGCCGAGGCGGCATAGCCCCGCTTGGCAAGTCCCGTCCTTTGCCTGTAAGACGGGGGCCAGAACAAGGAGAGGCCCGTTGAGCAATCCCGACAGCTTCATCGACGAGGTGACCGAAGAGGTCCGCCGCGACCGTCTGTTCGCCGCTTTCCGCAAGTATGGCTGGATCGGCGTGGTGCTGGTTCTGGTGGTGGTCGGCGGCGCGAGCTTTACCGAATGGCGGCGCTATTCCGGTGAAAACGCGGCGCAGGCCTTCGGCGATGCCGTCACCGACGCGCTGGACTTGGGGGCGCCCGATGATCGCCGCCAGGCGCTGGAGGCGATCCCCACCACCGGGGCGCAGGCCTCGATCAAGGAACTGATGCTGGCGTCCGACCCCGAACAGGACAAGGCCGGAACGCTGGCGGCGCTGGACCGGCTGATCGCCGACGGCAAGCAGCCGCAGCTCTATCGCGACCTTGCGACCCTGCGCCGGGTGCTGGTGGCCGGGGCCGACATGCCGCTGGCCGACCGCCGCGCCGCGCTGGAGCCGCTTTCGGCCCCCGGCCGCGCCTTCCGCCCGCTGGCGATGGAACAGCTGGCCTATCTGCTGATCGAGGAAGGCAAGCCCGATCAGGCGATCACCGCGCTGACCGCGCTGGTGCAGGATCAGCAGTCGCCGCGCGGTTTGCGCGCGCGCGCCTCGCAGGCGATCATCACTCTGGGCGGCACCCCGCCCGTGCCCGCGCAGGCGGGCTGATCTGGTGTCGGCAGGGAAGGAGCCTTGCAGGTGAAAGTGACGCGGACTTCGGCGCTGAGCGGGCTGGTGGCCCTTGCCCTTCTGGCGGGCTGCGAGAAAGAGACGATCCTGCCAGGCGAACGCTTCCCGGTGCGCGCGCCGCTGGAGGATTCGATCCCGACGCAGAACGACCCTTCGCCAAAGGCCCCGGCGGAGGAGCCGGCGAACAGGTCGGTGCCGATTTCCCTGCCCGTGCAGGCGGCGAATGCCGACTGGGCGCAGCGGGGCGGCAATGCCCGTCACCTTGCCCCGCACGGCAGTCTGGGCGCCGCGCCGCAACGGATCTGGACGGCGACGATCGGCGGCGGCAACAGCCGCAAGAACCGCATATCGGCCGCGCCTATCGTCCTGGGCAGCCGCATCTTCACCATCGACGCGCATTCGACCGTCACCGCCACCTCGACCGGCGGCGGCCATCTGTGGTCGGCGGACCTGACGCCCGATTTCGACAAGGGCAGCGATGTGTCGGGCGGCGGGCTGGCGGCGGGCGGCGGCAAGCTGTTCGCGACGACCGGCTATGGCGAACTGGTGGCGCTGGACGGCGCATCTGGCGGGGTGATCTGGCGGCAGCGGCTTGATTCGCCCGCCACCGCCGCGCCGGCGGTGGATGGCGGCATCGTCTATGTCGTGGGCCGCGACGGCGCCGCCTGGGCGGTGGATGCGGCAAACGGCAAGGTGCTCTGGACCCTGCCCGGCGCACCGGCGGGGGCCGGGATGCTGGGCTCTGCCGCGCCGGCCGTGACGGATACGGCGGTGATCTTCCCCTTCGCCAGCGGCGATGTGGTGGCGGCGCTGAAAAAGGGCGGAACGCAACTCTGGTCCTCGCCCGTGGCGGGGCGGCGCCTGGGTCGGGCCTATGCCGCGATCCTGAACGACATCACCGGCGATCCGGTCGTCTCTGGCGGGACGATCTTCATGGGCACGGCGGCGGGCCGGACGGTGGCGGTTTCCGCCGCCTCGGGCGAAAAGCTGTGGACGGCGGATGACGGGGCGCTGAATCCGCCGCTGCCGGTGGGAGGGTCGGTCTTTGTCGTGAATGATCAGGCGCAGCTTGTCCGGCTGGACGCCGCGACGGGCGAACGGATCTGGGCCGTCGACATGCCCTATTTCCAGGCCGAGAAGGTCAAGAAGCGCAAGGCGATCTATGCCCATTTCGGCCCTGTTCTGGCGGGGGGGCGGCTGGTCGTCGCCTCGTCCGACGGCTGGCTGCGGTTCTTCAGCCCGGTCAACGGCGCGCTGGTCGGCACGGCGGAAATTCCGGGTGGTGCGGCCACGCCCGTCGCCCTGGCGGGCGGTATGCTGTTCGTGGTCAGCGAGGGCGGGCAACTTCACGCTTTCCGTTGACCGGCGGCTTGTGTAAGGGAACGCCTTCGCAACGCGGGGAGCCGGGAAGATGAGTTTTACCCTTGCCATCGTCGGCCGCCCGAACGTGGGCAAATCGACGCTGTTCAACCGGCTGGTCGGCCGCAAGCTGGCGCTGGTCGACGACCAGCCGGGCGTGACCCGCGACCTGCGCGAAGGCGATGCTCGGCTGTTCGACCTGCGCTTTACCGTCATCGACACCGCCGGGCTGGAGGAGATCACCGACGACAGCCTTCAGGGCCGGATGCGCCGCCTGACCGAACGCGCCGTCGACATGGCCGATGTGTCGCTGTTCCTGATCGACGGGCGTGTGGGTGTCACCCCTTCGGATGAAACCTTTGCCGAGATCCTGCGCAAGAAGGGCGCGCGCGTCATCCTTGGCGTGAACAAGGCCGAGGGCCGCGCGGGCGAGGCCGGCGCGCTGGAGGCCTGGAGCCTGGGACTGGGCGAGCCGGTGGCCATTTCCGCCGAACATGGCGAGGGGATGGACGACCTTTACCGCCTGCTGAAGCCGCTGGAGGGCGAATTCGCCGAACGCGCCGCCGCCGATGCGCCGGTGGTGGACCTGGACGTGTCCGAGGATGAGGCCGAGGAAGAGGCGGACGCCACCGCCCATGCCCCGACCGAACGCCACCCCTTGCAGATCGCGGTGATCGGTCGTCCGAACGCCGGAAAATCGACGCTGATCAACAAGATCATCGGCGAGGACCGCCTGTTGACCGGGCCCGAGGCCGGGATCACCCGCGATGCGATTTCCGTGCGGTCGAACTGGCAGGGCACGCCGATCCGCATTTTCGACACCGCGGGAATGCGCAAGAAGGCCAAGGTGGTCGAAAAGCTGGAAAAGCTGTCGGTCGCCGACGGGTTGCGCGCCGTGCGCTTCGCCGAGGTGGTGGTCGTTCTGCTGGACGTGGAAATTCCGTTCGAGGTGCAGGACCTGCGCATCGCCGACTTTGCCGAGACCGAGGGCCGCGCCGTCGTCGTCGCGGTGAACAAATGGGATCTCGAAGGAGAAAAGCAGGAAAAGCTGGCCGAACTGAAAGAGATGTTCGAGCGGCTTTTGCCGCAGCTGCGCGGTGCGCCGCTGGTCACGGTTTCGGCCAGGACAGGCCGGGGGCTGGACCGGCTGCATGATGCGATCGTGAAGGCGCATGATGTCTGGAACCGGCGGATCACCACGGCGCGGCTGAACAGCTGGCTGACCGCGATGACCGAGGCGCATCCCCCGCCCGCGCCGGGCGGGCGGCGGATCAAGCTGCGCTACATGACCCAGGTAAAGACCCGCCCGCCGGGATTCGTGGTCATGTGTTCCCACCCCGAGGACATGCCCGAAAGCTATCGCCGCTATCTGGTCAACGGCCTGCGCGACCATTTCGACATGCCAGGCACGCCGATCCGGGTGATGTTCCGCAGCCAGGGAGACAAGAACCCCTATCGGGAAAAGAAGAACTTCGGCACCCCGAGCCGTCTGCGCAAGCACCTGGACAAGAAGGGCTAGGCCCGCGCCAGCCGCGCGCCGTTCGCCGCCGCGATCACCCCGGCCATGGCGATGATGCCGATCATCGCCAGCCCGGCGACGATGGTGTTCACGCCCACGTTGGCGACGACGATCCCGGCCAGCGCCCAGATCACCGCCAGCCCGTATTCCGGCACCCGGCCAAGCCGCAGCTGCACGGTGGCCGCAACGGCCAGCACCGCCAGGATGCAGACCACCGCCGCGCCCGTATCGGGCAGCCACCCCAGTCCGGCCAGCGTCACGCCCGATGCCGCCCCGGCCGCCGCCGTGACCCATCCCGCAAACAGCGCGACGGGCGCCATCAGCAGCCAGCGGTCCTTGCGCCCCGCCGTCATCACCGCCGACAGCGCGCAGACCAGCATGATCAGGATCGTGACGGTGGCGATCACCGGGTGATCTTCGGCAAAGGCGACCCAGAAGATGCCGCAGATCATCGCCGCGGCCAGCGGCAGGCGCGGCGCATCCCAGTCGGTGTCGGTGTCGCGGCGCAACAGCCCAAAGCCCGCATGAAGGATCAGCCCCGCATAGATCAGCAGCCAGATCGAAAAGGCATAGCCTGCGGGCTGGACCGAGGGGCGCAGGATCTGAACCGGGAAATCCTGCGGATCATAGCCGTCGAACGAGGGCAGCATCAGCGGAGTCATCGCGAAAAGGATCGCGATGCAAAGCAGGAATACGGCTCGAACCTTCATTCTGTTTCCCCGATCATTCTTTTCACCCCGCCCACGAAACGAAAAGGGGCCGGACCGCTGTGGCCCGACCCCTGATCATTGTAGTGCGTTTGGCCCGCAGGCAAGGCAAGGCCGCCCGGCGTCCCTTCGGCGGGAAGGCGCCGTCAGGCCAGCACGCCTTCGGCGGTGATCCGCGTGGCCCCGCCCATATAGGGCGACAGAGCCGCAGGCAGGTCTACCGACCCATCCGCCTGCTGGCCGTTTTCCAGCACCGCGATCAGGGTGCGCCCGACCGCCAGCCCCGACCCGTTCAGCGTATGGACGAACTCGGGCTTGCCGCCGCCCGCCGGACGGAAGCGGGCGTTCATGCGCCGCGCCTGAAAGTCGCCGCAGACCGAGACCGAGGAGATTTCGCGATACTTGTCCTGCCCCGGCAGCCAGACCTCAAGGTCATAGGTCCGCTGCGCGCCGAACCCCATGTCGCCGGTGCACAGCACGATGACACGATAGGGCAGGCCCAGCTTTTGCAGGATTGCCTCGGCGCAGCCGGTCATGCGCTCCTGCTCGTCGCGGCTGGTCTCGGGGGTGGTGATCGACACCATCTCGACCTTTTCGAACTGGTGCTGGCGCAACATGCCGCTGGTGTCCTTGCCCGCCGACCCGGCCTCGGAGCGGAAGCACTGGGTATGGGCGGTCATGCGGATCGGCAGCGCCGATTCCTCCAGGATCTCGCCCGCGACGGTATTGGTCAGCGTCACCTCGGAGGTGGGGATCAGCCAATAGCCTTCGCGCGTCTGATAGCTGTCCTCGGCGAATTTCGGCAGCTGGTTGGTGCCATACATCGCCTCCTCCTTGACCAGAACCGGGGTCCAGGTCTCGGTCAGGTCATGTTCGTTCACATGGGTGTCCAGCATGAACTGCGCCAGTGCCCGGTGCAGCCGCACCACCGCCCCCCGCAGCACGACAAAACGCGAGCCCGACAGTTTCGCCGCCGTGGCGAAATCCATCCCCGGCCTGGCCGCGGGCAGGTCGAAATGTTCGACCGGCCTGAAGTCCATCACCCGCGGTGTGCCCCAGCGGCGAAGCTCGACATTGTCGTCTTCGTCGCGGCCATCGGGCACCTCGGCCAGCGGGCTGTTGGGCAGGGTCATCAAGAGGTCGCGCAGGCGCGCATCCTCGGCCGCAGCTTCGTCGGTCAGGCGGGCGATCTCGGCCTTTTTCTCGGCCACCAGGGCGCGCAGACGCTCGAACCCGGCATCGTCGCCGCGGGCCTTGGCGGCACCCACATCCTTGCTGGCGGCGTTCTGCGCGGCCTGTGCGGTTTCGGCCGCCAGAATGCGCGCCCGCCGCGCCTCGTCGATCGCAAGGATTTCCGACGACATCGGCGACAGACCCCGGCGGGAGAGGGCCGCGTCGAAAGCGGCGGGATTCTCGCGGATCAGGCGGATGTCGTGCATGGTGTCACCTTTGATTGCAGGCCCGTCCGGGCCGACGTTTCTATGCCTGATCGGCAAAGGAAGGGGAAGCCTCTGCCCGTTCGGGAATGCGGATCACCGTGACCGAACAGGGGGCCTCGGCGACCACCTGCGACGAAACCGACCCCAGATAGCGCCGCGTCGTCGAATGGCCGCGTGCGCCCATCAGGATATGGTCGACCTGATTGTGGGTCGCATGGTCGATGATTGCGGTTCCCGGCTCGGGGTTGTCCAGGATGGAAAAGGTGATCCTTTCCTCGGGCAGGCCCAGTTCCGCCGCCCAGGCCCGCAGTCCGACCAGCCGCGTAATATGGACATGGTTGCCCTGATCGTCCAGAGCCTGTTCCAGCCCGATCCGCGGCGTCTTGATGACGTTGACGCAGGCGACACGGGCGTCGGGCTGGATGACCAGCATCCGCTGCACGGCACGCAGCAGATGCGCCGCCAAAGCCTCCATCTGCGGCGACAGGTCTACCGCCACCAGCAGGATCGGCGCGCGGCCGATCTGTTCGGCGGCACTGGCCGGCGGGGCAAAGCCATGGACCTTTCGCAACGCCCGCCAACGCCTGAACACGGTCATGGCATCGTCGCGTTGCAGTTTCCTGCCCTTTTCGCCGATGCGGACCTGATCGGGGTTGGACAGGTCGAACGCCATCTGCGCGGCGGATTGATAGCGGCGGGCGGGGTCCACCTCCAGCGCGCGCAGGGTGATTTCCTGCAACCATTCGGGGATCGCCGGGTCGATGGCGCGCGGCGGCTCGGGGTCGCGCCAGAGGCGTTTGCGCACCGCCTTCAGCCTTTCAGGTGCGCCAAAGGGTTTGCGGCCGGTGATCAACTCGTAAAGCATGGCGCCAAGGGCAAAGATGTCGGAGCGCGGATCGTCGCGGCTGCGCAGGTATTGCTCGGGCGCGATATAGGGGAATGTGCCCATCGGAATGCGGAATTCCTCGGCCAGAAGGTCGGGCAGCTGGTCGTGCCGCGACAGGCCGAAGTCGATGGCGACGATCTCACCATCCGGTCGCGTCATCAGGTTTTCGGGCTTCAGATCCAGATGGATCACGCCTTGCAGGTGCAGCGCGTGAACCGCCTTGCACATGGCGATGGACAGGTCCACCGCCTCGGGCAGGGGCCGGGGCGCGCGGCGGAACACCCCGGCCAACGTGTCGCCGGGGATGCGTTCCGTCACCAGATAGGGCATGACCGAAAAGTCGCCGACCGCGATCACATGCGGCACATGCGGGCCGGTCAGACGGGGCAGGATCATCTGCTCCACCTCGAAGCCCACGATGGTGGGGCCGTCGTCGCCGTCAAGGATGGTCGGCACCTTCATGATCATCGGGCCGGGGTGATCGGGATGGGTGACCGCCCAGATCGTCGCAAACCCGCCGCGGTGCAGACAGTTGCCCAGGGTGAAGCCGTCGATCTCCAGGCCGGGGCGGGGGCGGAACTGCATCTCAGGCTCCTTTCAGCAGGCGCAAGGCCAGGGTCACGGGAAAGCCCGCGGCGCGAAGGCGGGCGGCTGCGGCGGCTACGTCATAGGGCACGCGGCGAAAGGCGAGCGTCTCGGCCCGCGTGTCGAGGATGGCATAACCGGCCTGCGGCACGCCATCCCGCGGCTGCCCGACCGAGCCCACGACCGCCATCCAGCGGCGCGACCGCAACAGCGGGAGGGCGGCACCGATGGGCACGCGATGTTCGCGCACCTGCCGCGCCCGGTCGCAGGTGAAAAGCCGGGGCACATGGACATGCCCGCAAAAGATCAGCCGCGCGTCCGATACCATGAAGCCCGGCCGCGCGCTGCGGGTAGAGGTGACATAGATCCAGTCGCGCGGCGCATGGGCCGAGGCATGGACGAACAACATGTCCTCGATCCGCGCCGTCAGCGGCAGCCCGGCCAGGAACGCCGCCTGCGCGGGGGAAAGGCGCTCTCTCGTCCAGTCGAGGGTCTGGCGCGCGGCGGGGTTCATCGCCGGGTCGGGAACCGCGATCGCGGCATCATGGTTGCCCAGGATTGCCAGCGCCCCCGCCTGGACCAGCGCGGCGGCGCGATCGACACACCATCCGGGATCGGCGCCATAGCCGACGATATCGCCCAGAAGGGCGATCCTGTCGATGTCGCGCCCTGCAACATCGTCCAGCACGGCCTGAAACGCCTGCCGGTTGGCATGGATATCGGTCAGGATCGCCAGACGCATCCCCGGATCTGTCCCCCCGCTGCTGCGCCCCCTCCTCGGGGCGGCAGGTGCAGGCTAGGGGGCGCGGCCGACCGCCGCAATGAGGCAGATCAACTTGCACCCCGCGCTGTGGTCGGATAGCGGGTCGGCATTCTTCGCAAGATCTGCCGGGCGGTGTGGCCGATGCCATTCTGCATCCTGCCGCCGGCGCAATCCATGACGGACAGGAGGCCCCGATGGCCGAGGACGACGACTATGTTTACGACGAGGCGACGGGCGAATGGCGCCCCGCTGCCGAGGCTGCGGCCGCCGCGCGACTGGTCGTGCGCGATGCGGCCGGAAACGAGCTGGCCGATGGCGATCAGGTGGTGCTGGTCAAGGATCTGAAGGTCAAGGGCACCTCGACCACGCTGAAGCAGGGGACGGTGATCCGCTCGATCCGGTTGACGGACAATCCCGAGGAGATCGACTGTCGGCACGACAGCATCAAGGGCCTGGTGCTGCGGACCGAGTTCGTTCGGAAACGCTAGGGCCGCGCGGCAGGGGTCGCCAGTGGGGGTTTCACACCCCCACACCCCCGTGGGGTATTTGCGCCAAGATGAAGGGGCGGCTGCAAGCGGAGCTGTGCCGAAATCGGGCTTCGTGCGGCGGCGCGGTTGCTGTCTCGGGAGCCAGAGGGCCTGCGGCGTGGTGTAGGGGGGTGAAGACACTGTTCCGGGTCCGGGTCCGGGGCCGGGGACCTTGGCCGGGCGGGCACGCCCCGCGCGTGTGGGCGCTGAGCGCCGGGATCGACGCCGCCTTTATGACTGGACGACGCGCGACCCGCGCCTGTGGGCTGGACGGGCCGGACCGATGCGCAGGGCTGCCGGCACGGCATGTCGTTTGCCCTGCACCCTCAGCCGTTTTCGCGCAGCACCGTCCCGGCCAGGTAGAGAGAGCCGCAGATCAGCACCCGCGCCTGTGGGTCGGTCGCGGCGATCTGCGACAGGGCCTCTGCGACCGAGGGGGCGGTGGTCGCCTCGATCCCGGCGTTCCGGGCGGCGCTGCGGGTGGTTTCGGCGGGCAGGGTGTTCCTCTCGCCGGGGATTTCCACCGCAAAAAGGTGTCGCACCTGCGGGGCGAGGGGGCGCATGTAACCCGCCACGTCCTTGGTGTTCAGCATCCCGCAGATCAGCCATGTGTCGCGCGCGGGCATCCGGGCCAGCGTGGCGGCAACCGCCTCGCCCCCCGCGGGATTATGGCCGCCGTCCAGCCAGAGTTCGACCTGCGGCGCGCTTTCGGCCAGCGGGCCATGACGCAGCCGCTGCATCCGGGCGGGCCAGAAGGCGCGGGTGACGGCGGCCTCGCAGGCGGTCTCGTCGCGGCCGAGCGCGCGCAGCGCGGCCAGTGCGGCACCGGCGTTCTGGATCTGATGCGGCCCCGGCAGGTTCGGCAGCGGCAGGTCCAGCAGGCCGTTTTCGTCCTGAAACACCATGCGGCCGCGGTCTTCGGCGACATGCCAGTGCTGGCCGAAGGCAAGGACAGGGGCGCCCAGCCGTGCGGCCCGCGCCTCGATCACCGCCAGCCCCTCGGGCGACTGGGGGCCGACGATGACCGGCACGCCGCGCTTGATGATCCCGGCCTTTTCGCCCGCAATCTCGGGCAGCGTCTCGCCCAGATATTGCTGGTGGTCGATCGACACCGGGGTGATGATTGTCAGCCGCGGGTGATCGACCACGTTCGTCGCATCCAGCCGTCCGCCCAGCCCCACCTCCAGCAGGGTCCAGTCGGCGGGGGTGCGGGCAAAGGCCAGAAAAGCCGCGCAGGTGGTGATCTCGAAAAAGGTGATCTCTTCCGCGCCATTGGCCCGCACGCATTCGTCCAGCAAGGCGGTCAGGGCGGGTTCGGAAATCAGCTCGCCCGCCAGCCGGATGCGTTCGTGAAACCGCGCCAGATGCGGCGAGGTATAGGCATGGACCCGGTCTCCCGAAACCTCCAGCCCGGCGCGGATCATCGCCTGGGTCGACCCCTTGCCATTGGTGCCCGCGATATGGATCACCGGTGGCAGGCGGCGTTCGGGATGGCCAAGTGCGGCCAGAAGCCGATGCACGCGGTCCAGCGTCAGGTCGATGACCTTGGGGTGAAAGGTCATCATCCGGTCGAGGATCGCATCCGATCCGGGCGTGGTCACGCCGCAGGCTCCACCGGGGTTTCGGGCGCGGGGGCAGGGGGGGCCAGGTCGCCCTTCACTGCCGGCGGCTGGTGGGTCAGCATCCGCACGATGGTGATCAGCTCGTCCCGCAGGGCCTTGCGATGGGTCACGCGGTCCAGCATCCCGTGGTCCAGCAGGTATTCGGCGCGCTGGAACCCCTCGGGCAGCTTTTCACGGATGGTCTGTTCGATGACGCGCGGGCCCGCGAAACAGATCAGCGCATTCGGCTCGGCGATCTGGACGTCGCCCAGCATGGCATAGCTGGCGGTCACGCCGCCGGTGGTCGGATGGGTCAGCACGACGATATAGGGCAGATGCGCCTCTTTCAGCATCTGCACGGCAACCGTGGTGCGCGGCATCTGCATCAGCGACAGGATGCCTTCCTGCAT
>JASGFG010000087.1:0-14850 GCA_047605605.1 Paracoccaceae bacterium | reverse complement strand
GGGGCGACAAGGACATCTTCACCGTCGCCCGGCATCTGGGCGTCGAGATCAAGGGCTAGCGCAGAACCGGCGGGCCGGACCGTCCCGGCGCGGCGTCGGCCAGGCCCATGCGCAGCGAGGTGCCGATGCGGCGGGCCAGTGCCGACCAGCCCGCCGCCGCCTGCGCGGGCAGGGTGGCGGCCAGCACCTGGTCGAACAGCCCCAGCCACAGCGGGAAATGATCCGCACGGATATTGCCCGCCCGGTTGTGCGCGGCCATCGGGCTGCCCTCATAGCCGCGGTCGTAGAGGATGGCGTTGCGCCAGAAGGCGGCGATCTTCGCCTCATGCGCGGGCCAGTCGGTCACATGGGCGGCAAAGACCGGACCCAGCACCGGATGCCGGCGGATGGCCGCATAGAACCGCGCGACGACAAGGGCGATCTGGTCGGGGCTGATATCGAGGCGGGGCGGCATCATCCCCGACCGATGCACCGCCGGGCGGTCTTTGCCAAGGCGGCAGGGGGTCGCAGATCACAGCGCATGGTCGCGCAGCACCTCCAGCGGGACGATTTCCAGCGTGCGGGCATGGGTCGCCTCCAGCCGGACCTGCGGGGCGGCGCCTTCGTGAAAGGCTTGCAGGAACCGCGCGGCGCAGAGGCACCAGCGGTCGCCCGGCTTCAGCCCCGCAAAGCCGAATTCGGGGCGCGGGGTCGACAGGTCGTTGCCAAGGTATTTCGACAGGGCAAGGAACTCGGCTGTCATCACCGCACAGACGGTATGGATGCCGCGATCCTCGACCCCCGTATCGCAGCAGCCGTTGCGGTAGAACCCGGTCAGGGGTGCGGTGGAACAGGGCTGCAATGCGCCGCCCAGCACGTTCACCGAAGGTTCTTTCATCCTGTCCCCCTTTCCGCATTCGGCAAAGCGTGGGCAGGCAGGCGCGCGCCGTCAACCCCGTTCGAGCCATTGGCGGCCATCAGACCCCGGCCGGCGGCGGGATCATGTCGCCCGAGATCCGCCGCGTCAGAACGCCCGGCACCGGCGAAAGGGGTGCAAAGCCGCCGGTCGCCCCGCGGCACCCGGCATGGCCGGCCCTCCGCACAACCCGCGCGCCTGAGTGCGCGGGCATCCCCGCCTGCGTGCCGCCTGTCCGGCACGGCCAGCCCGACCGGCCGCGCCACCCGGCCCGGGTGGAGGGGGCGGTGAAGCTTTCGACCACGGTGATGCGGTGGCGGTGGCGGCCGCGCGCTGGCAGGCTGGCTGCGGCCAGCCCGGTCCTTCCCGCGCCGATCACCGCGATATCCATGGATTTCTTCGCCGTTCAACCTCTGGACCGCAGGGCGGGCGCGGCCTATAAGGCGCGCGATGCCGTATCGCCTGTCGATCATCGCACGAATTAGCTGCCCGGCGCGCTGAACTCCAGCCCGCCGGGGGAAGAGCTATACCCGAAGGCCGCGCGTCTTCGCCCCGAGATTTCCGCTTTGCAAGGACCGCATCCGATGTGCGCCGATACGCCCGAAACTGCCGCCGATACGCCCGATTATCGTTCGACCGTCTTCCTGCCCGAGACCGGGTTTCCCATGCGCGCGGGCCTGCCGCAGCGCGAACCCGACTGGCTGGCGCATTGGGAAAAGATCGGGGTCTATGACCGGCTGCGGGAAAAGGCGGGGGCGCGGCCGCTGTTCACCCTGCACGACGGCCCGCCCTACGCCAACGGCAACCTGCACATCGGCCACGCGCTGAACAAGACGATCAAGGACATCATCGTGCGCAGCCATCAGATGATGGGGTTCGAGGCGCGCTATGTCCCCGGCTGGGACTGCCACGGCCTGCCGATCGAATGGAAGATCGAGGAGCAGTATCGCGCCAAGGGTCTGGACAAGGACGATGTGGACATCGTGGTCTTCCGTCAGGAATGCCGCCGCTTTGCCGAGCATTGGGTGGGCGTCCAGCGTGAGGAGTTCAAGCGGCTTGGCGTGACGGGGAATTGGGGAAATCCCTATCTGACCATGGACTTCCACGCCGAAGCTGTGATCGCGGATGAATTTATGAAGTTCCTGATGAACGGGACTTTGTATCAGGGGTCCAAGCCCGTGATGTGGTCGCCGGTCGAGAAAACCGCGCTGGCCGAGGCCGAGGTGGAATATCACGACCACACCAGCCATACGATCTGGGTGCCGTTCAAGGCGGTGGCCTCATCTGTCGATCCGGCGCTACTAGGCATCCGGGTCCTCATCTGGACCACTACGCCCTGGACTATCCCGCAAAACCGCGCCGTCGCCTATAGCCCAGCTATCGCCTATGGGCTTTACGAGGTCATCGGACGCCCGCAGGAGTCAAATGCGGTGATCGGCGCGCGCTATGCTGTGGCCGACAGCCTTGCCGGGCAGGTCTTTGCCGCCGCAAAGCTTGACGACACGATGGTCCGGCGACTGCGCGATGTCTCGGCCGCAGAATTGGCCGGGCTGACCCTCGCCCACCCCTATCGCGGTATCGAGGGCGGCAAGGGCGAATGGGACTATGACGTTCCCATGCTGCCCGGCGATCACGTCACCGACGATGCGGGCACCGGGTTCGTTCATACCGCGCCCAGTCATGGCGACGACGACTATCAACTGGGCCTGAAACACGGCCTGCCGATGACCTATAACGTGGAACCGGACGGTTCCTATCGCACTGATCTGCCGCTGTTCGGCGGGCAGCACATCATCCAGCCCGATGGCAAGGAAGGCCCGGCGAACGTCAGCAATATCAAGGCGCTGCACGCCGCCGGGGCGTTGTTCGCCAAAGGGAAGGTCAAGCACGCCTACCCGCATTCGTGGCGCTCCAAGGCGCCCGTCATCTATCGCAACACGCCGCAGTGGTTCGCGGGCATCGACCGGACGCTGGCCGACGGCATGGGCGAATACGGCGACACGATCAGGAAACGCGCGCTGGCCTCGATCGAGCGGCTGGTGGAGTTCACGCCGGTCTCCGGCCGGAACCGCCTGCATTCGATGATGGAAACCCGCCCCGACTGGGTTCTGTCGCGGCAACGCGCTTGGGGCGTGCCGCTGACCTGTTTCGTCAAGCGCGGCGCGCGGCCGACCGAGGACGGCTTTCTGCTGCGCGACCCGCAGGTCAACGCCCGCATCAAGGCCGCGTTCGAGGCCGAAGGCGCGGATATCTGGTATACCCAAGGCTTCAAGGAAAAGATGCTCGCGGGCCTTCACGACGCCGATGCCTATGATCAGGTGTTCGACGTGCTGGACGTGTGGTTCGATTCCGGGTCGACCCACGCCTTTGTCTTGCGCGACCGGGCCGATGGCACGCCCGACGGCATCGCCGATGTCTATATGGAGGGCACCGACCAGCATCGGGGCTGGTTCCATTCCAGCCTGCTGCAAGCCTGCGGCACCAAGGGCCGCGCGCCCTATCGGGGTGTCGTGACCCACGGCTTCACCCTGGACGAAAAGGGCATGAAGATGTCCAAGTCGCTGGGCAACGTGGTCGTCCCGCAGAAGGTGATCGAGGAATACGGCGCCGACATCCTGCGGCTGTGGGTGGCGCAGACCGACTACACTCTGGACCAGCGGCTGGGGAAAGAGATCCTGAAGGGCACCGCCGACAGCTATCGGCGGCTGCGCAACACGCTGCGCTTCCTTCTGGGCGCGCTGAGCGGCTGGGACGAGGGCGAGCGGCTGGATGCCGCCGAAATGCCCGAGCTGGAACAATGGGTGCTGAACCGCATCGCCGAACTGGATGGCGAGGTGCGGCGCGGTTACAAGGCCTATGACTTCCAGGGGGTGTTCCAGAAGATCTTCACCTTCTGCACGGTGGATCTGTCGGCGCTCTATTTCGACATCCGCAAGGACGCGCTGTATTGCGACGGCCCGCTGTCGCCCCGCCGCCGCGCCGCGCGCACGGTGCTGGACCATCTGTTCCACCGGCTTGTGACCTGGCTGGCGCCGATCCTGGTCTTCACCGCCGAAGACGTGTGGCTGTCGCGCTTTCCGGGCGAGCAGTCGTCGGTCCACCTGCAAGACATGCCCGACACGCCCGAGGCCTGGCTGGACGCAGCCCTTGCCGAGAGGTGGCAGACCATCCGCGCTGTCCGCCGCGTCGTCACCGGCGCGCTGGAGGTGCAGCGCACGGCCAAGATCATCGGGGCCAGCCTTGAGGCCGCGCCGGTCGTCTATGTCGATGCGCCGACTAAGGCGCTGCTGGACACGGTGGATTTTGCCGATCTCTGCATCACCTCGGCCATCCGGGTGACGACCGACCTGCCGCCGTCGGATGCCTTTGCGCTGGCCGATGTGCCGGGCGTGGCGGTGATGTTCGAGCCTGCGCCGGGCCAGAAATGCGACCGCTGCTGGCGGGTGCTGCCCGATGTGGGCACGCACAAACATGCGGGCACCTGCGAACGCTGCGATGCGGTTCTGGGATAAAGGAAGGGCGGGGAAATCCCCGCCCTTTCAGTTTAGCAAAATCCACCGGATTTCGCAGGGATCTTCAGCAGGTTTCGCAGGCCCCGCCCCGCGGATCGCGCGCGGGCAGGATCGCGGCCAGCGGATCGGCCGCGTCCAGCATGGCCATGGCCTCGGCCCGCGACAGCCCGATGTCCCGCAACAGATGTTCATCGGCGCGCGACAGCAGGAACCGCAGGCTGCGGCGGGCCTCGATACGGGCGATGATGCGGTCGAACATGGGACACCTCCTTGGCACTTGCAGGTGGTATGCGCCCGTATGCAGCATTTGACAAACGAATAGCACTCATGAGAGACATTCGGAAATCTCATGGATCTTTGCGATGCAGCCCCCGCTCGATTCCGACCTGATGCGCAGCTTTCTGGCGGTGGCGGACACCGGCTCGGTCACCTCGGCCGCCGCGCGGCTGGGGCGCACGCAATCGGCCGTCAGCCTTCAGGTCAAGCGGCTGGAGGACAGTCTGGGCCAGCCGCTGTTCCTGCGGCTGCCGCGGGGGGTGGAACTGACGGCACGGGGCCAGCAACTGATGCCCTATGCTCGCCGCGTCGTCGCCCTGCTGGAGGAGGCGGCGCTGGCGGTGCGGGAAAAGCCGCTGGTCGGTCCGGTGCGGGTGGGCATTCCCGACGAATATTCCGCGACCGTCCTGCCGCGCGCGCTGGCCGCCTTTGACGAGCGGCACGAGGGCGTGCAGGTCAGCGTGCGCTGCGACCATTCGTCGGGACAGATGCAGGCCCTGGCCGAGGACGAGCTGGATCTGGCGGTGATCTATGACTGGTCCTATGTCGAGGAGGGCGAGATCCTGTGCGTCGATCCCACAGTCTGGGTGACATCCATCGCCCATGGCCAGCACATGCGCGATCCGGTTCCCGTCGGGGTCTATTTCCGGTCCGACTGGTGCAAGGATTTCGCCGAGCAATCGCTGAACCGGCAGGGCATTCACTGGCGTGCGGCGTGGAGCTGCGACATGGCCGGGGGCCTGCGGTCGGCGGTGATCAGCGGGATCGCCATAGCGCCGCTATCGCGCAGCACGATCCCGCCGGGATGCCGCGAGCTGACGACGGCGGATGGCTATCCGATCGTCGATTCCGCCCGCGTCGTGTTGCGCCGGAATCCGCGCGGCACTTCGGATGCGATCGAAAGCATGGCGCAGATGCTGCGCGAGGCGTTCCGGCCGTTGGCAGAGGCGACGGCGCTGTGACGAAACCCGGACGAGGAGAGTATCGGATGACCTGTTCCGCCCCGACCCCGACGGCGCGTTCATGAGCCGCGCGGCTGTCGACACGCCGCTTGGCCGCCTTGTGCTGACCGAGCGGGACGGGCGGATCGTGGCGGTCGAATGGGGCGGCGTGATCGAGGGCGACGGCTCGCCCCTGCTGGACCGGGCGGCGGCGGAACTGGAGGAATATTTCGCCGGGCAAAGGCAGGCGTTCGACCTGCCGCTGGACCTTGGGCCGCCGGCGCAGGCGCGGTTCCTGGCGGCGCTGCTGGCCATTCCCTATGGCCATACCCGCACCTATGGCGATCTGGCGCGGGATATGGGGATGGGCGCGCAGGCGGCGGGGCAGGCCTGCGGGGCCAATCCGCTGCCGGTTCTGGTGCCCTGTCATCGGGTGCTTGGGGCGTCGGGGCTGGGCGGATACTCAGGCGCGGGGGGCGTGGAAACCAAGGTCGCGCTGCTGCGGCTGGAGGGGGCGGCGGGTCTGCTGATCTGAGGCGCGCCCTTGTCGACGGCGGCCCATCCCTTGCGCCCGTCGCGGCGCCCGGATAGCCATGTGACGGTTTCATGACAGGCGGATGACGGGATGAGCCTTGGCGTGCTTCTGGCGGTTCTGGGCGCGGCGTTCCTGCACGCGCTGTGGAACGCCCTGATCAAGGTCGGGGAAAGCCGTGTCGGCGGCATGGTGATCCTGTCGATGGCCGAGGTGCCGATCGGCCTTGCCATCGCCATGGTCCGCCCCTGGCCGAACCCCGAGGCGTGGAAATGGGTGATCGCCGCGGGCTGCACCCATTTCGCCTACAAGTTCTTTCTGACCTATGCCTATGACCGGGGCGACCTGAGCCGGGTCTATCCGCTGGCGCGGGGGGCGGCGCCGATGATCGTGGCGCTGGTCGGGGCCTTCGTTCTGAACGATGCGATAAGCGGGCGGCAATATGGCGCCATCGCCCTGCTGGGCGCGGGGATCGCGCTGATGGCGCGGGGCGTGTTCATGGGCAACGAGAACCGCAAGCTGATCCCCTATGCGCTCGGTTCCGCCTGCGCGACGGCGACCTATACGATGTTCGACGGGATCGGCGCGCGCGCCTCGGGCGATGCGGTGGGGTATGTGGCCTGGGTGTTCGTGGCCGACGGGCTGATCTTTACGCTGGGGATGCTGGCCTTGCGCGGGCGGTCGGTGCTGCCGCCGTGGGGCAGGGCCTGGGCGGTCGGCACCTTTGCATCGGCGGCCAGCTATGGCGCCTATGCGGTGTCAATCTGGGCGATGACCATCGCGCCGATCGCGGTGGTCGCGGCGCTGCGCGAGACCTCGATCCTGTTCGCGGTGCTGATCGGCTGGCTGGTCTTTGGCGAGAGGATGACCGGCGAGAAGGCGCTGGCGGCGCTGGTCATCGTGGCGGGCGTGATCCTGACGCGGATCTGACGGCGAAGGCGGGGGAAGGGCCGGCCCTTCCCCAGCGCCCCCATCCCGGCGGAGGGGGTCTTCGGACCCCCTCCATGCCTCCCCCACCCGGTGGAGGGGGCCCTCGAACCCCCTCCACGCCTCCCCCGAGAGTATTTCCAAAAGGGAAAGCCGGCAGGCGGGGTCAGAGCCAGTCGCCGCGCGCCGTTCCGACGGCCTGCGCCACATTGGCAAAGCCGTCGCGGGCAAGCAGCGTGTCGAGACCGCGCGCGATGCGCGGGATCAGCGACAGGCCCTCATAGACCATGGCCGTATAGACCTGCACCGCCGAGGCGCCTGCCCGGATCTTGGCATAGGCCTGTTCGGGCGTGGCGATGCCGCCGACGCCGATCAGCGGCAGCCGCCCGCCGGTCAGTTCCGACAGCCGCGCCAGAACGCGGGTGGACCGTTCAAACAGCGGGGCGCCGGACAGGCCGCCCGTCTGGTCGCGGTCGGGGCTTTTCAGGCCGTCGCGCGACAGGGTGGTGTTGGTGGCGATGAGGCCCGACAGGCCCGAGGCCAGCGCCACACCGGCAATCTGCGCCAGATCGTCGTCGGTCAGATCGGGCGCGATCTTCAGAAAGACCGGGATCGGACGGGGCAGGGTGGCCCGCACCTCCATCACCCCCGCCAGCAGGGCGGAAAGCGCGGCTGCGCCCTGAAGGTCGCGCAACCGCTCGGTATTGGGGGAGGAGACGTTGACCGTGGCGAAATCCACATGCGGGCCGCAGGTGGCCAGCACACGGGCGAAATCGGCGGCGCGGTCGGTGCTGTCCTTGTTGGCGCCAAGGTTCAGTCCCACCGGCACAGGGCCGGGCTTGCGCGCGGCCAGGCGGGCGGCGATGGCCCCGGCGCCTTCGTTGTTGAAACCGAAGCGGTTGATCGCGGCCCGATCCCCGGTCAGGCGGAACAGCCGCGGTTTCGGGTTGCCGGGCTGCGGGCGCGGGGTGGCGGCCCCCACCTCGACAAAGCCGAATCCCGCGCGGCTCAGCGCGGCCAGCGCCACCGCGTTCTTGTCGTAACCGGCCGCCAGCCCGACCGGATTCGGCAGCATCATCCCGGCCAGCGTGGTCGCCAGCCGCGGCGAGGTGACACGGCCCGGCAGCGGCACCAGCCCGCAGCGCAGCGCGGCAAGGGAAAGGCCATGCGCCCGCTCGGGGTCCAGCCGGTGCAGGGCGGCAAGGCCCGCGCTTTCGATCAGGTTCACCACACACCTTCCGGAAAGATATGGCCCGTCGCCCCCAGCGGCAGGGATTTGTCCCACAGCACCTCGTCCATGCGCAGGGCGCGGTAAAGGTGCGGGAAAAGCTGGCCGCCGCGCGACGGCTCCCACCGCAGCGCCTCGCCCAGGCGGTGGGGGTCGACGGCGACCAGCACCAGGTTGCTTTCGGTGGCGAAATGTTTCGCCGCCGTTTCGGCGACCTGCGCATCGGTCGAGAAATGGATGTAGCCATCGGCCAGATCGACCGGCGCGCCAAGGGTTTCACCGGCGGCGCGGAAGGCATCCCATTCGGGGCGGCGGAAAATCTTGTAGATCGGCATGGCTTGCGCATCGCACGGGAAAGCCCGCCCGGTCAATGGAATTGGCGGTGTCACGCCGGTTTCACGGCCAAAGGCGAAAACCGGCCCGGATCGGGCTTTGACTCGCCGGCCCATGTAACCGCAATGTAATGGCATCAACCAATGAAGGAGGGTTTCACGATGCACCACAGTCTTGTGGCCTCGGTCGCGGCGTTCGGGCTTTGCGCGGGTGCCGCGCAGGCCGACTATACGCTGACCATCCTGCACACCAACGATTTCCACGACAGATACGAGCCGATCTCGAAATACGACGGCCCCTGTTCACCCGAGGACAACGGCAAGGGGGAATGTTTCGGCGGATCGGCCCGGCTGGTGACGGCTTTGGCCGAGGCGCGGGCGCGGTCGAACAACGCGATCCTCGTCGATGGCGGCGACCAGTTTCAGGGAACGCTGTTCTACACCTATTACAAGGGCAGGATGACGGCCGAGTTCATGAACCGGCTGGGCTATGACGCGATGACGGTGGGCAACCATGAATTCGACGACGGGCCAGAGGTTCTGAAGGGCTTTGTCGAGGCGGTGAAGTTCCCGGTCCTGATGTCGAATGCCGACATCAGCATGGAGCCGGCGCTGAAGGAAAAGATCGCGAAATCCACCGTGATCGAGCGCGGGGGCGAGAAGATCGGGCTGATCGGCCTGACCACGGTTGACACGCCCGAAATCGCCAGCCCCGGCAAGAACATCGTCTTCACCGATCCGGTGCAGGCCGTTCAGGGCGAGATCGACCGCCTGACCGCCGAAGGGGTGAACAAGATTGTCGTGCTGTCGCATTCGGGCATGGTGGTCGACAAGCGCGTCGCGGCCGAGGCCAGGGGCATCGACGTGATCGTGGGCGGGCACGACAACACCTATCTCTCGAACACCGACGACAAGGCGTCGGGGCCCTATCCGGTCATGGTCGGCAAGACCGCCATCGTGCAGGCCTATGCCTATGGCAAGTATCTGGGCGAGCTGAACGTCACCTTCGACGACAAGGGCGAGGTGGTCGAGGCCAAGGGCAATCCGCTGACCATGGATGCCAAGGTGGCCGAGGACAGCGACACGCTGGCCCGCATCGCCGAACTGGCCAAGCCCCTGGACGAGATCCGCAACAAGGTCGTGGCCGAGACGGGGGCCGAGATTGAGGGCAACCGCGACATCTGCCGTCAGGTCGAATGCAGCATGGGCAATCTGGTGGCCGATGCGCAGCTTGACCGGGTGAGGGATCAGGGGGTGACGATCAGCCTTGCGAACTCGGGCGGGTTGCGTGCGTCCATCGACGCGGGCCCGGTGACGATGGGCGAGGTGCTGACCGTGCTGCCCTTCCAGAACACGCTGTCGACTTTTGAGGTGACGGGGGCCGAAGTGCTGGCCGCGCTGGAAAACGGCGTCAGCCAGTATGACGAAAAGGCGGGGCGGTTCCTTCAGGTGGCGGGGCTGAAATACAGTTTCGACAGTGCGAAACCCGTGGGGCAACGGGTGTCGGATGTCATGGTGGAGGAAGGGGGCACATTCGCCCCGCTGGACCCGGCGAAGACCTATCTGGCGGTGTCGAACAACTATGTCCGCACCGGCGGCGACGGGTTCAAGATGTTCGTGGATGCGGAAAAGGCCTATGACTTCGGCCCCGATCTGGCCGATGTGGTGGCCGAATACATCGCGAAGAACGCGCCCTACAAACCCTATACCGACGGGCGGATCGTCAAGAAGTAAGGGGGCGCGGGACATCCCGCGCCATCCTTATCCGGTCACGGCGGGCGTGCCCTTGCTGGAGTCGGGCGCAGGTCTCAGGCCCGGCACCCTGACGGGGGCAGGGCGTTTTGCACCCGCCGGGCGGGGTCCCGACCGTTCAGACCGGGGTTGCGTGACGGTCCGTGGCGTTTCCGGCCGCGTCCTGCACCGCCCCCGTGATGCGGGCGTTCAACTCTGCCGCCTGGGCCATCGCATGGGTCATGTGATCGCTCGTCAGCGCCAGCGCCTGTTCGGGGCCTTGCGCCTGTGCCAGAGCGCGCAGCCAGGCGGCCTGCGCCTCCATCGCGGCGGCCGTGGCCTTCAGCACCTCGGCCATCGCGGCCTGCTGCAAGCCGAAGGGCAGGGTGGAAAGGTGGGTGAAGATCTGCAACCAGTCGGTGCCGCTGCCGATCGCACTGCAGGGGGTGGGCATCTTTGGGGCCAGGGTCATCGGGGTCCTCCTTCCAGAACGGCGGAAAGGATAGCACAGATGCCGTCCCTGTCGTTGATCTGGCGCAGGAAACCCGGTCCTGCCTTCCTCTTGGCGGAAATATCCTCGGGGGGGAGGGCCGTCGGGCCGCGGGGGGGGCAGACAGCCCCCCATGCGACCGCTGCCGCCCGCGATCCGGTCAGGCGATGAACCTCTCCGGCCGATAGGGGGCCAGATCCACCACCGGCTTGTCGCCGATCATCGCCTCGGCCAGCGCGCGGCCCGTCACCGGACCCAGCGTCATGCCGTGATGGGCATGGCCAAAGGCGAACCACAGCCCCTGATGGCGCGGGGCCTTGCCGATGATCGGCATCATGTCGGGGGTGCAGGGGCGGTTGCCCATCCACGGTTCGGCATCGCGGCGCTCGCCCAAGGGAAAGAACTCGCGCGCCACCCGTTCGGCACGGGTCAGTTGCACTGGCGTCTTCGGCGCATCGCGGCGGGCGAATTCGGCCCCGGTGGTCAGGCGGATGCCGCGCAGCATCGGCGCCAGGAAATAGCCCTTTTCCGCATCCAGCACCCAGTTGTTCAGCTTTGCCTCGCCTTGGCTGCCATAGTGCATGTGATAGCCGCGCTTGACCGCCAGCGGGAAATGATAGCCCAGCTTGCGCGTCACATAGTCCGCCCATGGCCCCAGGGCGACCACCACCTCTTTCGCCTCGATCGGGCCTTCGGGGGATTGCATCCGCCAGCCCTCGCCCTCCAGCACATGCTCCAGCGTGGCCGCGTCGCCCCAGGCCAGCGTGCCGCCAAGCGACTGGAAATACTGGATATACAGCTTGTTCAGGCTGCCGGGGTCAAGGATCGACCAGGGGTCGGTCCAGCGCAGGCCCCCCACCAGATCGGCGCGGATGCCGGGCTCGATCTGTTTCAGCTCGGCGGTGGACAGTTTCTGGTGGTTCACGCCGAACCCGGCCGACAGCGCCTCGGCATCCTTGTAGGCGGCGTCGCGGGCCTTTTCGCTGCGGAACACCTTCATCCAGCCGTCCTTGCGGATCAGCTTGTCGGCGCCCGAGGCGGCGATCAGATCGGCGTGTTCCGTCACCGAATTCTCGATCAGCGGGGCATACATCTTGGCGATCCGCTGATGCTGGGTAAAGCCCGAATGCCACCAGTAGCGCAGCAGGAACGGCACCAGACCGGGCAGCGCCGACAGGTGGTAATGCGCGTCGATGGTGTTGTTCAGCGCATAGCGGAACAGCGCGCCGAAATCATGCGGGAAGCCATAGGGATAGACCCCCTCGCGCTGGATCAGCCCGGCGTTGCCGTAGGACGTTTCCTCACCCGGCGCCCGCCGGTCCACTAGCGTGACGGCCTTGCCGCGCCGGGCCAGGTGGATCGCGGTCGAGATGCCGACGATCCCGGCCCCCAGAACGATGACATCGGTTTTCATTGCACTCTCCGCGCGCTTTTGATCAAATCATATCAGCCGCGCGCGGCGGGGCAAGCCCGCGCATGTTCCCGGCGCGGCGGTTGCGGCTTTTCTGCGCGCGGGCACAGGCCCTTGCCAGAACAAGCGGCAGGGTGGACAACAAGGGCGCACACTGGCGGAGGCTGAGGATGGACACGCAACGCAAGGTCGGAGAACCGGTCGAAGGCTGGAAACCCGCCCCCCGGCCCGAGGGCATCCCGCTGGAAGGCCGCTATGCCCGGCTGGAAAAGCTGGACCCGCCCGCCCATGCGCCCGACCTGCACCGGGCCAATACCGGGTTCGACTGGCTGTGGGATTACCTGCCCTATGGCCCCTTCGTGACCGAGGCCGAATATCGCCAGTGGGCCGATCTTCAGGCCGGTCTGGTCGACCCGCTGTTCTACACGATCATCGACAAGGCCACGGGCCGGGCGGGGGGCGTCGCCAGCTATCTGCGCATCTTCCCCGAAATCGGCACGATCGAGGTCGGGCACATCAACCTCGCGCCCGAAATCCAGCGTGGGCGCGTGGCGACCGAGGCGATGTTCCTGATGATGGACTGGGCGTTCTCCAACGGCTATCGCCGCTATGAATGGAAATGCGATGCGCTGAACATGCCCTCTCGCCGGGCTGCGCAACGGCTGGGCTTCAGCTATGAGGGGGTGTTCCGGCAGGCCACCATCGTCAAGGGCCGCAACCGCGACACCGCCTGGTTCGCGATCACCGACAAGGACTGGCCCAGGCTGAAGGCAGGGTTCCTGGCATGGCTGAACCCCGATAACTTCGATGCGCAGGGCGTGCAGCGGCAGAGCCTGTCCGACCTGACCGCCCCGGCGCGCGCGGCCTCAGACCCCGCGCTCTAGGCTCTCGGCGTCTTGCCCCGCGGTTTGCGCGGGGCAGGCGCGGCGTGGGCCCAGGCCAGCGCCATCATCGCCTGCAACTCCTGAACATCCACAGCCGCCAGCGTCACGCAGGTGGCTCCTGCATCGCCCCATTTGTTCGGCAGTTTCGCGCAGGCCGCCGGGCGCAGGGCGACCTGCATCTCCTGCTCGTCGGGGGTCAGCATCAGGTTCGCGGTCAGCTGATCAGGGGCCAGGGTCGCAAAGATCCTGCGCCCGCGAAAGGCACGGCGGTCGAAGTGGGGCTGTTCCTCCGCGCCGGGAAAGGCCAGTGCGATCCGGCGCAGGTCGTCTGCTGTTGCCATCGGACCCTCTGCGGTAAAACAGCCTGCCATGCTTGACCTTGCGCCGTCCATCCCCGACATCTTCGGCGACTGCAAAAGGAACGCCCCATGACCGCCAACCCCGCCGCCTTCGATTTCCTTGCGACCCGCATGTCGCATCCGGCCAAGGTGATGACCGGCCCCGCACCCAGCCGTGCGGAACTGGAGCCGATCCTGACCGCCGCCCTGCGCGTGCCCGACCATGGCAAGCTGGAGCCGTGGCGGCTGGTCGTGCTGGAAAAGCCCGCGCTGGACCGTCTGGCCGATCTGGCCGAGGCCCGCGCGCGCGAGTTGGGCGGCGATGCCGAGATGATCGAAAAGGGCCGCGGCATCCATGAACGCGGCCAGCTTGCCATCGCGGTGATCGCCAGCCCCCGGCCCTCGGACAAGATCCCGCCGGTCGAGCAGGTGCTGTCGGCCGGCGCGCTGTGCCTTGGCATTGTCAATGCGGCGACGGCGGCGGGGTGGGGCGCCAACTGGCTGACCGGCTGGACGGCGCATGACGCGGCATTCGCCGCCCGTGCCTATGGCTGCCGCGACGGGGAATGGGTGGCGGGCGTCATCTATCTGGGCACGCCCAGGGCGCCGATGCCCGACCGTCCGCGCCCGGATCTGGCGCGCGTCGTGACCTGGGTGGAAACGTGATCCTTTCCGATTTCTGGAAGGCGCTGACCCAGCTGGGCGACCGCCGGTTCCTGAAGGTGGCGGCCTGGGGCGTGCTGCTATGTCTTGGCCTGCTGGCGGCGGCCTATGCGATCTTCCTGTGGCTGATCCAGAGCCTGACCCCCGACACGCTGACCCTGCCCGTCATCGGCGCGGTGCATGGCCTGCACACCTTTCTGGGCTGGGGCTCGGCGGTCCTGATGCTGGGCCTGTCAGTCTTTCTGATGGTGCCCGTCGCCTCGGCCTTTTCCGGCCTGTTCCTGGAGGAGGTGGTCGAGGCGGTCGAGGACCGCCATTACCCGCAGGCGCCCTCGGTCCCGCGGCTGAGCCTTGGGGAATCCTTGCGCGATTCGGTCAATTTCATGGGCGTGCTGATCGCGGTGAACCTGTTGGCGCTGCTGGTCTACATCTTCACCGGGCCGTTCGTGCCGCTGGCCTTCTGGGCACTGAACGGTTTTCTGCTGGGGCGGGAATACTTCACCCTTGTGGCCATGCGCCGTCTGGGGCGCGAGGGCGCGCGCGACCTGCGGCAGCGGTATTTCTGGCAGGTCTGGCTGGCCGGAACGCTGATGGCCGTGCCGCTGAGCGTTCCGGTCATCAACCTGCTGGTGCCGGTTCTGGGGGTGGCCAGCTACACCCATATGTTCCACCGGCTGGCCCGTTCCTGAC
>JASGFG010000086.1:0-15479 GCA_047605605.1 Paracoccaceae bacterium | reverse complement strand
GCCATCGACGGCAATGCCAAGGTGATCGAGCTTTCGGGCGGCAACCAGCAAAAGGTCGTCATCGCCAAATCGCTGGCGCAAAGGCCGAAGCTGGTGATCTTTGACGAACCGACCCGCGGCGTCGATGTGGGGGCGATCGCCGAGCTGCACGCCGTCATAAACGAGCTGGCCGAAAGTGGTCTGGCCGTGGTGGTCATCTCCTCCTACCTGCCGGAAATCATGAACCTTGCCGACCGAGTGCTGGTCGCCCGGCAGGGCCGCGTGGTCGAGGAATTCGGCATCGAGGAGGCGACCGAGGAAAAGATCATGTATGCGGCCGTCCACTGACGGCGGCAGGAAGGAAATGCCATGAAGATCACCGCCGCCGTGCTTGAGGAAATCGGCCGTCCCGGACCCTATGCCGAAACCCGGCCCCTTACGGTGGGCGAAATCGACCTTGACGATCCGCAAAGGGGCGAGGTGCTGGTGCGCGTCGCCGCGGCGGGCCTGTGCCATTCCGACCTGTCTGTCATCAACGGCGACCGCGTCCGGCAGGTGCCGATGGTGCTGGGTCACGAAGGCGCCGGTGTGGTCGAACGGCTGGGCGAGGGGGTCGAGGATCTGGCCGTGGGCGACCACGTGGTTTTCGTCTTTGTCCCGTCCTGCGGACATTGCGGCCCCTGTCAGGCAGGCCGCCCGGCGTTGTGCGAGCCGGGCGCGGCGGCGAACGGGCGGGGCGAGATGCTGGGCGGCGGCACGCGGCTGTCGCGTGACGGGCAGCGCGTGCATCACATGACCGGGGTTTCCAGTTTCGCCAGCCATGCGGTGATCTCGCGCCGCAGCCTGGTAAAGATCGACCGCGACCTGCCGCTGACCATCGCCGCGCTGATGGGCTGCGCGGTGCTGACCGGGGCGGGGGCGGTGTTCAACATGGGGGCGGTGCCGCCGGGCGCGAAAGCGGCGGTTGTGGGTCTGGGCGGCGTCGGTCTGGCCGCGATCCTGGGCGCGGTGGCGGCGGGGGCGGAAACCATCGTCGCGGTCGATACGCTGCCCGCCAAGCTGGACTTTGCGCGCGACCTTGGCGCCACCCATTGCTTTCAGGCCACCGACCCCGAGCTGACCGCCCGGATCAGGGAGGCGACGGGCGGCGGCGTCGATGCGGCGCTGGAATTCGCCGGATCGGCGCGCGCGCTGGAATCGGCCTTTTCCTTTACCCGGCGGGGCGGCACGACGATTTCGGCCGGGCTGACCAACCCCAAGGCGGTGCTGAACATCTCTCCCCTGACGCTGGTGGCCGAGGAGCGGAGCCTGCGGGGCAGCTATCTCGGATCGGGCGTTCCTGCGCGCGACATTCCGCGATTCCTGAACCTTTACCGGCGGGGCAAGCTGCCGGTGGACCGGCTGATGACCCATCGCATCGCCATTGACGACATCAACCTGGGTTTCGACCGTCTGCACCACGGCGAGGCGATCCGCCAGGTCATCGAGTTCTAGGATCCAAGGCAAGACTCATATGCAAAAGCGCGACGACCGCATCCACGATTTCAAGGTGTTCATCGGCGGAGAGTGGCTTGACGCCGCCTCGGGGCAAAGGTTCGACAGCGACGATCCCTTTACCGGCAAGGTCTGGGCGCGCATTCCTCGCTGTGACGCCGAGGATGTGGACCGGGCGGTCGGCGCGGCCCGTGCCGCACTGGAAACCGGACCTTGGGCGGCGATGCACCCCACGCAGCGCGGCCTTCTGCTGCGCCGTCTGGGCGAGTTGATCGCGCGCGATGCCGACCGTCTGGCCCTGGCCGAGGTGCGCGACAACGGCAAGCTCTGGGCGGAAATGCGCGGGCAATGCGGGTATATCCCGCAATGGTTCCACTATTTCGGCGGGTTGGCCGACAAGGTCGAGGGCGCGGTCCTGCCGATCGACAAGCCCGACATGTTCACCTACACCCGCCACGAACCCGTGGGCGTGGTGGCGGCGATCACGCCGTGGAACTCGCCCCTGCTGCTGCTGACGTGGAAGATGGCGCCGGCGCTGGCCGCGGGCTGCACCATGGTGATCAAGCCCTCGGAATTCACCTCGGCCTCTACCCTCGAACTGATGAAGCTGGTCGAGGAGGCGGGCTTTCCCCCCGGCGTGGTCAATGTCGTCACCGGCTTTGGCCCCGAGGCGGGGGCGGCCCTGACCGCGCATCCCGGCGTCGACAAGATCGCCTTTACCGGGGGCGAAGGGTCGGGCCGCGCCATCGCCAAGACCGCCGCCGACACGTTCAAGCGCCTGACGCTGGAACTGGGCGGCAAGTCGGCGCAGATCGTGTTCGACGACGCAAGGCTCGACAATGCCGTGCGCGGCGTGGTGTCGGGCATCTTTGCCGCCACGGGGCAGACCTGCATCGCCGGATCGCGCGCCATCGTCCATGAAAGCCTGCACGACGCCTTTGTGGAAAAGTTCCTGGCGCTGGCGGCGACCGCGCGGATGGGCGACCCGCTGGACCCGGCCACGCAGGTCGGCCCGGTGACGACCGCCCCGCAGTTCCGCCGCATCCTCGACTGTATCGAGATGGCGCGCGCCGACGGGGCGACCTGCCTGATGGGCGGCCAGCCGGCGGCGCGGCCGGAATGCGGCGACGGGCGGTTCATCGAGCCCACGGTGTTTTCCGGCGTGACCCCCGGCATGGCCATCGCCCGGACCGAGGTGTTCGGCCCGGTCCTGTCGATCATGACCTTTCGCGACGATGACGAGGCCTGGGCGATGGCGAACGACACGCCCTATGGTCTTGCCGCCGGGGTCTGGACGCAGGACCAGCGCCGCATGTTCATCGCCCCGAAAAAGCTGCGTGCGGGGATGATCTGGACCAACTGCTATCGCACAGTCAGCTACATGTCGCCCTTTGGCGGCTTCAAGGCATCCGGCGTCGGCCGCGAAAGCGGGCAGGAGGCGATCCGCGAATACCTCGAAACCAAGGCGGTCTGGGTCGACTATGGGGTGGAGCAGCCGAACCCCTTCGTGCTGCGCTAGGGGCACGGGCGGGTTTCGGCCTGCCGTCGCGCCTGTCCCCGGTTCCCTCGCGAACCGGGGCCTTTCCGCGTGGCACCCGTTCAGCGGTGCCTAGTCCAGCGCAAGGCCCGTCATTCCCGCCAGGGCCTTCAAGGCCGCCTCGCCCCCTTCGCAGGATTTCAGCCGGATCGACACGCTTTGGGCATAGCCAAAGCGGCCCGCGACCCCCGGCCGCAGGGCTATCTCCAGACTTCCATCGCGGAACTGGGCAGAGAGGATGGCGTCTTCGGCCCCGAAATCCTCGTCATTGACCTCGAACCAGACGGGGCCGCCGGTCACGGGCTGGCGGAACAGGGCATAGCTTTCCTCCAGCGCATCGACAAAGCCGACATAGCGCAGGCCGTCTTCGTCGGCGACGGTGGCATAGGCTGCCTTGACGACGATATCGGCCATCCTCAGATCCACTTTGCCAGGGGCGGCAGGCTCATCAGCACTGCATCCGGGTTGTGGCCGGTTTCCAGCCCGAATTTCGTCCCCCGGTCGTAGACGAGGTTGTATTCCGCATAAAGGCCGCGATGGACAAGCTGGGCCTCGCGATCCGCGGCGGACCAGGGCATTTCCATCCGGCGCGCGGCCAAGGGCAGAAAGGCGGGCAGGAATGCCTCGCCCACGGCGCGGGTAAAGGCGAAATCCGCGGACCAGTCGCCGCTGTTCAGATCGTCATAGAAGATACCGCCCACGCCCCGCGCGCGCCCGCGATGCGGAATGAAAAAATATTCGTCCGCCCAGGCCTTGAACCGGCCATAGTAATCCGGCGAATGCGCGTCACAGGCGGCGCGCAGCGCGTCGTGGAAATGCGCGGTATCCAGCGCATATTCGATGCAGGGATTCAGATCCGCGCCACCCCCGAACCACCAGGCGCCGGGCGTCCAGAACATCCGCGTGTTCATGTGGACGGCAGGCGCGTGCGGGTTGACCATATGCGCGACAAGGCTGATCCCCGAGGCCCAGAAGCGCGGATCCTCCGCCATGCCCGGAACGCCGCGCGCGGCCATCGCCTTTTGCGCCCGTTCGCCCAGCACGCCATGCACGGTCGAGACGTTGACCCCCACCTTCTCGAACACGCGGCCGCCGCGCATCACGCTCATCACTCCGCCACCGCCGCCATCGCGGGCCGTGGGCGTCACCTCGAACCGGCCGGCGGGCGCATCGGACCGATGCGCCTCCTCCAGCCCCTCGAAGGCTGTGACGATGCGGTCGCGCAACTGGCGGAACCAGTCGGCGGCCGTGGCTTTCTGCCGGTCCATGCTTGCGGTCATCGTCGCCTTCCCCCTGCCGTCGCCGCCCCGCCTAGCAGATCGGCGCGGAGGCGGCAAAGGGTGCATTGCCGTCGCGCGCGGAAGCACTATCCTGTCCCCTGAATCGGGGAGGTTTTCACCATGCGCCTGCGTCTTGTTCCCCTTGCCGCCCTGGCCGTCCTTGCCGCCTGCGGCACGCCACAAGAGCAATGCATCAACCGCAACACGCGCGACCTGCGCACCGTCGACCGCCTGATCGCGGAATCGGAGCGCAACCTGTCGCGTGGCTATGCGATCGAATACAGCACCGAATGGCGCCCGGTCTGGGTGCCCTGCTATGGCCCGCCCGTGCGGCCCGGCGGAAAGCCCGTCAGCCGCATGTGCTGGGACGAGCGGCCGGAAACCGTTTCACGCCCGCGCGCCATCGACCTGAATGCCGAATCGCTCAAGCTGCAAAGCCTCAAGCAGAGGCGGGCAACCTTGTCGCGGCAGGCCGAAAGCGTCGTGCGCCAATGCCGGGCGCTTTACCCCGAAGAGGGCAAGTAACCGGCCTGCCCGGTCTGCGGGTCAGAGATCCTGCCCCTGCATCTGGCGGGCGGCCGCGCGGCCCAGGTCGCGCGACACTTCGGTAAAGACGCGGTCGAAAGCGGTGAACGTGGCGATGTTCAGCTTCTTGCCCTGCGGGTTTTCCGAAAAGGCGATATAGGCGTTCAGCTCGTCATCCGACAGCGAGGCATAGGCCAGCGTCAGATAGGGAAACAGCCAGTCCTCGGTTTCCGACCGCACACTGTCTTCCTGACCCCAGACATCGGCCAGCATGTCTTCTTCGGCCATGCCGCCAAAGGCGCCGGCATCCGACATGCCCCGATAGAAGGCGAGGTTGGAGTTGAGGGCGCCGACGACATTCATCTCGACCAGATCGTTCACCTCGGCAAAGCGGCGGATCTGCCGCAGCCGGGGATCGTCCGCGGCCTCCATCTCCTGAAAGCGCAGGCGGGCGGCATCTTCGGCGGCATCATCCATCAAGGTGCGCCGCGCCTCGGTCTCCAGCGATAGGATGCGCTGGCCCAGTTCGCTGCCAAAGAAATCCTGTCCCGCGCGCACGGCCACCGGGTCCCCGGCCATTTCGTCCGCGAAGGCGGCATCGAATATGCTTCGCATCCGCGCGGGGTCATAAAGGTGATCGACCTGCGCCTCCCACCGGGGGCCGCCGCGGCCGGCGAACATCTGGTCTTCCAGCGTCTTGCCGTATTCCAGCCCCTCGTCGCGCAGGATGTCGACGACCGGCCCGATCATCAGCGTGTCGGCCAGTTGCCGGATGGCATCCGTTGCGACCACCGGCGGCGCGGCGGGTATCTGCGCCCAGCCCGCCGGCGCGGCGCAGAGCGAGGCGGCAGCCCAAAGCGCAAGGGCGGCAAATCTTTTCGGCATGGCAAGCGGCCTTCCCCGATCATTCCGGCAGGCCCCACAGCTAGCCCGCATGGCGTCGCTTGCCAAGCGCGGCCCGATGAAGCTGGCGTGATGTCCGGGGCCGGATTGCGGCGAGCGGAAATGGGGCTTGCAACCGTCGGAAAGGGCGGCTACACCCCGCGCCCATAGACGACCCCCAAAAGCGCGGAGAGGTGCCGGAGTGGTCGATCGGGGCGGTCTCGAAAACCGTTGTGGGTTTGCGCCCACCGTGGGTTCGAATCCCACCCTCTCCGCCATTCACCTAAGTACCTGAAATCGTTAAGAAAAACGCCCTTCGGGCAGCTTTTCGAATCGGCTTATTGTACCGCTTATTGTACCCACTAAAGCATCCCTGCTGACGCAGGGACCGGCCTAATCTTCGTCTTCCAAAGGCCACAGATGCCGGGGCAGCGGCCTATCGGCCCTGTAAGTGGTCCCGTCGCCCATCAGAGTGACGCTGATCCCGGCCTTATGGTAGGCGCGGAGAAGCGCCGCCGTGGGGGCAAGGAGGTTGTGATACATGCCCCAAGGGCTGCCGGGGCGTTCGCGTTCAACGTATGCCATGGGTGATCCTCCTAGCGAATGTCGCGAGCCGCCTTCGACCCTGCGGTGGCCATGTCTGCCGCATTCTGCTTCTGCGACCTGCGAAAGGCTTCCGGGGTGGGAGACTCAATATTGAAGGTCATGTGCTGCGTTACGTTGTTGCCCCCGCCCGCCGCGTCCCCGCTCAGTTCAACACCGACCTTGCGGCCACGGCTCAGCGGGATGACTGCTTCGTTGTCGTGGAGCAGGGCCGGAATGCCAGAGGTGTTTGCCGTACCTTCGGCATAAGCCGGGGCATGGCGGAACAGTGCAGGTGAGACCGCCGCAGAGGTCACGGGGCTGGTGGAATAGCCACCCTCCTTGAACAGCCCCGGCAGGATCATTCCGACAAGTCCACCGATGCCGCCTACACCCGACAGGATGCCACCCGACTGCGCCCCAGCGGCAACGCCCTGCGCGAGGATGGGGGCACCCTGCGCCGATCCCTGCACCACGCCCGCCCCCAGTACAGCGCCGCCGGTCGTGGTGGCCGTGGTGATCTGCGATCCCGCGACGGTCCCGCCCGTGGTGATGCCAGAGCGCACAGACGCGGCTATGGCATCCTGCGCAACCCCATGTATGACGGCAGGCTGGTCTGGAATCGTGTCACCATGGTCCGCGATCCCGACACCGGGCGGCGCGTGAATCGCGACAATCCGCAGGACCGACATCAGGAAGTCGCGGCCGAGCATTTGCGGATCGTGCCCGCTGATCTTTTCGCCCAGGCCGAGGCGCGACGGGTAGATCAATCCACCGCTGCCGCCCGGGGCGAAATAACGAAGGCGCCCCCGCGTCCCTTCTCGGGCCTGTTGCGCTGCGCCAGCTGCGGCGGCGGCATGGTGATCCATGATCGCGCCGGCGATGCTATTCGAATCCGCTGCAGCACCGCCACCCAAAGCGGCAGCTGCACCAACACCGCCCGTTTCCGGCTCGACCGGATCGAGGCGGCAATCCTCGATCGACTGCGCGAACAGATGGACCGGCCGGAGTATCTGCGCGAATTCGTGCGGGTCTATGCCGCCGAACGTCGGCGGCTGGCCGATGCGGCCCGCAAGGACAAGGCGCAGATCGAGCGCCGCGTGACCGACGTAGCCGCCAAATACCGACGGCTGGTCGATATGATGGCGCGCGGGCTGATCGAGGGCCCCGAGGCCGAGGCGCAGGTGATCGAGGCCAAGCGTGCAGCAGCGGACGCTGCGGCAGATCTGGCGCAGGCAACGGCCGATCCCACGGTGATCGAATTGCACCCTAGGGCCGCAGACGAATACGGCAGGGCGATCCGCGATCTGGCGCAGGCTGTGTCCGACGGGTCAGCGAAGTTCGATCGAGGATCCGTCGACGCGCTGCGCCGCGTTGTCACCCGCATCGTCGTGCACCCCAAGGGTGAAAACGGCTATGCGCTGGTCGACGTGATCGGCCACATGGACCAACTGCTCAACCTGGACGCGCCAATAGTGGGGGGGGCGGTGGTGGCGAGGGGGGGACTCGAACCCCCGACCCTGCGATTATGAGTCGCATGCTCTAACCAACTGAGCTACCTAGCCACTGCGCGGCTGACTATTGAAGCGGCAAGGGGGCGTCAAGGGGTAAATCGACCGGGTGGGCGATGCGCGGGCGGCCGGTGGCGGTGACCGTCACGGTGGCCTCGATGAACATCATGCTTCCCTCCACCTGCGCCTCCTTGATGGCGCGGGTGGCCGTCAGACGCAGGTCCTCGGCCCCCGCGGCGCGGGCGCGGGCCCCGGCCTCGGCGCGGACGGCGGCCTCCATCGCCTCCAGCGCCTCGTCCCGATCGCCAAAGGCCCTGGGGCCGCCCGGCAGATGCGCCACGAACCGGCCCGAGGCGGGGCTGGACACAAAACCCGAGGCACGCTGCGCAACCTGGCCCACCACCGCCCCGATCGCATTCGCGACCCCGGCATGTTCGGGCAGGATCATCTCGCAGCCCAGCTCCCGCCCGACGGCGCCATAATAGAACGGCGCCGAGGCGCCAAGGCCGATCACCGGGACGCCAAGCCGGGCGGTGATCTGCATTACCCCGCGATGATGCGACAGACCCGCGCGGGTCAGCGCATGGCGGGCCAGAACCTCGGGCGGATCGGCAAAGGCCGGATCTTCGGCAAAGGCCGCCTCCAGCAGGCAGTCGGCGGTCTGCCGAGTCAGTTGGTCGATGATGCGCTGCGCCATTGCCGCGGCATCGCCCGCGATGCGCTGGCCCGCGCCATCGCGCCGCCGTGCCATCAGCCGCACCGCCTTTTCCGCGGCGGCGGCGTCCCATGCCGCCAGCCCGCCGGTCACATGGCTGGCATCTGAGGGGGTGACGCTGGCGATCATCACCAGCCCGCGCGCCATCAGACGATCCAGGGCCGCAGCCTCCAGCCGGGTGGTCAGAGCGGCGGCCATCGGCATCGGTGCTGCGATGCGGTTCAGCACCGTCACCTCACGCGGGGAAAGGCCGCCCGCACTTCCGCCCATCGGGATCACGAACCGCCCGTCATGTTCGCCCGAGGTTTCGGTGGACAGCGCCCGGTCCAGCGCGGCGTGGACCATCTGCGGATGGTCGACCGCCAGAAGCGAGACGGGCACCGCCCGGCGCGGACCAAGGCGCAGGCTGCCCGACAGCCCCTCGGCGATGACATGGACCTCGCTGTCGCCGCCCAGGCCGGTGGTGCGCATGGCCACCGCCTCGACCATGGTGCGAAAGCCGCCGACGCGGGCGCCCTGGGGGTCGATCTCGGGCAGGCCGTCGCGCAGCAGGCAGACGTCGGTGGTGGTGCCGCCGATGTCCGAGACCAGCGCATCCCTTGCCTTGGTCAGCCAGCGTGCGCCCACGATGCTGGCCGCGGGGCCTGACAGGATGGTCTCGATGGGCCGCTCGCGCACCATCGCGGCCGAGATCAGCGCCCCGTCGCCGCGCGTGACCATCAGGGGCGCGGCGATGCCCGAAGCGGCAAGGTGTCGTTCGCAGGCCGCGACCAGCCGGTCGATCATCCCGATCAGCCGCGCGTTCAGAACGGCGGTCAAGGCGCGTTTCGGCCCGTTCAGCTGCGCCGAAAGTTCGTGCGAACAGGTGACGGGGCGGCCGGTGACGCGGCGGATCAGGTCGCGCGCGGCGATCTCGTGCGCCGGATTGCGGGTGGCAAAGCGGGCGGCCACCGCAAAGCCCATCACATCGGCGCCAAGCCCGGTCACGGCCATCTCCAGCGCCGCAAGGTCCAAGGGCGCGGACTGAAGCCCGGCATGGCTGTGTCCGCCCGCCAGTTGCACCACCGGATCGCCCTTCAGCGCCTCGGTCAGACCGCCGCGCTCAAGATCGCCGGCATCGAAGCCGATGAAGATCAGCGCGACGCGCCCGCCTTGCCCTTCGACCAGCGCATTCGTGGCCAGCGTGGTCGAAAGCGAGACCAGCGCCACCTCGGCCGGGGCTATGCCTGCGCCGGCCAGCGCCGCATCGACCGCCCGTCCGATGCCAAGCGCCAGATCCGCGCGCGTGGTCAGGGATTTCGCCTTGCCCAGCACGCGGTCGGTCGCATCGTCGACGATGACCGCATCGGTATAGGTGCCGCCGGTATCGACGCCAAGAAGATAGGCCATCTGCCGCTTTCCATATCTGTTCGCCCGCCCTGCATAATTCACGGGCGGCCCGTGGTCAGCCCCGCCAGCGACCTGATGCTGTCGGCGCGCGCCCTGAGGACCGGCCCTGAGGACCGGATGCGGGGGCGGCACGACACTCAGGGACGCTTTCGCGCGCGCAGGCGCCGGCGGGCGGCGGCGGTCGGGATTGACAGGTCGGCCCGGTATTTGGCCACGGTCCGCCGCGCCAGATTGCCCGCGGGCGCCAGACGCCTTGCCAGTTCGGCATCGTCCAGTGGTTGCGCGGGGTCTTCGTCGGCCACCAGCCGGGCCAACCTTTCGCGCAGCGCCGCGCCCGAACTGTCGCCGACGGCGGCCGAAAACAGCCCCCGCAACCAGATCGTGCCGCGCGGGGTGTCGGCCGCGGTTCCGGCGACGACCCGGCTGACTGTGCTTTCATGCAGCCCGATCGCCTCGGCCACCGAGGCCATGGTCATCGGCACCAGATGGTCGCGCCCTTCGGTCAGGGCGGTCGTCTGGCGGCGCAGGATCTCGACCCCCACGGCCAGCAGCGTGGCATTGCGCCGCCGGACCATCGCGGCGATGGCACGGGCGGTCGTGGCCTCTGCGCCGCCCCCCTCGACCCGGATCGCGGGCAGGGACGAATGGTTCAGCGCGATGTCCCATCCCGAGGGTCCGCGCCGCACGACCAGATCCGGCTCGCGCAGGTGCGAGGCAGACAGGGGCGCGAACTGCGCCCCCGGCTTGGGGTCGAAGCTGCGGATCAGCCGCAGCCGGGTGGCGATTTCCCCCTCGTCCGTGCCGGCCAGCCGGGCAAGGCGGGCAAAGTCGGCCCTGGCCACCAGATCCAGGTGATCCAGCATCACCGCAAGCGTCGCATCCATCCGCCCCGTCTCCACCGCCTGAAGCCTCAGGCAGTCGGAAAGGTTGCGCGCGAACAGGCCCGGCGGGTCGATCTTTTGCAGCCGGTCCAGAACATCCATGACTTCGGGCAGGGGGGCTGCCGCCTCGGCCGCGATGTCCGGCAGCGGGCGGCCCAGCCATCCCGACGGCTCCAGCGATTCGGCCAGCACAAGCGCAATCTGGCGTTCGCGCGGGTTGCGCAGCAGGCGGGTGCTCTTTTCCATCACATGCGCCAGAAGGCTGGCATCGGGCCCCGCGACATCGGCCGCCTCGGGCGCGGCAAAGGCGGCGTGCCAGCGCGGCAGCCATTCGCCTGGCGCCCGTTCCGGCGGCGGGTCCAGACGCAGGGCGGGGGTCTCGGCGGCCTGTTCCTCCAGAAACCGGGTCAGCCCCTCGGCATCGGCGCGCAGCAGCCGGATCGAGGTCTGGAGCGAGCCGTTCAGCGCCAGCCGCTGCGTCTGCTGGATGGTGACGCGGCTGCGCCCCGACATCGGTCAGAGCGTCCCTTCCAGCCGGGCCAGCAGCGCATCCAGCATCGCCTCGCACCGGGCGATCTGTTCGGTGGTGACGTATTCGTCGGGCTTGTGGCCCTGCGCCATCGAACCGGGGCCGCAGATGACGGTGGGAATGCCCAGCCTGCGGTCGAACAGGCCGCCCTCGGTGCCGAAGGCGACTTTGATGGTGCCGTTCGCGCCGGTCAGCGATTTGACGAAGTTCACCACCCCCGCATCGGTCGGCGTGCCAAGGCCGGGATAGTCCCACAGCCGTTCCACGCGGATCGCAGCCTCGGGGAAACGGTCGCGCAGCGGGGCTGCGATGCCTTCGGCCGCCGCGCGCAGGCGGGCGATCAGCGCCTCGGGGTCGTCGCCTGCCAGACTGCGGATCTCGAAGTCGATGGTGGCGGCATTGGGCACGATGTTGACCTGCACCCCCCCCGACATCTTTCCGGCATGGATCGTCGTATAGGGCACGTCATAATCGCCGTCGCGCAGGCCATGGGCCGCCACATCCGCCTGCAGGTCGCGGATGGCGCAGATGAAATCGGCGGCAAGGTGCAGCGCGTTCAGGGCCAGTGGCGCCAGCGCCGAATGCCCCTCGCGCCCGGTGCAGGTGGCGCGCAGGGCGACCTTGCCCTTGTGGCCGGTCGCGACCTGCATCGCCGTCGGCTCGCCCACGATGCAGAGCGCGGGGCGCAGCGGGGCCGCCTCCAGCATGTCGATCAGCGACCGGACGCCCATGCAGCCGATCTCCTCGTCATAGGACAGGGCAAGGTGCAGCGGCGTCGCCAGCGGCCGGCGGGCCGCCTTCAGCATGGCGGCGACGGCGCAGGCGACAAAGCCCTTCATGTCGGCCGTGCCGCGGCCGTAAAGGCGCCCGTCCTCCTCGGTCAGGGCAAAGGGTGGCCGGGTCCAGGCCTGTCCGTCCACGGGGACGACATCGGTATGCCCGGAAAGCATCACGCCGCCCCGGTCGGCCGGCCCTGCGGTGGCATAGAGGTTCGCCTTGGTCCCGGCGGCGTCGGGGATCAGCACCGATGCGATCCCCGCCTGTGCCAGAAGGTCGCGCACCCATTCCATCAGGCCCATGTTGGGGCGGTGGCTGGTCGTGTCAAAGGCGATCAGGCGGGCAAGGATCTCGCGGGTGTCCATCGTTCTTTTCCGGTCTTTGCCGCAATCAATCACGCTTTGGGCGCGGGGGAAAGCGGCGCCGGGCAGGCGCGAGGGCACCCCCCGGTTCCGGCCGCGAGGATTCCGCGGCCGCCCGAAAGCCCGCGCCATCAGTCCGGCGGGGGCGTATCGGTCTGGATCTGGTCCGGCGGCAGCAGCTTGCAGGCGATTTCCTGCACCTTGCCGGTCAGCTCCGCCACCGCGCCGTCGACGATGCCGCAATCCAGCAGGTTGTTCTCGTCGGCATAGCGGGCGGTCCAGACGTTGACGTTCAGCATCGGCACCGCGACCTGTTCGGCGGGGGCGACGGCAAGACTGGCGCCGGTGTCGACCGTGACATCGCGCGGGGCGACGGTGAACTCTTCCAGCCCCAGGGTGATCTCGCCCATCTCGTCGGGCTCCAGCGTCGAATCGGGTTTCGCCTCGCCATAGAAATGGGCCGAGATCGTGACCATCTCGCCCATCTGGGCCAGTTGCTTCGCGGCCTCGGGGTCGAAGGTGACATGGATGGGGATGCGGCTGTCGGCCAGGGCCGGGCCGGCAAGGACAAGCGGCAGGATCAGGGCGGCGGCGCGGGGCATGGCTGGCCTTTCGGGCGGTTTTCGCGGCCTTCACGCTAGCAGCGCGCCGCGCGCCCGCAAGGGGCCGCGCGGATGCGATCACCGGCTGGTGATCGGCGCCGCGGCATCAGGGCGCGCGGTCGACCTGCAACCAGACGCCGCCTTCGGGGCGCAGGGTCAGGATCATCACCGGCCGCGGGTCGCGCCCCGGAACCGGGGCAAAGCGTAGCCGTGCCAGCAGCGTCGCAAGGATGATCACCGCCTCCTGCATGGCGAACCCCGCGCCGATGCAGATGCGCGGCCCGTCGCCGAAGGGCAGAAAGGCAAAGCGGTCGGGGGCCGGTCCGGCAAAGCGGGCCGGGTCGAACCTGTCGGGGTCGGACCAGAGCTTGTGGTGGCGGTGGATCGCATAGATCGGCAGGATCACCGTATCGCCCGGCAGAACCTCGCGCCCGCAGAGCCGGTCCTGCGCCATCGCCGTGCGCGAGACAAAGGCCGCGGGCGGGTAAAGGCGCAGCGTCTCCTCGACGATGCGGCGGGTCCGGGGCAGGGCGGGCAGATCCGCGGCGGTGGCCGCGCGATCGCCCAGAACCGCCTGCGCCTCGTCCCGCGCCGCCTGCTGCACCGCCGGGTCGAAGGCACACAGGTAAAGCGCCCAGGCCAGCGTCAGCGCCGTCGTCTCGTGCCCCGCGACGATGAAGGTCAGCAGGTTGTCGCGCAACTCGTCCGCCGACATGGCGCGCCCGGTCTCGGGGTCGGCGCCTGCCATCAGCAGGTCCAGCAGGTCTGGCGGCGCCTTTGCCCCCGCGGCCCGACGGCGGGATATGGCGGTATCGGCCACCTGCTTCATCTGCCGAAGCGCCGCACCCGTCACCAGCCGCATCGGCCGGGGCACCCATCCCGGCGCGCCCAGGATGTCCAGCAGCGAGACGCGTGCGGTCTGGGCGATATAGCCCTCGATGGCGCGATGGATGCCCGCGCGGTCGAACCCCTCGCCGCCCGAAAAGGTGACGTCCGAAATCACCTCGAAGGTGGCGGCCACCATCTCGTCGAAACAGTCGACGGTCCGGCCCGCGCCCGCGCCGATCCGTTCGGCGGCGCGCTCGGCCGCGGCGGTCATCACCGGGCCAAGTGCTGCGATGTTCCTGTGCGAGAAGACCGGCGCCGCCGCACGCCGCTGCCAGTGCCAGTGCGCGCCCTCGGCCACGAACAGGCTGTCGCCGATGGCGGGGCCGAGAATCAGCTTGGTCACGACCGATTTCGGATAGTTTTCCACGTTGTCGCGCAGGATGCGGCGCAGCGCCCCCGGCTCCATCACCATATGCCAGCGTTTGCCCGTCCGCCCCGAGATGATCGGGGCATGGGTGGCGATCTCCGGCACCAGCGCCAGCACGTTGCGCCGCGCGGCGCGGAACGATCCGATGATCCCCAGCGGCTCTGTCGCCAGCGGAACACGGACGGGCCGGGGCAGGGGGCCGGACGGGGGGCTGGCGTCGGGTATGGGGCGGGCCTGGGTCAATTCTGCCTCCTGCCGGCAGAGTATAGGGCGCCGCCGGGGGCGGGCAAAGCCGGCATGGTTGCGAAGCGCGGGCCGACCGGCTATCCCTTGCGCGATGCCGCCAGCGTGCGGACGGAACGGAGCCATTCGCATGACCCTCGCCCGCATCGCGGCCCTTGTCGTTGGCCTTTCGCTGCTTGCTGCCTGCCAGAAGAACGACCTGAACGAACCGCCCGAACCGATGGGCAATTTCGCGCTTGGCCTGAACATCGTCGTGACCGAAAAGATGCAGAAGATCGCCATCTCGCGCGAGGCGTCGCAAGAGGAATGGAAGGCGGCGATGACCAAGGCCATCGACGACCGCTTCCGCCGCTATGACGCAACGGGAACCAAGCTCTACAATCTCGGGATCAGCGTCGATGCCTATGCGCTGGCCCCGCCCGGCGTTCCGGTCGTGTTGAAGCCGCGCTCGGCCCTGGCGATCACCGTCACGGTCTGGGACGATGCGGCGCAGACCAAGCTGAACCCCGAGGCCAAGCAGATCACCGTCTTCGAGGGCATGTCGGGCAAGACCTTCATCGGTTCCGGCCTGACCCAGACCAAGGAAGAGCAGATGGCGATCCTGTCCTACAACGCCGCCAAGGCGGTGCAGGACTGGATGCTGGAACATCCCGAATGGTTCGGCCTGCCCCAGAAACCCGTCAGGACCCCGCCTAAGCCCACCAGCATGAGCGCGCACCCCGCCGCGGCCCCTCAGCCTGCCCCATAGGCCGCCGCGACGCCCTGACGGAAGCTGTGGGAAAAGCCAACTGCCGCTTGATTTTCCCCCTGCCAGTCGTTAAGTCGCCGCCCGAGTATCTACGGGTCCGGCTGCCGGACCCCCCAATGCGAGGCGCCCGGGAATGGCAAAGGCAAAGTTTGAACGTACGAAACCGCACGTCAACATCGGCACGATCG
>JASGFG010000085.1:0-15712 GCA_047605605.1 Paracoccaceae bacterium | reverse complement strand
GTATAGCGGCTGGCGGCGGGGCTGTCGCCGTCGATGTTGCCAAAATTTCCCTGCCCGTCGACCAGCGGGTAACGGACGTTGAAATCCTGCGCCAGACGCGCCATGGCGTCATAGATCGCCCCGTCGCCATGCGGGTGATAGTTGCCCATCACGTCGCCGACGATCTTGGCCGATTTGCGGAACCCCCCGGTCGGGGTCAGCCGCAATTCGCGCATCGCGTAAAGGATGCGGCGGTGAACCGGCTTCAGCCCGTCGCGCGCATCCGGCAGGGCGCGGTGCATGATCGTGGACAGCGCATAGGTCAGGTATCGCTCGCCAATGGCGCGCGACAGCGGTTCCGCCACGGTCAGCGATTGTTCCTCGGGGATGTCGTCGGTCGGATCTGCCATGGTTCGGGGGTGTAAAGCGGGGTCGCGCGCCGGTCCAGCCGGAAAATCGGAACGGGGAAGGAACCGCGATTTGTCCCCGCGCGTTCGGCCCGCGATCTGCTATGTTCACGACAGGGTGAGCGGCGCGTGAGGGGGTGGCGGAAATGATCAGGCTGACATTGCTTCTGTGCGGGGCGCTTTACGGTTTGCTGATGGTGGCGGGTGCCGATCACGGACAGGAACGGTTGGGGCTGACCGGGGCCTATGCCGCCTCGACCGCGCTGCCGCAGGTGCCTTCGACCGCGCGGCAGGCGACGCGGGCGGTCTATACGCCCGCGCAGCCGGTGATGACCGCGCCTGTCGTGCAGTCCCCCACGGTCCAGCCCGCCGTCGCGCAGCAGCCCGCCGCGGCCGCAGATGTGCCCGCATCGCCTCCTGCCGTGCCGGATATCCGCCGGGTGATGGCTGATGCGGTGAATGTCCGGGGTGGCCCCTCGACCGCGGACGAGGTGGTGGGGCGGCTGGCGCAGGGCGATGAGGTTCTGGTGGTGGGCCAGACCCCGGACGGCTGGCTGGAGATCCGCATCGAGGGCGACGGCATCGACGGCTATGTCGCCGCGCGTTTCCTGTCCGACGCCGGACTTTGATATTTCCAGCCTGCGAACGACGGGATTTGCGCTTTCCGGCGTTTGGCCCTAGCAACGGGCAAAACGGCGGGCAGGCGGGTCCATGGCGCAGAAATCGGTTCTTGTCACCGGATGTTCATCGGGCATCGGGCTGGATGCGGCGCGGGGCCTGCACGCACGCGGCTGGCGTGTCTTTGCCACCTGCCGGCAAGAGGCCGATTGCGACCGCCTGCGGTCCGAGGGGCTGGAAAGCTTCCGTCTGGACTATGCCGACGAGGACAGCATCGCCGAGGCTGTGGATCAGGCGCTGTCGCGCACCGGCGGCACACTGGATGCGCTTTACAACAACGGCGCCTTCGCCTGTCCCGGCGCGGTCGAGGATCTGCCGCGGGGCGCCTTGCGCGAAATCTTCGAGGTCAACCTGTTCGGCTGTCACGACCTGACGCGCCGGGTGATCCCCGCGATGCGTGCGCAGGGCCACGGGCGGATCGTGAACTGCTCTTCGGTGTTGGGGCTGGTGGGGGTGAAATGGCGCGGCGCCTATGTGGCGACCAAATTCGCCATCGAGGGGCTGACTGATGTGCTGCGGCTGGAGATGAAGGGAACCGGGATCGACGTGATCCTGATCGAGCCCGGCCCCATTGGCACCAATATCCGCGTGAACTCCATTCCGCATTTCGAGAAATGGGTGGACTGGCAGCAGTCGGCCAGGGCCGAGGAATACCGCGGCCTTCTGCACCGGCTGTATGAAAGCACCGGCCCCGACAGGTTCCAGCTTGGCCCCTCCGCGGTGACGGCGCGGCTGATCCATGCGCTGGAAAGCCCGCATCCGCGGGCGCGGTATTATGTGACGCTGCCCACACATTTCTCGGGCCTGCTGCGGCGGATTCTGCCGACGCGGATGCTGGACTGGGTCGTCGCGCGCGGCTGAGGTCGCGGGGCTGAGGCATTGGGGTCGGGCGGGGCTTCGCTTTTCGTGCGGGCCGCTGTAAACCGGGCGCAACCGGAAAAGCGAAAGGGCGCGCGATGGGCGATCCGCTGGTTCTGCTGGTCATCTGCGCCAGTCTTGTGGTGTTGGTGATCCTGATGCTGGGCCTTGGCAGTTTCGCCAAGGGCGGAGAGTTCAGCCGCCGCCATTCCAACCGGCTGATGCGGTGGCGGGTGGGGGCGCAGGCGGTGGCCGTGCTGCTGATCGTCATCGTGGCCTGGATCAAGCACAGGGGGGGCTGAGGCGATGGTGGTTCTGTCCAAGATCTATACCCGCACGGGCGACAAGGGCGAAACCGCTCTTGGTAATGGCGCGCGTGTGCCGAAATATTCGCCGCGGGTTTCGGCCTATGGCACGGTGGACGAAACGAATGCGACCGTCGGCCTTGCCCGCCTGCACGCGGCGGGAGAGATGGATGGCGCGCTGGCTCGCATCTCGAACGACCTGTTCGATCTGGGCGCCGACCTCTGCACCCCCGACATGGCCGCGGATGCGACCGCCGAATATCCGCCGTTGCGGATGATCCAGCCGCAGGTCGACCGGCTCGAATCGGAAATCGACGCGATGAATGCGCGTCTGACGCCGCTGCGCAGCTTCATCCTGCCGGGGGGCAGCGCGCTTGCCGCACAGATGCACCTGTGCCGGACGGTCTGTCGCCGGGCCGAGCGGCTGGTGGTGGAACTCGCCTCGGTCGAGGAGGTCAACCCCGCCGCGGTCAAGTATCTGAACCGGCTGTCGGACTGGTTCTTCGTCGCCGGGCGCATCGCCAATGCCGATGGCGCGGACGATGTTCTGTGGGTTCCGGGGCTGACCCGCGGCTGAGGCGGGATTGACCATCCGGTCAGGAAAACGCGGCGTTCGCGCGACCGAATTTGTCGGATTTGGTCTGTATTCGCCGGGAAGGATCGGCTAGTTCCTTGCCCCGAGGGCTTGCCACGCCCCTTCGGGGGCCAACCGGGAGATTCGTGCCAATGAAAGTATTGGTGCCTGTGAAACGGGTGATCGACTACAACGTGAAGGTTCGCGTGAAGGCGGACGGGTCCGGTGTCGATCTTGCCAACGTGAAGATGTCGATGAACCCGTTCGACGAGATCGCGGTGGAAGAGGCGATCCGCCTGAAGGAAAAGGGCGCGGCCTCGGAAATCGTGGTGGTGTCCATCGGGGTGAAGCAGGCGCAGGAAACGCTGCGGACCGCGCTGGCCATGGGCGCCGACCGCGCGATCCTGATCGAAGCCGCCGCCGACGTGGCGACCGACATCGAACCGCTGGCTGTGGCCAAGTTGCTGGCCGCGGTGGTCAAGGCGGAACAGCCGGGCCTCGTCATCGCCGGGAAACAGGCGATCGACAATGACATGAACGCGACCGGGCAGATGCTGTCGGCGCTTCTGGGCTGGTCTCAGGCGGCCTTCGCCAGCGAACTGGCGATCGAGGGTGATACCGCGACCGTCACGCGCGAGGTCGATGGCGGCCTTCAGACCATCAAGGTCAAGCTGCCGGCCGTCGTGACCGCCGACCTGCGCCTGAACGAGCCGCGCTATGCCTCGCTGCCGAACATCATGAAGGCCAAGAAGAAGCCGCTGGAGGAAAAGACCGCCGCCGATTACGGCGTCGATGTCTCGCCGCGGCTGTCGGTCATCAAGACCGTTGAACCGGCGGGCCGCAAGGCCGGGGTCAAGGTCGGTTCGGTCGACGAGCTGATCGCGAAACTGAAAGACGAAGCGGGGGTGATCTGATGGGCGTTCTTCTGCTGGCCGATGTGAACGGCGCGCAACTGGCGACCGATGCGGTGGCCAAGACCCTGACGGCGGTGAAATCCCTTGGCGATGTGACGCTGCTGGTTGTCGGCCCTGCGGCGGCGGCGGCCGAGGCGTCGAAACTGGAAGGCGTGGCCAAGGTCCTGCACGCGGATGACGCGGGCCATGGCCTGGCCGAACCGGTGGCCGATCTGATCGTGTCGCTGGCTGGTGGCTACAGCCACATCGCCGCTGCGGCAACGGCGTTTTCCAAGAACGTGCTGCCGCGGGTGGCCGCGCTGCTGGACGTGATGGTTCTGTCGGATGTGACGGCGGTGGTCGATGCCGACACCTTTGAACGCCCGATCTATGCCGGGAACGCGATCCAGACGGTGAAATCCTCGGACAAGGTCAAGGTCTTCACCGTGCGGACCGCGGCCTTTGCCGCCGCCGGCACCAACGGCTCGGCCCCGGTCGAGGCGGTCGGCGCCAAGGCGTCGGACCTGTCGTCCTGGGTCGAGGACAAGGTGGCCTCGTCCGACCGTCCCGAACTGACCTCTGCCAAGATCGTCGTCTCGGGCGGCCGCGGCGTGGGGTCCAAGGACAGCTTCGCGATCATCGAGGCGCTGGCCGACAAGCTGGGCGCCGCTGTCGGGGCGTCGCGTGCGGCGGTCGATTCGGGCTATGCGCCGAACGACTGGCAGGTGGGCCAGACCGGCAAGGTCGTGGCGCCGCAGCTGTATGTCGCGGTCGGCATCTCGGGCGCGATCCAGCACCTTGCCGGGATGAAGGACAGCAAGATCATCGTCGCCATCAACAAGGACGACGAGGCCCCGATCTTCCAGGTCGCCGACTATGGCCTGGTGGGCGATCTGTTCACGCTGGTCCCGGAACTGACCGGGAAACTGTGATCCCTTCGCGAATGGGCTTGAACGGGCGTCCATCGGGCGCCCGTTCTGCATTGCGCGGCCCGGCATCTGCGGCATTTCACCCCACGCCAGCAATATCCGGCCAATGTGAAGGCTGCTGCGCCGCCGACCTGACCGGCATGGCTTGTGCGTGCCGCGGCGCAGATGTAATCAATTCCTGATTTCTTCTGTCAGGGATGTCTCAGGGCATCGGTTCCAAGCGGCAGGGAAGGGCAGGTGAACATGCTACCGTCGTTCCTGATCATGCTCCGCGAGGGGATCGAGGCTGCGCTGATCGTCGGCATCATCGCCGGCTATCTGGCGCGGACCGGGCGTTCCGCCTGGTTGCCTGCGGTCTGGGTGGGCGTGCTGCTGGCGGTGGCGCTGTCGCTGTTCGCGGGTGCGGCGGTTCTGGCCGTCGGCTCGCAATTCCCGCAAAAGACGCAGGAACTGTTCGAGGCCGCCGTGGGCGCGCTGGCCGTCGTCGTCCTGCTTTCGATGGTGTTCTGGATGCGCAAGGCGGCGCGTTCGATCCGGCAGACGATGGAGCATGACATCGACGCCGCCCTGTCGGATGCGCGAGGGCCGACATGGGCGCTGATCGGGATGACATTCTTCGCCGTCGCGCGCGAGGGGCTGGAATCGGTCTTCTTCCTGTTGGCGCTGTTCCAGCAAAGCCCCGGACCGGGGGCGCCCGCAGGCGCCTTGCTGGGGGTGCTGGTCGCGACCGTCCTGGGCTGGATGATCTATCGCGGCGGCGTGCGGCTGGACCTGCGGCGCTTCTTCCGCTGGACGGGGGTGTTCATCATCCTTGTCGCCGCGGGGCTTGCCTCGTCCATCCTGCGCAACCTGCACGAGGCGGGCCTGTGGAACTGGCTGCAACAGCCGGTCTGGGATCTGAGCCGGTCGCTGCCGGTGCAATCGCTTCTCGGCACGGTGCTGAGCGGGCTTTTCGGCTATCACGATGCGCCAGTGCTGGGCGAGGTGCTGGTCTGGGCGGCGGTGCTGGTCGTCACGCTCTGGGCGTTCCTGCGCCCGCACGGGGTTCAGCGGCAGGTTTCCGGTCAAAAGGGGTAACGATGGCACAGAACCAACCGATGTCGCCGCGCGTCGCCGCAATCGCCCTGGGCGGTTCGGGGCTGCTGCTGGTTCTCGGGCTTGCGGCATTCTGGCTGGCCGCCCGGACGGCCGGGACCGAGGCGACGGGCGATGAGATCGTGGTGACGGTGACGGATGGCACCTGCGATCCCGCCGAACTGACGGTCGACGCCGGCAAGCAGACCTTTCGCATCCACAATGCCTCGGACCGGGTGCTGGAGTGGGAAATCCTCGACGGCGTGATGGTGGTGGCCGAGCGCGAGAACATCGCCCCCGGCCTGAACGCCACCCTGACCGAGCGGCTGAAGCCCGGCACCTATGACATCACCTGCGGTCTGCTGTCGAACCCCCGCGGCAAGCTGATGGTCGTGGCCACGGCCGCATCCGAGGCGGCGCGGACCGCGCCCGAGACCCGCGCCTTCATCGGGCCGTTGTCGGAATACCGTGTCTATCTGAACCGCCGCGGCAGCGCGCTGATCGACGCCACGGCGGCGCTGAAGGACGCGATCGCGGCGGGCGATGTCGCGGTCGCGCGCCAGGCCTGGCTGGAGGCGCGGCAGGCCTGGCGGCAGATGGCGCCGGTATCGGGCCGCATCTCGGATCTGGCGAACCGGATGGACCCGCAGGCCGACTATCTGGCTGGTCGCGAGCAGGATGCGGGCTTTACCGGATTCCACCGCATCGAATACGGGTTGTGGCAACAGAACTCGACCGAGGGCCTTCTGCCCTTTGCCGAGGCGCTGGCCGCCGATGCCGCCACGCTGAAGGATCGCGTCAAGGCGCTGGACGTGGCGCCGGCCGATCTGGCTGCCAATGCGGCCGATCTGGCGGGCCGCGTCGCGGATCAGGCGACGGGGGGGCAGGCGCCCTATTCCGGGTCCGATCTGGCAGAGTTTTCCGCCGATCTGGACGGGATCGCAAAGTCGGTCCTGCTGGTCGACCCGCTGGTCGCGGCGGCCAGGCCCGATGCCTCTGCCGCGCTGCACAAGGCGCTGGACGAAGCCCGCGCCACGCTGGACGGATTCAGGACCGGCGGGGGATACCCCGCATGGTCGACGGTGGACACCGCGGGCCGCCAGAAGATCGCCGGGGCGTTCCGCGGCGTCGCCACCGCCGCCGCCGCGATAAATCCCGCAATCGGGCTGGAGTAAGGTGATGGCATCGTCCTTTTCCCCCACGCGCCGCGGGCTTTTGACGGGCGCGGCTGCGCTGGCCGCGGCCGCCCCCGTTCTGGCCCGGGCCGAGGCGCCGCAGAATGTGGCCACCGCGCCGGTGGCCGGCGCGGCGGGCGGTGCGGATTTCGTGTCGCCCTATGGCCGCCATCAGGCGGGGATCGTCACCCCGCGCCCGGCGAACGGAATGGTCGCGTCCTTTCACGTCCTGGCCGATACGCCCGCCGAGCTTGAGCGGCTGTTCCGCCGACTGACCGACCGCATCGTCTTTCTGACCCATGGCGGTGCGGTGCCGCAGGTGGATGCAAGGCTTCCGCCGACCGACAGCGGCATCCTTGGCCCCGTGGTGCAGCCGCAGGCGACGACGATCACCGTCTCGCTGGGAAATTCGCTGTTCGAGGATCGGCCTTGGTTGCAGGCGCTGAAGCCGCGCGTGCTTCAGCGGATGGTCAAGTTTCGCAACGATGCGCTGATTGCCGACCTGTGCCATGGCGATCTGGCGATCCAGGTCTGTGCCCATACGCAGGATACCGTCATCCATGCCTTGCGCGACATCATCAAGACCATCCCCGATCAGCTGGTGCTGAAATGGGCGCAGGCGGGCGGCGTGCCGGTCATCCAGTCCAAGCCCTCGGGCGAGGTGGAAAGCGCGCGCAACCTGCTTGGCTTTCGGGACGGATCGGCCAATCCCGATAGCGGCGACGGAGCGGTGATGGATCGCGTGGTCTGGGTCGGTCCCGACGGGGGCGAGCCGGACTGGGCTTCGGGTGGCAGCTATCAGGCGATCCGCATCATCCGCAACCTGGTGGAACGCTGGGACCGCACCCCCCTGGCCGAGCAGGAGCGGATCTTCGGCCGGGTCAAGGTCAATGGCGCCCCCCTTGACCGCCCGCAGGGGACCGAGGCAGACGTGCCCGATTTCGCCGCCGACCCCGAAGGGCAGGCCGTGTCGATGCAAAGCCATATCCGGCTTGCCAATCCCCGCACCCCCGACAGCGCCGCCAGCCTGATGCTGCGCCGCCCGTTCAATTATGTGAACGGCGTGCTGAAGAACGGCCAGCTGGATCAGGGGCTGCTGTTCATCGCCTGGCAGTCGGATCTTGAAAGGTCCTTCATCGCCGTGCAGCACCGTCTGGATGGCGAGCCGCTGGAGGAATACATAAAGCCGGTAGGGGGCGGATATTTCTTTGCCCTGCCGGGCTTCGGCGAAGGCGACTGGTTGGGTCGCCCGCTGATCGAAGCGATCTGAAACCCCGGCCAGCCAGCGGCACCGCAAGCCAGTCGGACCACCACCCCCGCCCCGACGGGCTTTTGAGGAGAAGATTTCCATGCGTTTCGTGAAACTTGCCGTCGCCGGCCTGCTGCTTGCCGCCCCCGCCGCCCATGCCGAGGCGACGCTGGATCTGGTCGGGCCGATCAGCGAATACAAGATCTATGTGTCGGAACAGACCGACATCCTCGTCAAGAACACCGAAGCCTTCGTCGCCGCCGTCAAGGCGGGCGATGTGGAAAAGGCCAAGTCGCTGTTTGCGCCCACCCGCATCAACTATGAGGCGATCGAGCCGATCGCCGAGCTGTTCTCGGACCTGGACGGTGCCATCGACAGCCGCGCCGACGACTATGAACAGGCCGAGAAGGACCCCGCCTTCCCCGGCTTCCACCGGATCGAATACGGGCTGTGGGAACAGAACTCGACCGAGGGGCTGGACCCGGTTGCCGACAAGCTGCTGGAAGATGTCAAGGCGCTGTCCGCCCGCATCGAAAGCCTGACCTTCCCGCCCGAAGTCGTGGTGGGCGGCGCCGCCGCGCTGATGGAAGAGGTGGCGGCCACCAAGATCTCGGGCGAGGAGGACCGCTATTCCCACACCGACCTGTGGGATTTCCGCGGCAACTTCGACGGCGCGAAAAAGATCGTGGAACTGGTGCGCCCGCTGGTCGACGACAAGGAGTTCCTGGCCAAGGTCGATGCGAACTTTGCCACCATCGACACGACGCTGGACAAATACAAGGAAGGCGATGGCTATGTCTCGTATGACAAGCTGACCGAGGCCGATCGGGTGGCCATGGCTGCGGCCGTCAATGCGCTGGCCGAGGATCTGTCGACGCTGCGCGGCAAGCTGGGCCTCGACTGATCGTAAAGGAAAGGGGGGCCGGGCGCAGGCCCGGCCCCGTCTTCGCCCGCGCGCGTCAAAAGGCGCGCTGTGTTGCGACGGCCCAGACCTGATCTTCGGGCCCCGCCTCGCTGCGGCGCCAGATCAACGGCATGTCCGCCATCGAAACCGCCGCCAGCCCGCCGTTGCGGGCATCTATCTCGGCGGTCATCAGGTCGGTGGCCAGCGCGGTCGCCGCGAAACGCGCCTCGGGGGCCGAGGCCGCGCGGATCAGCGCCATCACGTTCAGGCGCGCCGGGGTCTGGCTGTCTTTGTCCAGCCCCAGCTGCCCTGCCAGATCGCGGGCGCGGGGATCTTCGATTGCCGCCGTCAGATCGCCCTTCACCCGGTCGCGCAGATCCTGCGGCAGATCGACATAGGCCCCCGTCACCGACAGGGCGCTGGCCAGAAGCCGCGGGTTGCGCGCGCCGATTTCCGCCGCCAGTTCCCGCAAAAGGCCGGGCTTGTCGAACAGCGCCACATCGCCCAGCCGGACCAGCAGCGCCTCAGCCTCTTTCACCAGATCGGCGGGCGCGGGGCCGGCCAGACCGCGCCCCTTGCGGTGCAGCCGCAAAAGCTGCACCAGCGCGCGGAGGGTCAGCATGTCGTCGCGAATATCGCGCGCCGTTTGCAGCGCGGCCACCGCATCGCCGCTGGCCGCGGTCCAGGCGCGCGCGCCTTCGTGGATCAGCGCCGAAAGCAGCAGCAATTGCGCCTGCAACGCGCGGTTTCCCGCGCTTTCGGCATCGGCTCGCCCCATGCCGACGATGCGAAGCGCATCCTCCGCCCGGCCCAGCTGTTGCAGCGCCTCGGCCTCGGTCAGGTAAAGCGGGCTGCCGCGCCGGCGGTCGGCCCGGCTGTTCAGGATGTCCAGCGCCGCCGCGGGAAGATTGTCGCGCAACAGCGCGCGGGCGGAGTGTTCGGTGCCGGTTTCCCATTCCTCCTGCCCGGCTTCGGCCAGAAGATCGGGCGCAAGGTCAAGGTGCAGCCGGTTCGACAGCCAGACCCGCGCCCGTGCGGGCAGTTCGGCCAGCGCCGGGGCGAGAAGCGGCTCCACCCCCGGCTCCCACCGGGCGTCCAGCTCGGGGGTGGGGGCACCAAGCGCCATCATGTGATACAGTTCCTCGGCCCGAGCGACAGGCCCGGTTTGCGCGCGGTAGAAGGCCACCGCCGCCCTGTCTATGGCCTGGGTGACGGCGGGCTGTTCGGCCCGCAGGTCGTCCAGCATGGCCCGCCGCACATCCGCGCGGTGCCGCAGAGACCCGTCGCCCGGATCGGTTTCCAGCAGCGCCACCTCGCGGCGCATGTCCTCGAACAAATCGGCGGCCATGTCCTCGTCCGTCACGGTGACGCCGCAGGGCGCGGCCAGAACCTGATGGATCAGGGCGGGGGTGATCCGCCGTAGGATCAGCCCCGGATAGGCGAGCTTGCGGACGCTTTCGTCATGGATATGGCCCAGAAGGCGGCCGTAAAGCCGCGCCTGAACCTGTTCGGTGCGGACGCGCCCCAAAAGCCGTGTCAGATCGGTGCCGGGGGCCAGCACCCCGGCCCCCTCGGCCGCCAGAACCCTGGCGGCCAGATGGGTCGCCAGCGGATTGCCCTCGGTCACGGCAAAGATCGCCTCTGCCACGCCGGGGGGCAGGGCCGCGATGCCGGACACCTTTTCCAGCACTTCGCGCGCGGCATCGCGATCCAGCGCCGGAATGGTCAACGCCCTTTCGTTGCCCAGCCGTTCCTCGACCCGGCCGGCGATCACCACCCGCAGCCGGGGGTTGCCCTGCTGAAGGCTGCCGACCAGCTGCATCAGCCGGTCCACCGCGCTGCGGCCGACGAACTGCGCCTCCTCGAACGTGTCGATCACCAGAAGGATCGGCTGCGATCCGGGGATCATGCCCGTCACCTCGGCCGCCAGACTGCTGATCAGCGACCAGTCGATCGCCCCGCCCGAGACGGATTCCAGCGCCACCTGCGACCGGCTGCGCCGTTGAAGCGAGGCGATGTATTGCGCCATCTCGTCCAGCCGGGCATTCAGGTCGGGGTGCTGAACCCGCAACTGGCGCCCGGCCTCTTGCAGCAGGGTAAAGGGATCGTCGACCGAAATACCCGGAGTGTCGAGGTTCAGCAGGATGACGGTGGGCGCATGGCCCGGATCGTCCAGCGCATCCAGGATGAACTTGGCCAGAACCGTCGATTTGCCGACCCCGCCCGGCCCTTGCAGCATCAGGATCTCGTCCGGCGGGGCGAAATCCAGATGCCGCGCGATTTCGGCCAGCACATCGGCCCGGCCGGCGAAATGTTCGCCGACCAGCCGCCGCAGCGGCGCGACCATACGGGCCCGCGACAGGGCCGCGGCCACCGTTTCGGACGAGGGCAGGGCGGGAAGGATACCCTCGACCCAGGTCATGGCCTCGGCCAGGCCGGCCAGTTCCACGGGATCTTCGCGCGCCAGTATCGCCCCGGCCCCCGCCGCCTCGTCCAGCAGCGCGGCAAAGGCCCGCTGTGTCGGGGAATCGGGCGGCGGATTGAAAGCGATCTGCGCCCTCATCGCTGCGGCGGTTCCCAATCCGCACAGCGCCTTGCGGCGCAGGCCCGAGCGCAGCCGTCGCAGCCGCCTTTCGGCCTGGGCGGGCACGCTGGCATCCAGCAGCGCCGACATGGCATCGGATGTGGCTTCTGCCAGGCCGCTGCGGGAATTCAGCGTCAGCGGATCGAAATGGACCAGCACCGCCGCCGCGTCGATCCAGGGTGCGGCGGGACCGGGCGCATCCGGCGGCGCGGCCTCTGTCGCGCGCGACAGCGGAATGTCCAGGATCTGGCTGCGCAGATCGGTCATGGCTGGGCCTGCCGCGCCGCCAGGGCCGCCGCCGCGACCTTCTGGATGCGCTGTGTCAGGGCGACCGCCCGGTCCAGCGGATCGGCGGCCTCGGTCCAGCCGGTATAGCACAGGTCCAGCAACTCGTCGGTGCTGGCAAAGCTGTCGGGCATCGCGAACTGCGCCACCAGATCGTCCAGCCATGCCTTCAGGTGGCCGCGCTCGAACGCGGCAAGGCCCTGTTCAAAGACGCGCCCCGGCGGCGGGCCGGAAATGGGCCTGTTCCACGCCAGCAGGAAAAGCCGCAGCCGGTCCAGCTGACCCATGCCGATGGTCTGCGCCAGCCCCGTCATCAGCATGGTCACGCTGTCATGGACACGCGGTGAATCGAAGCCGTCCATGATCAGCCACCAGTCGCGGTCCAGCGTCTGCCCCTGCGCCGCCAGCCAGCGGACCAGCCGCATCACGACCGTCGAATCCTGCGCCAGATCGGCGGTCAGCGATGCCGGCGGCGGGTCGATCCGCCACCACAGGGCGATATCCTCGACCACATCGCGCGCGGTCGTCGTCGCCTCCAGCGACAGGCCCGGATAGACGCTGGCGCCGGTGCGGCGGGCCACATGGGTGATCAGATACTGGCTGTAGCTTTTGCCGCTGCATCTTTCGCCGGTGACCTGAAGCACCCGCGCGCCAAACCCCTGTGTCATCTCGCTCAGCGCCGTGCGCAGCGGGTGCTGGTTCACAAAGGGCGCCCCGTCCAGAACCAGATCCAGATGGGGCGGCAGCACCGATTTCGGCCTTGTGCGGGCAAAGCCGTCCAGAACGGCCAGCAACAGCGGCGATACCCTCTCGGCCGCGCGCAGGCCCGCGACCAGCGCGTCGATCCAGCCTTCGTTGTTCGCGGCCTGCACCAGCGCGAAATACTCCGGCTCCAGCGTGGAACGGGGAACGATCTGGTCATAGTTGCGCTCGACCGGCGTTTTGCCCACGACCAGCCGCAGCCTGTCGCGGTCGGGAAAGGCCGCCAGCAGCGCCCGCAGCAGGTCGGTCGCCTCGGACCCCGACAGTTTCATGGCCGCTGATCCCAGAAATGCGGGGCAGGCAGCGCCTCTGTCAGCCATGGCAGGATCTTCGACACCGGCACAGCCTGGTTGAAGGTCGCCGTGCGGAACTCGTTCGGATCGCCCAGGTGGTGCAGCCCGATCAACCGCAGTGCGGCGTCCAGCACCGGAGCGCCGGACGAGCCGCTTTCCGTCGTCGCGTCATAGCGCATCCGCAATCCGTTCCAGGGCAGGGCGCTGATCCGGCCCAGCCCCATTTTCATCGCCGCGGCGCGCGGATGTTGCAGGATGAAGATTTCGCGCCCGATCTCGACGGTCCCGCCTGCATCCAGCGCCACCCAGCCCCTTGCCCGGTTTTCCGGCCCGACCGTGCCCCGCCGCGCCTCCTGCCCGGCGGGGCGGGCCAGACGGAGGATCGCGGTATCCAGCCGGTCGGGTGCGGGGGCGTCATTGTCGTCCAGCGAGGTGTCGGCAGGGTCATGCGCGACCGAGATCACATGCCAGTCCGGCGCGAAGGGCACCGTCACCCCCGCGCGAACGGCGATGCCCTGCGCATCGGTCAGAAAGTCAAAGCGGCAGATCGCCTGCGTCGTGGTGCCGATCAGGCCCGAAATGACGTGATGGTTGGTCATCACCATCTCTGCCCCGACCAGAAAGCCGGTGCCGAGCGCCGTTCCCTCGGGCGCCTCGATCCGGCAGACCTGCCCCTCCAGCATCGACAGCCGGTCAAGGAAGGCGGGCACATCCATCAGTAGGGCGCCCTCCTTGACCATCTTTTCCAGAACCGTCGTGCCCAGCCCGGCTGCGGGGGTGGGCGACAGGCTGGTCAGGCCGGTGCCGATGGCAAGCGCGCTGACCCTGGGGTTCTGCGGCACCGTTTCAAACGCGGCGCGGGCCAGTTCGGGCAGCCAGCCTTCGGCCTCGACCTGCTGGACGATGTTCCAGTATTCCACATCGCGGGCGTCTTCCGGCGTAAGGTCGGCGTAAAGGACATCGAACCTTTGGCCCAGCATCATCTGAAGCTTGCCCTTGCTGGGAAAGGCGCTGAGCAGCGCCTGAAAAAGCGCATTCTTGTCGATGGTCAAAATGCGGGCTCCCTGCTATCGTCAGAGATGAAATTCGCCGTGAAATAAATCTGCTTTCGGTTGTTCTAACATATTTCGGCTCTTGCAGTAAGGGATGTCATGATGCCCCTTCGCCTTGCCCTTTTCGTTCTTTTGTTCCTGCTTTCCCCGTTGTCCCTGCCTGCACAGCAGATCACCGTCACCCGGCCGGGTCCGGCGCAGGGGGCGATCCCTTTGGGGCCATGCGCGGGCAATGCGGCGCGGGGCTGTGCCGAGGTCCTGCTGGACGCCGCCGATGGCGCGGATCTGTCGGGGCTGGTTCCCTGCTGGACCCTGCCGCCCTTCGGGACCACTGCGGTCCAGCTTGGGTCCGCCCGGCCGGAACCCGCCTTTGCCCAGGCAAGGACATGGCGGCTGCGGGTCGAGGCCTGGCCCCTTGATGCCATTCTGCCGGGCAGTTACCGGTTGGCCTATGGCCTGCCCGATGCCGCCGGCCATCTGCAATGCGCCGTGACGCTGGAGGTCGAGCGCAAGGCCGGAACGCTGGCCCCCATCCCCGATCGGCCCCTGGGCGACCTGCGGGTCGAGGTCATCGACCTGGGCGGATGGATGCCGTTGTGGAAATGGGCGCCGACGGAAATCGCGCTGGACCCCGCGACGGCCGGGGTGCCGGTCGGGCCGCTGGCCGTGCCGGACCGCGTGACCCTGGCGGGGGCGGACAGGTCGGACGGCGGCATTCCCCTGTCCCTGCACCGCGAGGGGCCGGAGATTGCGACCCGGCCGGGTCAGGTCAGGATCGCCGTCGCGCGCGCGCCCGACTTTCAGATCCTGCCGCCTCTGGGCCGACTGGAGGGGCTGGCCGTCCTTGCCGCGCCGCAATTGGCGGCCCCGGTCGGCATCGGGTTTTCGGCCAATGCCCGCATCGGCATGATCACCATCGCCCTTGCCCTGCTGGCGGGTATCGTGGCGGGGCGGCGCATCCGGGTCGGGCTGACGGCGCGGCAGGCCCTTGCCGCCACGCAACTGGCCTGTGAAGAACTGGTGTCGCACCTTCAGGCTCTGCGCGCGGCCGAGACCGACCCCGAGCTTGTCCGCGAATTGACCGCCGCGTTGACCCGTCTTCTCGCGGTGGCGGAACGGCCGGATGCCACGGCCGAGGCGCTGACCGCGGCCATTGCGGCCGAGAGCAGGCAGGCCGAGACGCTGGTGAATGCCGCCAATGAAACGCTGGCCGGATTGCGCGACAGGCTGCGTCCGCAGGCCGGGGCGCTGGCCCATGCCGTCGACGATCCCGCCCTGCCCGCGAAAGAGCTTGCCGCATGGAAGGCCACCGCGGATCGCGCCGCGCAGCTGCTGGCGCAGCGCCGCGTGACCGAGGCCGAGGCTTTGGAGGCGGGCGACCTGCGCCTGGGTGCCGACACCGCGCGGACTGCCCTGCGCGACGAGGCCAGCGCCCTGCGCCGCGGTCTGGACGATCTGGCCAACTGGACCGAAGGCCCGTTCAGGCCGCTGTCCGAACTGGCCGGGGGGTTCACCCTTTCGGATGCAGGCCCGGTCGAGACATTGGACACCGTGGCCGCCCTGATCGACGGGCTGCAACGAGAGATGGCGGCGCAGGAACAGAAGGTGCGCCGCTATCTGGGGGCGGTGGCCGATGGCGCAACCGCCCGGCTGGCCGGCGCCAGGGACCGCGTTGCCAAAATCATGGCGGACTGGCCCGACCACCCGCGCA
>JASGFG010000084.1:0-16651 GCA_047605605.1 Paracoccaceae bacterium | reverse complement strand
CAGCAAAGCTGAACGCATGGCCCAAGCCGCCCCGCGGGGCCCTGGCCGAGAAGGTCTCCCATCGGAGCAGCCCGCGCCACCCCGCGCCAGCCGGTCAGGTCAGGCGCGGCGCTTTGCCTCGATGACGTCCCAGATGCGGGCCGCCGTGTTGGTGCCGTCGAACCGCTCCAGTTCCTGAATGCCGGTGGGCGAGGTCACGTTGATTTCGGTCAGCCAGTCGCCGATCACGTCAATGCCGACGAAGATCTGGCCCTTTTCCTTCAGGATCGGGCCGATGGTGCGGCAGATCTCCAGATCGCGCTCGGTCAGGCCGACCTTTTCCGGACGACCGCCGACATGCATGTTCGACCGGGTTTCGCCCGCCTGCGGCACGCGGTTGATGGCGCCCACCGGCTCGCCGTCCACCAGGATGATGCGCTTGTCGCCCTTGGACACGTCGGGCAGGAATTTCTGCACGATCATCGGCTCGCGGCTCATCCCGGTGAACAGCTCGTGCAGGGAGGCGAGGTTGCGGTCGTTCGGGTCCAGCCGGAACACGCCCGCCCCGCCATTGCCGTAAAGCGGCTTCAGGATGATGTCGCCATGCCGCGCCTTGAAAGCACGGATCGTCGCCAGATCGCGGGCGATGGCAGTGGGCGGCGTCAGCTGCGGGAACCGCAGGACCAGCAGCTTTTCGGGAAAGTTCCGCACCCAGAACGGGTCGTTCACCACCAGAGTGCGGGGATGGATCATGTCGAGCAGATGCGTCGTGGTGATGTATCCCATGTCGAAGGGCGGGTCTTGGCGCAGCCAGACCACGTCGAAATCGGCAAGATCGACCTCGGCCTCTTCGCCATAGGTCACATGGTTTCCCAATTCGCGGCGAAGCTCGATGGGAAAGCCCCGCGCCGTCACCCGCCCCTCGACGAAAGCCAGCTTGTCGGGCGTATAGAAGAACAGCGAATGCCCCCGCGCCTGCGCCTCCAGCGCGATGCGAAAGGTCGAATCGGCGTTGATGTTGACCGAACCGATCGGGTCCATCTGCAAGGCGACTTTCAACGGCATCGGCACCTCCTGTTGCGGGTGCCCCTTGATGGCCGAAGCCCGCCCGACATGCAATCAGGCCGCGAAGGCGTTTTCCAGGATCTCGATCCGCCCGGTCGCATCGACCAGCGCCACGTCGAAACGCGCCTCGGTCAGCGATCCCTTCGGCTCGCGCCCCAGAAACTCGGCCGCCGCGCCATAGATGCGCGCCTGCTGACGCAGGCTCAGCCGTTCGGCGGCGCGGGCGTGGGTGGCACTGGATTTCACCTCGATGAAAACCACCCGCTCCCCCTCGCGAGCGATGATGTCGATCTCGCCCGACCGGCCGCGCCAGCGCCGGGCCGCAATGGGCCGGCCCGAGCGTGCATAGAGTTGCGCCACCGATTCCTCAGCCGCCTGTCCGCCGTGATAGGATCTTGCCCCGCTCATTCCGCCCCCAGCTTCAAAGCCATCTGATACACGTCGCGCCGCGGCAGTCCGAACCGTGCCGCAACACCCGCGGCGGCATCCTTCACCGACATCTCGGTCATTGCCCGCCGCAGCGCCGCCTCCACCGTTGCCCCGTCGGCCTTCACCACCGCACCGCGGTCGATCAGGACAACGATTTCGCCCTTCACCTCGCGCCCGTCGAAGGCTGCCGCAAGTTCGCCCAGCGTGCCGCGCGACACTTCCTCGAATCGCTTGGTCAGTTCCCGGCAGACCACCGCCTGTCTGCCCTCGCCCAGACCATCGCGCAATTCACCCAACAAACGGTTAATGCGTTTTGGCGATTCATACAGAACCAGCGTCGCCTGCACCGGCGCCAGTTCGGCGAGGAAGCTGGCCCTCGCCCCTGCGGCGGTCGGCGGAAAGCCTGCGAACAGGAACCTGTCCGACGGCAGCCCCGCCACCGTCAGCGCGCACAGCACCGCCGAGGCGCCGGGCGCGGCCTGCACGGCGATGCCCGCCGCGATCGCCGCGCGCGCCAGCTGAAACCCCGGATCGGCCACCAGAGGCGTTCCGGCCTCGGACGCATAGGCGACGGTCCTGCCTTCCTCCAGCAGGCGGATCAGGCGCGGACGGACCTGATCGCCGTTGTGATCGTGATAGGCGATCAGCGGCCGGTCGCCCAGCGGAATGCCGTGGATCTCCATCAGGTGGCGCAGGGTGCGCGTATCCTCGGCCGCCAGCACATCGGCCATGGCCAGAGTGTCGAGCGCGCGCAAGGTGATGTCGCGCGCCGCCCCGATGGGGGTGGACACGAAATGCAATCCCGGCGGCAAGGGGCGGCTGTCCACCGTCCAGGGGCCGGGCGCGGGTCTGCCGATGGTCACGCCTGGCCCTTCCCTGCAAAGTTTACTTCGCCCCCCGAAGCGCATAGGCTTTGCCCCGATCGCCGGAGTGGGAGTGCGCCATATGTTGTCCGTTTTGCAGAAGGCCCGCAAGTCGCTGGCCCGTGCCGCAGCCGTCGTGGCCGCCCTTGCCGTGTCCGCCTGCGTGCCGACCGGGCCTGCCGGCGGGCCTTCCATCGACACGTCGGCCGTCGTCCCGGTGGCGCTGCTGGTGCCCGGCGGATCGGGTCAGGCCAGCGACGAGCTTCTGGCGCGCAGCCTTCAGAATGCCGCGCGGCTGGCGATTTCCGATCTTGGCACCGTCAGGATCGACCTGCGGGTCTACAACACCGCGGGCCAGCCCGGACAGGCGCAGGCCATGGCCACCAAGGCCATCGACGAGGGGGCAAAGATCATCCTGGGCCCCGTCTTCGCGCAGGAGGCGAATGCCGCCGGCGTCGCCGCCGCCGCGCGCGGCATCAACGTCCTGTCCTTTTCCAACAACCCCGATATCGCCGGGGGCAACGTCTTTGTCCTGGGGCCGACCTTCGACAACACCGCCGCGCGGCTGGCCCGTTATGCCGTCCGCAACGGCAAGAGCCGCATCATGATCGTCAACGACAAGAATACCGCGGGCGAGCTGGGCCGTGCGGCGATCCAGCGCGGGGTTTCTGCCGCGGGCGGATCGGTGGTGGCGAGCGATTCCTATGAATTCTCGCAAAACGGGGTGGTTTCGGCCGCGCCGCGCATCGTGGCAACCGCAAAATCCTCGGGCGCGCAGGCGGTGTTCCTGACCGCGGATACCGCCGGCGCCCTGCCGCTGATCAGCCAGATGCTGAGCGAGAATGGCCTGCCGCCTTCGGTGACGCAGTATATCGGTCTGACCCGGTGGGATATTCCGGCCGCCACCCTTGCGCTGCCGGGGGTGCAAGGCGGCTGGTTCGCGCTGCCCGACCCGCAGCTTTACCAGCAATACCAGTCCCGCTATCAGGCCGCCTTCGGCGAGGCGCCGCATCCGATCTCGGGCCTTGCATATGACGGGATCGCGGCCATCGGCGCGCTGGTCAAGCAGGGCAAGGCAAATGCGCTGACCGGAGCGGCGCTGACCCAGGGCGCGGGCTTTGTGGGGGTGAACGGCATCTTCCGGCTGCGCAGCGACGGCACCAACGAACGCGGGCTGGCGGTGGCGCAGATCTCGAACAACCAGATGGTCGTGATCGACCCCGCACCGCGCAGCTTTGGCGGGGCCGGATTCTGACACCCATGCCCGCGATGACGCGCGAAAGGACGGCCCGCATCGCCGGATCGTCCGCAGATACCCTGCCGCCGATGATCCTGCCGCCGGCCGACATCATCGACGCCGGGGCGCTGCGGGCCGCCATCGCCGCGGAAATCGCGGCCCTGCCCGCCGCCGATGCGCGCGACATGCGCGCCATCGCCGTGCGCCACATGGCCGAAGCCAAGGCGCGCGGCAATGCAGCTCTGGCCGCGGAATTCGCCCGCCGCCCGCTGGCCGCGCGCGCCCTGATCCGCGCGCAGGCGCATCTGACCGACGGGCTGGTGACGACCGCCCTGGCCATCGCGCGGGACCACCAGCACCCCCTGGCCAACCCGACCGAGGCCGAAAGGCTGGCCGTTCTGGCCGTCGGCGGCTATGGGCGGGCGGAAATGGCGCCGCATTCCGATGTGGACCTGCTGTTCCTGACGCCGTGGAAGATCACCCCCTGGGCGGAAAGCGTGATCGAATCCATGCTTTACATGCTGTGGGACCTGAAGCTGAAGGTCGGCCATTCCTCGCGCACGGTAAAGGACTGCCTGCGCCTGGGGCGCGAGGATATCACCATCCGCACCGCCCTGCTGGAATGCCGCTTTCTGGCCGGACACGAGCCGCTGGCCACCGAATTGCAGGACAGGCTCTGGTCCGAGCTGTTCCGCAATACCGGACCGGAGTTCATCGAGGCCAAGCTGGTCGAACGCGCCGAACGGCACAAGCGCCAGGGCGGTCAGCGCTATGTGCTGGAGCCGAACGTGAAAGAGGGCAAGGGCGGGTTGCGCGACCTGCAAACGCTCTACTGGATCGGCAAGTATCTGAACCGCGTCTCCTCGCCCGAGGGGCTGGTGGATGCGGGGCTGTTCACCCGTGACGAATACGACCTTTTCGCCCGCGCCGAGGATTTCCTGTGGGCCGTGCGCTGCCATCTGCACTATATCACCGGCCGCGCGACCGACATCCTGACCTTCGACATGCAGGTCGAGGTGGCGGCGCGGATGGGATACCGCGATGCCGGGGGGCGGCGGGCGGTCGAACATTTCATGCAGGACTATTTCCGCCATGCCACCCGCGTGGGCGAACTGACCCGCATCTTTCTGACCCAGCTGGAAACCCGGCACGTCAAGGGCGAGGCCAGCATCATCGGCCTGATCCGCCGCAAGAAACGGGTCAGGCCGGGCTACAAGGTGATGCAGGGACGGCTGAACGTGGCCGACGACAGCGCCTTCCTGTCCGACAAGCTGAACATGCTGCGCCTGTTCGAGGAGGGCCTGCGCTCGGGCTATCTGATCCATCCCCATGCGATGCGGCTGGTGACGGCGAACCTTGACCTGATCGACGACGACATGCGCGACGACCCCGAGGCGGCGCGCATCTTCCTGGACCTGCTGCTGAAGCACGGGAACCCCGAACGGTCCTTGCGCCGGATGAACGAGCTGGGGGTGCTGGGAACTTTCATCCCCGAGTTCGAGCCGATCGTGGCGATGATGCAGTTCAACGTCTATCACCACTATACGGTCGACGAACACATCATCCAGTGCATCTCGACCCTCGCCCAGATCGAGCGGGGCGAGCTGGTCGAGGAACTGCCGCTGACCAGCGGCATCCTGGCCGCGGGCATAAACCGCAAGGTGATCTATGTGGCGCTGCTTTTGCACGACATCGGCAAGGGCCGGCCCGAGGATCATTCGATCCTTGGCGCCCAGATCGCCCGCCGCGTCGCCCCGCGCCTTGGCCTGAATGCCGAGGAATGCGAGACGGTGGAATGGCTGGTCCGCTATCACCTGCTGATGTCCGACACGGCGCAGAAACGCGACATCGGCGACCCGCGCACGGTGCGCGACTTTGCCAAGGCGGTAAAGACGCGGCGGCGGCTGGATCTGCTGACGGTGCTGACGGTCTGCGACATCCGCGGCGTCGGGCCGGGGACCTGGAACAACTGGAAGGCCCAGCTGATCCGTCAGCTTTACCGCGAAACCGCCGACGGGCTGGACGGCGGTCTTGAATCCATCAACCGCGAGAATCGCGAGGACGAGGCGAAGCGCGCCCTGCGCGACCGCCTGGCGGGCTGGGAGCCGCGCGACCTGCGCGCCGAAACCGCGCGCCATTACGCCCCCTACTGGCAGGGGCTGACCACCGACACCCATGTGATCTTTGCCCGCCTGCTGCGCGGCCTGCGCGACGACGAGATCCGCATGGAACTGGATGCCGAACCCGAACGCGACGCGACGCGCGCCTGTTTCGCGCTGGCCGACCATCCGGGCATTTTCTCGCGCCTCGCCGGGGCTCTGGCGCTGGTGGGGGCCAACGTGGTGGACGCGCGCACCTATACGTCCAAGGACGGTTATGCCACGGCGGTATTCTGGGTGCAGGATGCCGACGGCCACCCCTATGAGGTCGCGCATCTGCCGCGCCTGACCAGGATGATCGACCGCACCCTGCGCGGTGAGGTCGTCCCGCGCGAGGCGTTGAAGGACCGCGACAAGGTGAAAAAGCGGGAATCGCAGTTCAGTTTTCCCACCCATATCGTCTTCGACAACGAAGGGTCGGAAATCTACACGATCATCGAGGTCGACACCCGCGACCGGCCCGGCCTGCTGTATGACCTGACCCGGACGCTGGCCGCGAACCACATCTACATCGCCAGCGCCGTGATCGCGACCTATGGGCGGCAGGTGGTCGATTCCTTTTACGTCAAGGACATGTTCGGATTGAAGCTGCACCAGAAATCCAAGCAGGACGCGCTGGAGCGCAAGCTGCGGCAGGCCATCACCGAAGGCGCGCAGCGCGCGGCGGGGCAATAGCATCATGGCAAAAGGCGGGCTGATCCGGTCGGTGATGACCGTGGGCGGCTGGACGCTGCTGTCCCGCGGCGCGGGGCTGGCGCGCGACACGATGATGGCGGCCTATCTGGGCGCGGGTCCGGTGGCCGAGGCGTTCTATGTCGCCTTTTCGCTGCCCAACATGTTCCGCCGGTTCTTTGCCGAGGGCGCCTTCAACATGGCGTTCGTGCCCATGTATGCCAAGAAACTGGAAACGGACGAGGATGCCGGGGGCTTTGCCCGCGACGCCTTCAACGGCCTCGCATCGATCCTGATCGTCTTTTCGGTGATCGGCACGCTGGCCATGCCCTGGCTGGTGCTGGCCATGGCGTCCGGTTTCGCGGGCGACCAGCGGTTCGACCTGGCGGTGCTGTTCGGGCAGATCTCGTTCAGCTATATCCTGTTCATCTCGCTGGTGGCGCTGCTGTCGGGGGTGCTGACCGCGCACGGACATTTTTCCGAGGCGTCCTTCGTGCCGGTGCTGATGAACCTGATGTTCATCGCGGCGATGCTGCTGGCCGACCGGATGGGCTGGCCCATGGGGCTGGCGCTGTCCTGGACGGTGCCGATCACCGGCGTGGCGCAGCTGGCCTTCACCTGGTATTCGGCACAAAGGATGGGGCTTTTCCGCTTTCGCCCGCGCCTGCCGCGGCTGACGCCGGACCTGAAGCGTCTGGCGATCATCGCCGCGCCCGCCGTGCTGGCGGGGGGCGTGGTGCAGGTGAACCTGCTGGTCGGCAGGCAGGCGGCCTCTTTCACCGAAGGTGCCATCGCCTGGCTGAACCTGGCCGACCGGCTGTATCAGCTGCCGCTGGGGGTGGTGGGCATCGCCATCGGCACGGTGCTGCTGCCGGAACTGTCGCGCCGGATCGGCGCCGGGGACGAGGCGGGGGGGCAGTCCGCCTTCAACCGGGGGACAGAGTTCGGCATGGCGCTGACCCTGCCCGCGGCCGTGGCGCTGGTGGTGATCGCCATGCCGCTGGTCAGCGTGATCTATCAGCGCGGCCAGTTCGGCGCCGATGACGTGGCAAATACGGCGCTGGCGCTGGCGGTCTATGGGCTGGGCCTGCCCGCCTTTGTCATGCACAAGGTGTTGCAGCCGCTGTTCTATGCCCGACAGGACACGCGCAGCCCGTTCCGCTATGCCGTCTGGTCGATGGTGGTCAACGCGGTGCTGGCGCTCGGCCTTTATCCGGTCATCGGCTTCATCTCGGCCGCGCTGGCGACGACGATCTCGTCCTGGGTGATGGTCTGGCAATTGTGGCACGGCAGTCGCGGCATGGGCCAGGCGGCGCAGTTCGACACGCGGATGCGGCGGAACCTGCCGCGGATCATCGCCGCCTCGGCGATCATGGGCGCCTGCCTCTGGACCGCCGCGCTGGTGCTGGGGCCATGGCTCGACACCGCGGGCTGGCGCTATCCGGCGCTTGCGGCGCTGGTCGGCATCGGCATGGTCAGCTATTTCGGCGGCGGCGCGGTGATCGGCGCCTTCCGGCTGTCCGACTTCAGAACCGCGCTGCGCCGCAACCGGGGCTGAGCGCGACACGCCTCTGCCCCCTTCATCTTGGCAAAAATACCCTGCGGGGAGGACCGGAGGGGTGCAAAACCCCTCCGGGGTCGGCCATGGGTCCGCGGCCTACCGGCTGCGCATCCGCGCCATCAGCGAGCCCCAACCCCCCGGCACCAGCAGGATGGCCAGCCCAAAGCCCGTGGCGAACCCGGCCAGATCGGCGATCCAGATCCACAGCCAATACCATTCCACCTCCGGCTGCGGGTTCAGGATCCAGCCCATCAGCGCAAAGATCGGCTGGATCGCCAGCAGAAAGCCGATCATGCGGAACGCCCCCACCCGGTTCGCCCCCATCGCGCGCCGCCGCTGCCACAGCAGCCAGGTAAAGGCCCCGATCAGCGCATAGATCGGCGGAAAGGTCCCGAACAGCGGGAACCCCGGCCTGGCCACCAGCGCAAAGGCCAGCGCCGCGACGATGGCCCCGGCGAAGAACACCGCCAGCACCGCCCACCAGCGCATGACCTCGCCCACCATCTTGCCCAGGGCCAGCAGCATCGCCCCCGCGAACAGCGCCGAGGTGAAGCTGCCGTTGATCACCGGATAGCACAGGATCCGCGCCAGCAGGTCGGGCTGAAGGCGGCGGTTTTCCACCATCCACCACAGCGCATCAGGGACAAAGGCGAACTGCTGCACCGCCTGCATCCGCCAGCCGATGGCCTCCGGCCCGCCGGCGATGCCCGCCTGACCCAGGCCCAGCACCACCTCGACCGCGATCAGCGGCAGGGCCAGCAGCCACACCACCCAGGGCAGCGGATTGATCGGGGCGTTGTGATCCTGCATGGCCTATGCCTTCATTGACGTGCGCAAGGGCCAGCGATAAGCCCCTTGCACCGCTTTTTCCAGATGGAGACATGAAATGGCCGAGCCGGTCCAAACGCCTGCGGCTTTTCCCACGCGCATCTTTTCGGGCATCCAACCCTCGGGCGGGATGACGCTGGGGAATTATCTTGGCGCACTCAAGCGTTTTGCCGAAAAGCAGGACGAGGGGATCGAGACGATCTATTGCGTCGTCGACCTGCACGCCATCACCGTCTGGCAGGACCCCGACAAGCTGCGCCACCAGACGCGCGAGATTGCGGCGGCCTTCCTTGCCTCGGGCATCGACCCGGAAAGGTCGATCCTGTTCAATCAAAGCCAGGTCTCCGCCCATGCGGAACTGGCCTGGATCTTCAACTGCGTCGCCCGCATCGGCTGGATGTACCGGATGACCCAGTTCAAGGACAAGACCGGCGGCAAGAATGCGGAAAACTATTCGCTGGGACTGCTGGCCTATCCGTCCCTGATGGCGGCCGACATCCTGGCCTACAAGGCCACGCATGTCCCCGTGGGCGAGGATCAGAAGCAGCACCTTGAACTGACCCGCGACATCGCGATCAAGTTCAACCACGACTATGGCGTGAACTTCTTTCCCGTCACCGAGCCGCTGATCGAGGGCGCGGCCACCCGCGTCATGAGCCTGCGCGACGGCACGAAGAAGATGTCGAAATCCGACCCCAGCGATCAGAGCCGCATCAACCTGACCGACGATGCCGACACCATCGCCGCCAAGATCCGCAAGGCCAAGACCGACCCGGCGCCGCTGCCCGAAACACTGGACGGTCTGAAGGACAGGCCCGAGGCTCGCAATCTGGTCAACATCTATGCCGCGCTTTCGGGCCTGTCTGCGGATGCGGTCGTGACGCAATTCGCGGGCGCGCAGTTCGGCACCTTCAAGCCCGCGCTTGCGGAGCTTGCGGTGGCCAGGCTGGGGCCGATCACCGCCGAGATGAACCGCCTGATGGCCGATCCGGCCGAGATCGACCGTATCCTCGGCCAGGGCGCCGGCCGCGCCGATGCCATTGCCCGACCGATTCTGGATCAGGTCAAGGACATCGTCGGCATGGTCCGGTCGCGTCAGGTGTGAATTGACGCGGGCGGCCATGGGCCGCCCGCGCTTCGATCAGTGGGCGTTCATCTCGTCCACGATCTGTGCCGGGGTCAGACTGGCGGGGTAATAGGTCGGCCAGTTCGTCACCTCGTCCAGCAGCGCAGCGCGGTCATTCCCCCAGTAAAGGTGATAGTGATCGGCCTTTTCCGGTGCGATCTTGTGATCGCTGAACTGGATGAACTGCGGGGCATCGGCATCGCCCGACTGTTTGGCAAAGATGAACCGGACGCCCCGGTTTCCCTTTGCATAGGTCAGAACCTCGTGGCCGTCGGGGGCGTATTCACCAGTCACGGCGCCCGTCGCTCGGCGGAACGTCACGCGGGTTCCGTCGATGACGATACCGTCCACATCGGTGCGATAGCCGGTTTCATAATAGGCGCGGTATTCCTCGGCGCTCTTGTCGCCATGTTCGGCCTTGTGCGCCAACACCGGGTCCAGCGTTCCATCCATCAGCAGCGGATAGACCGACCGCCAGTCGCCCGACCAGTCGGACAGGGGGCGCGCGGCAATCTGGCTGTCCTCGAAATAGCCCTTGGCGATGGCGTCGTCGTGACTATGGGCATGGGCGGCAGTTTCCGCCAGCGCCGGCTGGACCCATGTCAGGGACAGGACCAGACAGGTCGCGACGGGGCCAATGGTTTTCATGATCGCCTTGGGCAAGGGAAGCCTCCTTTGAGGGTGCGCAGATTGTCGCGCGATTCGTTATGTTATCTTATAACATTCACCCTCTAAACCGGACGGCAGGCGGCGCGCAAGACGGATGCCACCTGTCACGGAATCGATTCACCGCCGTGGCAGGTTCTGCCTTGGGGCGCAGGCCCTGCCGCTGGCCGCCCCCCCGGTTTCCCCACCGGTTTCCCCTCGGGCGACCCGTCGCCGACCGCGGCCCGGCGCTGGCCCCCGGACCCCTGTCCCCCAGGGTCCGGGGGCGTCTTTCGCCCTCTGCCCCCGTCTGTCTGCCCCCGGTCTGTGCGCCCCGCCGCCGATGCACCGCAGACCGCGGATGCCGGGATGGACGCCGCCGCCGCAGCGATGTTTACTCCGCCCCGGACGGGGCATCGCTGGGAAAAGACCATGGCATTCGGCAAGAACATCCGCACCTTCTGGGAAGGCCGCTGGCACGAGGGCGACATCGCGGTGATGCGCGCGGCGGATCACGGCATCTGGCAGGGCAGTTCCGTCTTCGACGGGGCGCGGTATTTCGACGGCATGGCCCCCGACCTCGACCTGCATTGCGCCCGGCTCAACCGCTCGGCCGAGGCGCTGATGATCACCCCCATCTGCGAGGCCGAAGATATGGCTGCCATCATCCGCGAGGGGCTGGCCTCCTATGGCCCCGGCCAGGCGGTCTATATCCGGCCGATGTATTGGGCCATCGACGGGTCGGAGCTGGGCGTGGCGCCTGCGCCGAACTCCACCGCCTTCTGCATCTCGCTGGAGGAGGTGCCGATGCCACCCCCCGATTTCGCCACCACGCTGACCCGCACCCGGTTCCGCCGCCCGGTGCTGGAAGATGCGGTCTGCAATGCCAAGGCGGGCTGTCTTTACCCCAACAACGCCCGGATGCTGGTCGAGGCGCAGAAAAAGGGCTTCGGCAATGCGCTGGTGGCCGATGCCATGGGCAATGTCGCCGAAACCGCCACGGCGAACGTGTTCATTGTCCGCGACGGCGTGGTCCTGACCCCCATCGCCAACGGCACCTTCCTGGCCGGGATCACCCGCGCCCGGCACATCGCGAACCTGCGCGCCGACGGGGTCGAGGTGCGCGAGGCCGTGCTGACCTTCGAGGACGTCCATGCCGCCGACGAGGTGTTCCTGTCGGGCAACTTTGCCAAGGTCACGCCGGTGCGCGCCTTCGACGACACGACCTATTCCGCCAGCCGTCCGATGACGGAACGCGCCCGCAGCCTTTATCTCGACTGGGCGGCGGGGCAGAAATAGCCGCACCGCCGCCGGATCGCGCGGGGGTTGCGGGGCACGGCGGGGCGCGGCATGATCGGCCTTCGGGGGACCATACATGCGCAAGTTTCTTGTCGTTCTGGACGACACCCGTGAATGCCTGAACGCCATGCGCTATGCGGCGTTCCGCGCTTCGCACACCGGGGGGGGCGTGACGATCCTGTCCATCGTCCCGCCCGAGGACTATCAGCACTGGATGGGCGTGGCCGACCTGATGCGCGCCGAAGCGCGCGAGCGGATCGAGGCGCATTTCGAGGTTTTCGCCAAATGGATGCGCGACCGTCAGGGCGTGAACCCGGAACTGGTGATCCGCGAGGGCGATCCCGTCAGCGAGATCCTGGCCCAGGTGCGCGACGACCCCGAAATCGGCGTGCTGGTGCTGGGTGCGGGAACCGAGAAATCCGGCCCCGGCCCGCTGGTCACGCAGATGAGCCGCACTTCCGGCAGCCTGCCCATCCCGATCACCATCGTTCCGGGCGACATGTCCAAGGAGCGGCTGGAATCCATCACCTGAACCCGAACCGGCTCAGCCGCGGTTCAGGAGACCCAGAACCCTTTCCGCCGGCCGGCACAGCGCCACGCCATCCGGCGTGATGACCACCGGCCGCTCGATCAGCACGGGATGGGCCAGCATCGCCTCCACGATCCGCCCTTCCTCTGCCCCGGCCCCGGTCAGGCCCAGTTCGGCGGCCAGCGGCTCTTTCCGGCGCAGCAGGTCGCGGACGCAAAGCCCGGCGCGCGCCAGAACCGCCAGAAGGTCCGCCCGCGTCGGCGGGGTATGCAGATAGTCGACCACCTGCGGCTCGGCCCCCGCCGCGCGGATCATGGCCAGAACCTCGCGCGAGGTGCCGCAGCGCGGATTGTGCCAGATGGTGATGCCGTCCATATATCCGCCCCCCCTTTTCCTTGACGGGGACAGGCCATGTCCGGCGGGCGGCGTCAAGGGAATGGTCTTGTCACTGGCGGGCGCGCGCCCTTGCCGCTAGGCTCGCCCGGTCACGGGGGGCGCGAGGGCGTGCGATGCGGCAAGGGATGCGGGAACTGCTGGCGATGGGTCTGTGGCTGGCGGCGGCGGTCGCCGCCCCGGCACAGGACTGGACCGCCGCGCAACTGGACCCCGCGGCGCTGAGCCCGGCCGAGCGGCGCGTGTTGCAATCGGCGCTGGCCCTGACCGGCGATTACAACGGGCTGACCGATGGAGTCTGGGGCCGGGCCACGCAGGCCGCGCTGGACGGATATGTGCGCCGCACGGCCGGGCATCTGCCGGCACATTATGCCGACATCGCCCCCCTGATCGGCGCCTATGAGGAAGAGGTGGATCTTGGCGGCTGGGGCCCGCTGGACCTGCCGGGCGGCGTGTCGGTCATGATTCCCTGGAACCTCCTGCGCCCCGAGGAGGGCGGCTATGCCACCCCGGAAAGCGACCTTTTCATCTCGGTCGGCGAGGAGGATGCCGCCACCGCCGCCCGCGAGCACCGCGAACTGGCCGCCAATGCCGCGCCCTGGGCGCAGCCTTACCAGAAAATCACCGCCTCGGTCATGGTCACGGCGGTGGAAACCGAAGGCGGCGTTCACGCCTGGCTGCGGTCGCAGGCCACGGCGCCCGCGCATCATGTGACGGTGGGCGTCTTCGCCTCGGACGATCAGACGGGACGGATGGCGCTGATCGCGGGCAGTTTCGGCCAACCCGACAGCGCAGTCGTGCCGCGGGGCGGGCTGCTGGACCGGCTGGCCTCTGTCCAGCCCCCGCCCACGGGCCGCAACCCCTTTGCCGCGGGCGGCCCGGTCGGCCGACCGGACCCCGACAACTGGGCGGACGAGGCGCCGGTCGGCCGCCCCGGCAAGGCCTCGCCCCCCTCGCCGCAACCCGCCGCACCACAACCCGCCGCACCCCGGCCCGCTGCCCCGCAGCCCCCGGCCGAAGTGGCGTCGGACGAACCCGACAGCACCGGAACCGGCTTCTTCATCGGGCCGGACACGGTCCTGACCGCGAACCATGTCACCGCCAGCTGCCGTCGCATCGCCTTTCCCGACGGCACGCCAGTGACCCTGCTGGCCGCCGATGCCACGCTGGACCTTTCGGTCCTGTCCGTCCCGCCCGAGGCAGAGAGGGGCGGCTGGCTGGCCATTTCTGCCGACCGGCAGGCCCGGCTGGGCGAGAATGTCTTTGCGCTCGGCTATCCCTATCTGGGCCTGCTGGATCAGGGGCTGACGGTGACGGGCGGCAATGTCAGCGCGCTGAAAGGGGTGCAGGATGACCGGATCATGGTTTCCGCGCCGATCCAGCCCGGCAATTCCGGCGGCCCGCTGGTGAACCGCCGGGGCGAGGTCGTGGGCGTCGTCGTGTCGCGCCTTGACGACATGGCCGTGCTGGAGGCGACGGGAACCCTGCCGCAGAACATGAACTTTGCCGTGCCCCCCGCACAGGTGGCGGGGTTTCTGGAACGCAACGGCATCCGCCTGCCCGATGCCGCCCCGCAAAGCTTCGATCTGACCGACGGCCTGCCGGACGAAGTGGCGAAATCGGTCATGCCGCTTTATTGCTACGAATGACTTAGAACCGTTCCAAAACTTGACTTCCCGCACATCAGGGCGCATATCGGGGCCTGACCCCCGGAGGCTGCCGATGTTCATCCAGACCGAATCCACCCCGAATCCCGCGACGCTCAAGTTCCTGCCCGGCCTGACGGTGCTGGACATGGGCACCGCCGACTTCCCCTCGTCCGAGGCGGCGGCGAAATCGCCGCTGGCAAGGCGCATCTTTGCCGTCGACGGTGTGACCGGCGTGTTCTTCGGCACCGATTTCGTCACCGTGACCAAGGCCGAGGCGGTGGCATGGGAACATGTGAAGCCGGCGATCCTTGGCGCGATCATGGAACATTTCCAGTCCGGCGCCCCGGTGATCGACGGCGAACGCTCCGGCGACGGCCATGCCGCCCATCACGCGGATGAGGACACCGACATCGTCCGCCAGATCAAGGAACTGCTGGACACCCGCGTGCGCCCTGCCGTGGCGCAGGATGGCGGCGACATCACCTTCCACGGGTTCGACCGGGGGGTGGTCTATCTGCACATGCAGGGCGCCTGTGCCGGTTGCCCGTCCAGCACCCTGACGCTGAAGATGGGGATCGAGAACTTGCTGCGCCACTATATCCCCGAAGTGACAGAGGTTCGGCCCGTCGCGGCCTGATCCGGGGCCTTGCATCCATGGCAAGACGGCTGATCCTGGCCTTTGACACGTCGGCCGCGCATTGCGCGGCCGCTTTGCTGTCGGGCGATTGCCTTGTCACCCGCCGGTTCGAGGCGATGGACAAGGGGCAGGCCGAACGCCTGCTGCCCCTGCTGGAAGAGGTGCTGGCCGACGGGGGTGCGGGCTGGCACGATCTGGACGCGCTGGCGGTCGGCACCGGGCCGGGCAACTTTACCGGGGTGCGCATTGCCGTGGCGGCGGCGCGGGGGCTGGCGCTGGCGCTGGATATCCCTGCCATCGGCGTGACCCGGCTGGAGGCATTGGCCCATGGCCTTCCCCGCCCGCTGACCGTGATCGAGGATGCCCGGCGGGGCGAGGTCTATGTCCAGCCCTTTGCCGCGGAGGGCGCAGGCCCGGCCCGGCTGGAACCCGCAGGCCCGCTGCCGCCCGGCGCGCTGACAGGATCGGCGGCGGGGCCGGATGCCCTGCCCCCCGCAATGCCCCTGGCCGAGGCCATCGCCCGCGTCGCGGCGGGACGCGCGGGCACCCCTGCGCGGCCTGCGCCCTTTTACCTGCGGGGCGCCGATGCCGCCCCGCCCGCCGATCCGCCGCCCGTCATTCTGCCCGGATGACCCCGCCATGACGCCCGAGGAAATGGCCGCGATCCATGCCGAAAGCTTTACCTATCCCCGGCCGTGGACGGCGGCGGAACTCGCGGGCCTTCTGGCCTCGCCCCTGTGCTTTCTGCTGACCGAATCGCGGGGCTTCCTGATCGGGCGGGCTGTCGCGGGCGAGGCGGAGCTGCTGACGCTGGCCGTGGCGCCCGAGGCGCGGCGGGGCGGTCGGGGCGCGCGGCTGGTGGCGCGGTTTCTGGACGCGGCGGCAGCGCGGGGTGCCGAAACGGCTTTCCTTGAGGTTGCGGCCGACAACACCGCCGCGCAGCAGCTTTATGCCCGCGCCGGATTCGCCGAATCCGGGCGGCGGCGGGGATATTACGCCACCGGGGCGGGCGTGCCGGTCGATGCGGTGCTGATGGCGCGCGTCCTTGCGCAGGGGCAGCCAGCCAAAACCTGACCATCGGATCAGGTTTCCCGCCCCGCCCTCACGAATAAGTATTGACCGGCTGCGGGCTTCGCCCCCTAACATGGGGCGGAACTACCCGCGATCGGCGACCTGCCGGGGACAGGGTGGCGATAGGTCAAACCTGAACCGGGAGATTTCTTCATGACGCAGATGAACCGCCTGATGGGCGCCGCCGCCGCACTGGCCCTGACCGCAGGCGCGGCTGCCGCCGACCCCGCGATCATCTATGACCTTGGTGGCAAATTCGACAAATCCTTCAACGAGGCCGCCTTTGCGGGGGCCGAGAAATGGGCCAAGGAAACCGGCGGCACCTTCAAGGAACTGGAGATGCAGTCCGAGGCGCAGCGCGAACAGGCCCTGCGCCGGCTGGCGGAATCGGGCGCCAACCCGGTGGTGATGACCGGCTTTGCCTTTGGCGACGTGCTGAACAAGGTCGCCCCCGACTTCCCCGACACCAAATTCGCGATCATCGACATGGTGGTCGAACAACCCAACGT
>JASGFG010000083.1:0-16723 GCA_047605605.1 Paracoccaceae bacterium | reverse complement strand
ACAGGTCCATCTCCTTGCGCAGGCGCAGCAGGCCGCGCTCGGGCTTCACGCTGAAATCCAGCGTGTCGTATTTCGGCCCGCCGACCGCGCCCAGAAGGACGGCATCCACCTCTTGCGCCCTGGCCATGGTGGCATCGGTCAGGGGGGTGCCGTGCTTGTCATAGGCACAGCCGCCGACCAGATCCTCGGACACGTCAAAGCGGATGCCGCGCCTGGTTCCGAACCAGCCGATGATCTTTTTCACCTCGGCCATGACTTCCGGGCCGATACCGTCGCCGGCCAGGATCAGGATGGAAGGGTTCGCCAAGATAGTTCCTCCGCCAATGGGTCGGGGCTGGCCTAGCCAAAGCACGCCGCAGGGTCAAGCGGCGCAGGCGATCCCGTCCCGGTCAGGGCAGGACCAGATCCACCCAGACCGGGCGATGCCGCGAGGCGGCGGCCAGATCGGCGGCCAGCGGGTCGCCCTCGGGCGGCCACAGCACGCCCGCCGCCGCCACAGTCAGATCGGCCGAGGGAAGGATGTAGTCCACCCGCAGCCCGCCGATTTCGTCATAAAGCGCGGTGTCCAGTGCCGGATCGCCGCTGGTGCCCGGCTCTACCCGGCGATGGGTTCCGCGCGGGGCGGGGTTCTGCAAGCCCGGATGGGCCAGCAGGGCCCGCAATGCCTCGGGCCGGCCCTCGCCATCCTCGGGGTCCAGATTGGCGTCGCCCGCGATGACGAAGGGCGGGGCGGGGGGCGGGACGGGCAGCTGCCCCTCCAGCAGACGCAGCCAGAGCGCCGCCTCGTCATGGTTGCGCCGGCCGTTGCGATCCTCTTCCCCGTCGAAAACCGGGGGCGTCGCATACCATGTCAGCAGCCGAAGGCTGCGGCCATCGGGCAAAAGCAGCGGAACGATCCAGTGCCCGGTCGTCGACAGCCGTTGGACCCCTGCATCCTGGGCCAGGGGCGGCGGAATGCCATCCGGCAGGTCCCGCCAAAGCAGCCGCGAAAGATCGCGCGCCCCGGCCCTGTCCACCGGCAGGCGCGACAGGATGGCCATCCCGGCATTGCCGGGGAAAAGCCCATAGCCCTGGGCATCCCTTGGCCCGCCGCGCAGCCCGTCGCCATCCAGGTCCAGCCGGGTCGGAACGCCGCTGTTCGGCGCCAGCGCAAAGCGGTGCGGATAGGCTGCACCCGCCTGCGCCAGTGCCGCGGCAAAGGCATCCAGCGCCACGCCGCCCCGGTCGTAGTCGAAGGCCGTCAGGATAAGCACATCGGCGTTCAGCGCCGCCGCGACACGCCCTATCGCCGCGATCTGCGCATCCTTGCCCCCGGCGATGTCGCGCAGCAGCAGGCCCGGTCCCTTGCGGTCAAGCGCCACGTTCCATGTCGCGATGCGCAGCGTGCCCGCAGGCGCAGCCCCCGCCGCCAGCAGCAGAAGGATCAGGCCGGCGCAAAGGCGCGCTGGCCATCCGGGTCCTTTTCGCGCCGCTTTTCGCGGATCATGTCCGCGACCCTGCCCATGGCGATGCCGCGCATGAAAAGGCTTGCGGGAAGGAAGGCCCATGCCGTCACCGTCCAGATCAGGATCTGCGGGGAATCGAGCCGCATCGGCTCGAACCCCGGCGAGACGATCTTGACGACCGCCGGGATCAGGAATGGCAGCAAAAACCCTAATGCAATGTTAATGCGGGCATCGCGCGTCAGCCGGTCGACCACATCGCCGCCCGCGGTCGGGTCGAAGGTCGGCAGGTTGATCCAGACATTGAAGGCCTGCCCCTTCTGCGGCCAGCCGCCAAGGCGCAGCAGGATGACAAACACCGCCAGCGAGACGAGCGAGGTGAGATAGGCCATGCCCGCCGCCGTCCGCACCGCCCAGACCTGTTCGGCGGGGGCGCCATCGGCCATCATCAGCGTGGCCAGCCGCACGGGGCTGTAGGGGAAGTCCATCGCCTTGCCGATCAGGCCCCCGATCGCCTCGATGAACAGGGTCAGCGTCGTCGGCTCGGTCCGGCCGCGGGCGATCACGGTCAGGGCAAAGACCGTGACGAACAGCATCAGAAAGCGGACGCGGTTGAAGGGGGGCGCATCGCGGAATTCGATCAGGCCCGGATAGGTGGCGTTGTATTCCACAAAGGTCAGCGCCCCGGCGAAAAGCGCCACCAGCGCCGCCATCTGCCGGGTATCCGGCCCCGTGCCATGCAGCAGCATCGAAGGCGTGGCGACCAGCACCATCACCAGAAATGCGCGCAACAGCGCACCCGTCAGTCGCGTGACCACCGCCCTGCCATCCTCATACCGGTCGGGTCCGATGCTCTGCCGGGCCCTTTTTCCGATCTGTGCCCGCATATTGTGGCGGGTTGCCTCAATCCTGCCCAAATTGTGCCTTCTTTCGTTCAGCCCCGCAACCAGTTGGTTAAAGATCACTCAATCATTGTGGCCCTTTGAGGGGCGATGTGTCGCCGGAATGCATCAAGAATCCGGCACAAAAAAGGCCGCCCCAAGGGGCGGCCCACATCTTGCGGTTGTGTTGTATTTAGGCCCAGGGGCGCGAAAGTGCCGTCTTCGCCTCATAAGTATCTATACTGGCTGCTTTTTCCAGCGTCAGACCGATGTCGTCCAGCCCGTTCAGCAGACAATGTTTACGGAAGGCGTCAACCTGAAAGGGAAAGACCTGACCGTCCGAGGTGGTCACAATCTGATTCTCCAGATCCACGGTCATGCGGGCATTTGCGCCCTTGCGCGCATCTTCCATCAGCACATCGACCACCTCTTGCGGCATGACGATGGGCAAGATGCCGTTCTTGAAGCAGTTGTTGAAGAAGATGTCCGCGAAGGACGTCGAGATCACGCAGCGGATGCCGAAGTCCAGCAGCGCCCAGGGCGCATGTTCCCGCGACGAGCCGCAACCGAAGTTGTCGCCCGCCACGATGATCTCGGCCTTGCGCCAGGCGGGCTGGTTCAGGACGAATCCGGGGATCTCGGTTCCGTCCTGATTATAGCGCATCTCGTCGAACAGGTTCTTGCCCAGGCCGGACCGCTGGATGGTCTTCAGGAACTGCTTGGGGATGATCATGTCGGTGTCGATGTTGACCAGCGGCATCGGCGCGGCGATGCCGGTCAGCGTATTGAACTTGTCCATCTTTCCCGCTCCTTACACCGTTTCCGCCATCATCTCGCGCACATCGGTCAGATGGCCGGTGATCGCCGCCGCCGCCGCCATCGCCGGCGACAGCAGATGCGTGCGGCCGCCGCGGCCCTGACGCCCCTCGAAGTTGCGGTTCGAGGTCGCGGCACAGCGTTCGCCCGGCTGCAACTGGTCGGGGTTCATCGCCAGGCACATGGAACAGCCCGCCAGACGCCATTCAAACCCGGCGTCGATGAATATCCGGGCCAGACCTTCTTCCTCGGCCTGGGCGCGGACCAGGCCCGAGCCGGGAACCACCATCGCCCGCATCCCGTCCTTGACCTTTTTCCCCTTCAGGATGGCGGCCGCGGCGCGCAGATCCTCGATCCGGCCGTTGGTGCAGGACCCGATGAACACCGTGTCGATCTTGATGTCCGTCAGCTTCATGCCCGGCGTCAGGCCCATGTAGTCCAGCGAGCGCTGCGCCGCCTCGACCTTGCCGCCGGTAAAATCGGACGCGGCGGGAACCACACCGGTGATCGGCAGCACATCCTCGGGGCTGGTGCCCCAGGTCACGACGGGGGCGATGTCCTCGCCGCGGATCGTCACCACCTTGTCGAAATGCGCGCCTTCATCGGTGAACAGCGTCTTCCAGTAGGACACCGCCGCCTCCCATGCCGCGCCCTTCGGGGCGTGGGGGCGACCCATGACATAGGCATAGGTCACTTCGTCCGGCGCGATCAGACCGGCGCGGGCGCCGCCCTCGATGGCCATGTTGCAAACGGTCATGCGGCCTTCCATCGACAGTTCGCGGATCGCCTGCCCGCAATATTCGATGACATAGCCGGTGCCGCCCGCCGTGCCGGTATGGCCGATGACCGACAGGGTGATGTCCTTGGCCGTGACGCCGGGGCGCAACGACCCGGTGATCTCGACCTTCATGTTCTTGGATTTCTTCTGGATCAGCGTCTGGGTCGCCAGCACATGTTCCACCTCGGACGTGCCGATCCCGTGGGCCAGCGCGCCAAAGGCGCCGTGGGTGGCGGTATGGCTGTCGCCGCAGACCACCGTCATGCCCGGCAGGGTCCAGCCCTGTTCGGGGCCGACGATATGCACGATCCCCTGGCGGATGTCGGAAACCGGGTAATAATTGATGCCGAAGTCGCGAGCATTCCTGTCCAGTGCCTCGACCTGGATGCGCGATTCCTCGTTGTCGATATGGGTATCGCGCCCTTCGGTCGTCGGCACGTTGTGGTCCGGCACGGCGATGGTCTTTTGCGGGGCGCGCACCTTGCGGCCGGTCATGCGCAGGCCCTCGAAGGCTTGCGGGCTGGTCACTTCATGGACCAGATGCCGGTCGATATACAGCAGGCAGGTGCCGTCTTCGGACTGGTCGACCAGATGGTCGTCCCAGATCTTGTCATACAGCGTTCTCGGAGCGGTCATGGCTCTCACCTCAGGGATAGCTTTGATTTGGGGGTGTTTCGCAGGCGGCATCCGGGGGCAAAGGCCCCCGCCGCATCAAAGGCGTGCGAGAACGGTGCGGGTCGCGCCGTAGAACCGCTGCGGCAGCCGCGCATGATCGGTGATGTCAAAGTAGATGAACCCGTGCATGGGCCCGCATATACGCCCGAATCCCCAAATGGACAAGCGGCAGCGCAAGGGCTGCCGCTTGTGGATTCCGCACGGGTGGACGCGATCAGGCTTCGGTGCGGCGACGCCGGCGCGAGGCGACACCCATGGCGCCCAGACCGGCGATCAGCAGCGGCGCCGCCGCCGGCAGCGGCACGGCCGAGGCGGCTTGGTTGAAGCTCAGGTCGTCGACCGCGAACTGGCTGTTGATGCTGCTGGAGAAGGTCACATAGTCGACCCCGGCCCAGTCCAGGCTGATCAGCGTCGGCGTGGTGGTGTTCAGCGCATAGCTGCCCGAGAACACCTGGACCCCGTCATTATAGGCGGTCAGGATCAGGTCCATCGCGCCCCATGCCGCGGTCGCGTAAAAGCTGTTCAGCGTGAAGTCGCTGGACGAAGCCAGGCTGGCGGGCGACCCATAGGCGTTGAAGATCGAGATCACGCCGCTGACCGTGCCATAATCATAGCCGGTGGCGGGCAGATACGACTTGGTGATGTCGTAGAAGTTCGACCAGGTGAAGCCCTGATAGCCGCCCGCGATCTGCGAGACCGAGCCGGTCAGGTCTTCAAAATCCAGCGTCGTCGCCGAGGCGCCCGAGGCCGCGCCGCAAAGCAGGGCAGCGAAAAGCGCAGAGTGGAGAAGTTTCATTCTGTGTTCCCTTTGAAAATTCAGCCGAGGAGGAATGGCGCGCAGGCCATCGCCCCTGGTATCTGCTGCCGGATCAGGGCTTTTTTATGCAAATGCGAAGGGCGGGCGGGAACAGATTGTTTACCCCGCCGACACCAATCCTTTCGCTTCCCCGCTTGCATTCGCGGCGCGAATGGCGGGTGCGGCTCTGGACCTTTGGCGTCTGTGCGAATAAACGCAGGCGCTCATGCCCGGCCGGCCGCGAATTGTTGAGTCGCGCCGCCGCAGGTGCTAGCCTGTGCCATGACCCCGCGCCGGGGAGGCGGCGCCTTTCAGGAGGACGATGTCCTGTCTCATTCTGACCCTTCGACCGGGCTTCCGGTCGGGCCGCGGGCCGAACGCATGAGCGCGCCCGTAAATGCAGCCGCCGATTTCTCGTCCGAGGATGTGCTGGCCGCCGTGCTGAAATCCATCGACGACGACAAGGCCGAGGATATCGTGCAGATCGACCTGCGCGGCCGGTCGGATGTGGCCGATTACATGGTCATCTGCTCGGGCCGGTCCTCGCGCCAGGTGGCGGCCATCTCGGAAAAGCTGGCCGACCGGCTGAAGCAGGAGTTCCGCATCATCGCCAAGATGGAAGGCAAGGAAACCGGCGACTGGGTGCTGATCGATTCGGGCGATGTGATCGTCCACGTCTTCCGCCCGGAAGTGCGCGAGTTCTATCAGCTTGAAAAGATGTGGCTTCCCGCCGGGGCGGCCCGCAGCGCCCAGGGCTGACACCGGCGGATGCGCGTCCATCTTTGCGCCGTCGGCCGCCTGCGGTCGGGGGCAGAGCGCGATCTGGTCGATGACTATACCCAGCGGTTCGACCGCACCGGCCGCGCGCTGTCGCTTGGCCCCCTGACCGAACACGAGGTCGAGGACCGGCGTGGCGGCGGCATGGCGGCCGAGGGCGAGCTTTTGTCGCGTGCCGTTCCCGCGGGCGCGCTGCTGGCGGTTCTGGATGAACGCGGGCGGGTGTTGTCCTCGCCTGAATTTGCCGAGCATCTGGTCAGATGGCGCGATGGCGGACGGCAGGATGTGGCCTTTGTCATCGGCGGGGCAGACGGCATTGCCCCGGCCCTGCGCGACCGGGCGGATTTCGCGCTGTCCTTCGGGCGGATGGTCTGGCCGCATATGCTGGTCCGCGTCATGCTGGCCGAACAGCTTTACCGCGCCGCCTCGATCCTGTCGGGCGCGCCCTATCACCGGGTGTGAGGATGCGGGCGCTGGCGCTCATCGTCGGGCTTGCCGCGCTCGAGGCCGCGGCCAAACCCCCGGATGTGGAGAAAGCCGTGCTAGATACCCCCGCCGAGACTGCCTTTCGCGGCTGGATTTCCGCCTTCCGCGACCGCGCACTGGCCGCCGGCGTCGCGCCCGCCGCCTTCGATGCCGCCATGGCGACGGCGGATTACCTGCCCGAAGTCGTCGCGAAAGACCGCAATCAGGCCGAGGTCAATCGCACCGTCGGCGCCTATCTGTCCTCCGCCGTCTCCGACCGGCGGCTGACCGAAGGCCGGGCCGCACTTGCCACCCATGCCGCGCTGCTGGACCGGATCGAGGCCGCCTATGGCGTCGAAAGACAGGTCGTGATCGCCGTCTGGGGCATGGAAAGTTCCTACGGGACCAACCGGGGCGATTTCCCGGTGGTCTCGGCGCTCGCCACGCTGGCCTTCGACGGCCGCCGCGCGGCGCTGTTTGAATCGCAACTGATCGCCGCCCTGCGCATCCTGCAAACGGGCGAGGTGCAGCCCGCCGCCCTGCGCGGAAGCTGGGCCGGCGCAATGGGCCATACCCAGTTCATGCCCACCTCCTGGCTGTCGCTGGCGGTGGATTTCGACGGCGACGGGCGGCGCGACATTTGGGGCGACGATCCCGCCGATGCGCTGGCCTCGACCGCCGCCTATCTGGCGCAGGCAGGCTGGACCAAGGGCCAGCCCTGGGCGATCGAGGTCGCCCTGCCGCCGGATTTCGACTTTGGCCAGTCGAGCAAGCGCGACCGGCGCCCGGTCGCCGGCTGGTCGGCGCTTGGCCTGACCACGGCCACGGGCGCGATGCTGCCCGACCATGGCCCCGCGGCGCTGCTGCTGCCTGCGGGGGCAAAGGGCCCGGCCTTCCTGATCTTCGGGAACTTCTTCGCCATCGAGAAATACAATGCCGCCGATGCCTATGTCATCGCCGTCGGCCATCTGGCCGACCGTCTGGCGGATGGCCCGCCGATCCGCGCGGCATGGCCGGAAGGCCGCGCCCTGACCCAGGCCGAAAGGATCGCGCTGCAAACCCGCCTGACCGCGGCGGGGTTCGACACGAAAGGGGCCGATGGCATCATCGGCCCCAATACCATCGCCGCGCTGCGGGCGTTCCAAAGGGCGCGCGGCCTGCCCGCCGACGGCTATCCCGACCCGGCAATGCTGGAACTGCTAGGCCAATAGCGCGTGCAGTTCGGCCGTGCCGGTATCGGGCACGGTGATCTGGCCCAGCCGGATCTGCCGGCCCGGCAGGTCCGGCGTCGCGGGCAGGACCAGCATGGCGATGTAATGCGTGCCCCTGGCCCCGCGCGCATTCGGCCACAGCGCCACGGCAATCGCTCCCTCGGCCGTCACGGCGCATTCGACCGGCGCGGGCGCGATCAGCGCCCCGTCCACATCCACATCCGACAGGGTGAACCGCAGCACCGCCCCGTCGGGCGCGGTGCCATCGGGCAGGGGCACAAGGCCCGAAACCAGCGTCGTCGTCAAAGCCATCGCGATCTCTCCTCAGAACCAGCGGCCATGGGCCACAAGACGGATGTTCAGCGCCGCCGCCTTGGCCAGCGCCGACCTGACGCGCACCGTGCACCCCGTGGCCGTCGGCAGCGCGGCGCTGATCCAGCAGTCGATGTCGTCCACTGCCCCGGTGACGACCGGCGCCTCGGCAAAGGCCGAAGGAAAGGTCCAGCCCACATCGGCCGACCGATACAGCGCCCCCTCGGCGGTCGAGGCATTGGCCGCGCTCAGCCCGCTGCGGGTGCAGGTCATCGTCCCGTCCGCGAACCGCACCCAGGCGCCGTTCGCGCCCGACCCGCGCTCGATCACTGCGCCGGTGGGCACGCCGCCCGATTGCGCCACCGTCCCCAGCAGCAGGTCGTTAGACAGCAGGCGCTGCCAGCCGCTCCAGGTCGCGGTCGCGCTGGACCAGCCGCGCAGCCAGGCCCGCGTCCCCTCGCGGTTGAAGAACATCTGCTGGATGTCGCCGCTGGAGCCGGTGGTCACGATCAGCGACCCGCCATAGGGCGTGCCGGGGGTGTTGGTGCCCGCCGTGGTGAATCGATAGGCGATCCCCGCATTGACGCACAGGTTCGCATCGTCCAAAGGCGCCGCCAGACCCGAGGCCGCGCCCAGGCCAAAGGCGCCGACCGTCATCACCCGGCCCGCCGTCGCATCCGTGGCCGTGCTCTGCACAGCCGTTCCCGCGAGCGGCACATTCACCTGAAACGAGGCCGAAGACAGCAGGGCCCGCTGCGTGCCCCCCGTCACGAACCCGATCTGATCCGAGGCGGGGCGGCGCAACCCCGTGTTCGTGTCGGCCTCAAAGGAAATTGACGGGGCGGCCGCCGTGCCGTCCGCGACCCTGACCCCGGCGGGCAGCGACACGATCCCGCTGGATGCGGCCGACAGCGCGGTGGCAAAGCCTGCCCCGTCCGCGCTGACCTTGATCGCGAAGGAATCGCTGCCCGCCAGCCCCATCTCGGCCCGTCCCGACCACCCGGTCTGGAACAGAAGGCTTGCGGTATCGGTGGTGGCGGCCTTGTTGATCTTCAACTGATGCCCCGCCCCCTCATGCGTCAAAAGGGTCGCGGCCGCAGATACGGCCAGCCGGTTCGTCGCATCCGACGTGGTGTTCACCCCCAGGCCCGACAGGTTCTGCAGATCGCTGGCCCGCAGCGCAGGCTCCCAGGCCGTGCCGGAAAACACCCGCAGCCTGTCGCCGGCCCGGTCCCAGCCGATCCAGCCGGCGCCGGGCGTCACGAAGGCCCAGGCCCCGTTGCGCCAGCTTGCCAGCCGCCCGCCCTGCCCGGCCCAGTCGCCGGTCGGCGCGGCGCCAAGCGCCCAGACCGGCCCCTCGACCGGGCTGGCCGGCGGCGTCAGCGCGTCGAAGGCCTCGATCGCCATCTGGACCAGCAGGTCCAGCAGGTCCAGCGCCTCGTTATGGGTGACGTGTTTCTGCGCCTGCGCGGGCAGCAGGAACGGCAGGGACAGACGGGCAGAGCTATCGGGCATGGGCAACCTTCGGGCAGGCCGGACGACCGGCGTTGATCGGCCGCGAAGATGGCGAGAAACCCGTTAATTCCGCCGCAACCCTGCGCGCGCTGCCCCGTGACTTGCCGTCCGGCGCGCTATTTGCCCAGCCGCCGCTTTACCCCGTCGACGATCCGCTGGGTCAGCGTCTCGTAATCGCCGTCGAAATGATGGCCGCCGGTCAGGCCCACCATTTCGTATCCCATGCCGGTCTGCGAATGGCAGGCGTCCTCGTCGTCATCGGCGCCAAAGACGCATTGCACCAGGCCGGGGGGCATCTTCTTCAGATCGTCGACCGGATCGTCGGGGCTGCCGCTGGCTTCCCCCAGCCAGCCCGAGACGTGGATTTCGTAATCCCGCTGGTGCGACAGCGCCAGCAGCGTCATCTGCACCACGCTGTCGCGATCCGCCTGCGGCAAAAGGTTGTAAGTGTTAGGCAGGATGTCCGCGCCAAAGGAATAACCGATCAGCAGCACGTTCTTCACGCCCCATTCGGTGCGATAGCGGTCAAGGATCTTCGACAGGTCGTCGGCCGTCTGCTGCGCATCCCGCTCGTGCCAGAAATAGCGCAGGGAATCGACGCCCACCACCGGGATGCCCGCCTGTTGCAGGTAAAGCCCGATCTGCTGGTCCAGGTCGCGCCAGCCGCCGTCACCGGAATAGATCACCGCCATCGTGTCCAGCGTCGCCTTGGCCGGCATCGGGGTGATCGGCATGTCCAGCGGCCCCTCGGCCTGGTCCAGCGTATCCAGTCTTGCATCCAGCGCCCGGCTCAGCGCCACATCGCCCGCGTCCTGGCTTTCTGTCTGGGTGATGCCGGTATGGCCCTGCACCAGATCGGCCACATGCGCCCGTCCGTCGGCCGGCGCGGCGGGGGTAAAGACCACCTGCAACGTGTCATGCAGATCGCCCGGCGACAGGCCATAGACAAAGACCGCGCCGTTCGTGACATGCTTCGCCTCGGTGCAAAGCGGGTCGGGCAGCGTCACCCCCGCCTCGGGGTCCACCGCCACCGTCGCCGCGATGGTCGAGGGCGGCGTCTGCGCCACGATGGCCAGTGCCATCGCCCCCCCGGCGCCCCGCCCGGCAATCACCGGCAGGCGATAGTCGCCATCGGTATCCTTCTGCACCCGGCGCGAGATTTCCTCGATGTCGGACAGGGTATAGATGCAGTCGTCCTCATGCGTCTTCATCCCCTCGCGCCAGACGGGCAGGTCCAGCCCGATGGTGGCGACGTTGCGCGACAGCAGGTGTTGCGCCTCGGCCTCCTCGGCCGCGCCCCAGCCCTCCTCGCCCGAGATCAGGACGACCACCTGCGAGATCTGGTCGGGCAGATACATGTGCGGGGCCTTGATCATCCCCACGTCATAGCCATCGGGCGCCTGCGCCACCGCGGGCCATGCCGCCATGCAAAGAACGCCCGCCAGCGCCTTGATCCGATGCGTCATTTGCCCACAACCCCCTTCAACCCGCCGCCGATCAGCAGCGTCACGTCCAAAAGCGCCGCCATGGGCGAGAATCCCCCCCCGACGACAAGATAGCGCGGTTCCCAGTCCGGGAAGAACTTGGATTTGAAGGCGCGCAGGCCCTTGAAGTTGTAGAACCGCTCGCCATGCTCGAACACGGTCTGGCCAAAGTGGTTCCAGATCGGGGCCGACGCATGGGTGGCCATCCCGGACAGCGGCGCCATGCCCAGGTTGAACCGGCGATAGCCCTGCTCCTTCATCTGCACCAGCAGGCTGGCGAACAGGAAATCCATCGCGCCGCGCGGCGCATCGGCGGCAAAGCGCATCAGATCCAGCGTCGCCTCGGCCAGGGTATCCGTCACCATGACCGTGGCAAAGGCGACCACCCGGCCCTCCTTGCGCAGGATGGCGACGGGCTGCTGCGCCACATAGTCCCGGTCGAACCGGCCAAGGGCAAAGCCCTTTTCCCGCGCCTCGTGCTGGGACAGCCAGCCGTCCGAAATCGCCTGCAATTCGTCCATGATCGCGGGCACTTCGGTCGCGGGCAGCAGGGCAAAGCTCATCCCGTCGCGCTCGCCCCGGCGCAGCGCCTGCCGCTGTTCGGCGCGACGGCTGGTCTGAAGGTCGAACCCGGTCAGATCCACCGTCGCCATCTCGCCCAGCTTCAGCCCGCGCAGGCCCGCATCGGCACAGGCGGGCAACAGATCGGGCGCGGCCTGATAGATCACCGCCCGCCCGCCCGCGGCGCGCGCCGCCTCGACAAAGCCCCAGATCAGGCCGGGAAAGGCCTCGGGCACGCCGATGGGTCCGAACAGACAGATCCATGACCGGCCCTGCACGCCATACATGATGAAGGCATCGCCCGCCTCGGCGAAGATCAGGCTCTTGTCGCCCATCCGCACAAGGTTCGCATCGCCGTTGTCCTGCGCGTTCACGATGGCGACGGCGCGGTCGATCTCGGCCGCGGTGGGGGCGACGGGGCGGGGGCGCATTGGGCGCAACAGGCTGTGCAGCGCAATGACCGAGGCCGCGATCGTCACGCCCAGAACCGCCCGCAGGCCGCGCGGCGCCTCTTCGGAAAACTCGAACTGCCACCACAGGTGGTTGGAATATTCCACGTCCTTGTAGACGAAGAACAGGATTCCCATCGCCGAAACCGCGATCATCGCGATGGCCGCGATCCACACCGGCGTCAGGGCCTGCGCGAAAAGCGATGCGCGCCGGGTGAACAGCCTGCGGCTGATCGCCAGCGCCACGATCAGAACGGCCAGCACCGCCGCCTCATAGGGGGCGATGGCCTTCAGGAAGGCAAAGGCGAAGGCCAGCGAGGCCGCCAGCAGCGCCGCCCAGAACGCCCCGTCCAGCCGCTGCGTCAGCCCCCGCGCCGCGACGACCAGCCCCAGCCCCAGCAGCGACGACAGGAAATGCGCCGCCTCCAGCAGCTGGATCGGGATCACCCCCGAAAGCCAGTCCAGATCCTCGGCCGGGGTCGGCAGCACGCTGGAAAACACCAGCATCACCCCGCAGACCAGCGACAGCATCGCCACCAGCGACGGCGCCAGCAGCACGCCCAGCTTCTGCGCCCATTTCGCCACCGGCGAATGGCGGAACTGCAAGACCTCGGCCCCCGCCACCAGCACCACGGCGATGACCAGCGGCAGGACGTGATAGACCAGCCGATACAGCACCAGCGACCCCAGCACCGCCTCGGTCGCGCCGCTTTGGCCGATGGCCGTGATGATCACCGCCTCGAAGACGCCCAGACCGGCCGGCACATGGCTCAGCACGCCCAGCCCGATGGCGATGGCATAAAGCGCGACGAAGGATGGCCAGTGGACATGCAGTTCGGGCGGCAGCAGCACATAAAGCACGCTGGCCGAGGCCGCGACATCCGCCGCCGTCACCGCCAGCTGCACAAGGCAGGTCCGCAGGTCGGGCAGCTTCATCCCCGCCGCACGCCTGCGCGCCATCCACCAGCCGCCCAGCCCCATCAGAGCCAGGGTGGCGACCGCGGCCAGCCGCAGTTCCCACGCGGAAACCCCGGCCAGCCCCTCGATCTGGCCGGCAAAGAACAGCAGCGCCACCGCCGTCAGAACCGACAGACCCAGACCGAAGGCCAGCGTGACAAAGGCGATGACGCGACCGACCTCCTCGCTGGACAGGCCCAGCCTTGTATAGCCGCGATAGCGGATCGCCCCCCCGCTCAACGCGCCGAAACCGGCGGTGTTTCCAACCGCATAGGCGCTGAAGGAAATCGCCGCGACCTGGTTCAGCGGCAGCGGTTTGCCGATATGACGCAGCGCGTTCACGTCATAGCAGACAAGGCAGGCAAAGCTCAGCGCGGTCAGCGCCGCCGCCGGGATCAGCGCGGTCGCCGGGGTAGCGGCCAGCGCATCCAGCACGTCCTGATAGTGGATGTCGCCGGTGATGCGATAGACCGCCATCGCCACCGCGGCAAAGACCACCCAGGACAGGATTGCGACCACCACCGTCCGGTTGCGGCGCAACCAGTCGACAAGCCGTGACCCTTCGGCGGTTTCGGGAACTTCCTGCATCTTCTTCCTCTCCCCGCGGGGCACACCGGCCCTGGGGGTCAATTTTTGCGCACAATGTTTACGACTGTGTGGATCGGCAAGCCCATGTCTGCGTTCCTCACGCCGACGTGCGGGTCCGAAACATTTCAGCCGTGGAAAATTGGCACCGGAACGCCCATCTTCAGTTCCGTTACAGGACGGAGAGACGCGATGAAACCCTATGCCAAGACGGCCGAGGCGGTTGCCCGGCTGACGCCCGAACAATACCGCGTCACCCAGCAAAGCGGGACCGAGCGGCCGTGGACGGGCGAATACAACATGAACAAGGCCCCGGGCCTCTATGTCGACGTGGTTTCGGGCGAGCCGCTTTTCGCCTCGTCCGACAAGTTCGAATCGGGCTGCGGCTGGCCCTCGTTCACAAAGCCCGTCGTCGATGCCAATGTCACCGAGCTTCGCGACCTGACGCATGGCATGGTCCGGGTCGAGGTGCGCTCGAAACACGGCGACAGCCATCTGGGTCATGTCTTTCCCGACGGCCCGCGCGACCGGGGCGGGCTGCGCTATTGCATCAACTCGGCCTCTCTGCGCTTCATCCCGCGCGAGAGGATGGAGGCCGAAGGCTATGGCGACTATCTCGATCAGGTGGAGGACGTGAAATGACGACCGAAAAGGCCATTCTGGCGGGCGGCTGCTTCTGGGGGATGCAGGATCTGATCCGCAAGCTGCCCGGCGTGGTGAAAACCCGTGTCGGCTATACCGGCGGCGATGTGGCCGACGCGACATATCGAAACCATGGCACCCATGCCGAGGGGATCGAGATCCTCTTCGACCCCGCGCGCATCAGCTATCGCCAGATCCTGGAGTTCTTCTTCCAGATCCACGACCCCAGCACGCCGAACCGGCAGGGCAATGACATCGGCCCGTCCTATCGCTCGGGCATCTACTACCTGACCGAAGACCAGCACCGCATCGCGCTGGACACCATCGCCGATGTCGACGCCTCGGGCCTGTGGCCCGGCAAGGTGGTGACCGAGGTCAGGCCCGCCGGCGACTTCTGGCAGGCCGAGCCAGAGCATCAGGATTATCTGGAGCGTCGGCCCGATGGCTATACCTGCCATTTCCCGCGCAAAGGCTGGGTTCTGCCCCGGCGCACCGCCGCGGAATAGCGGTCACGGCCGGCCATAGATCTGCCGGTCGATCCGCGCCAGTTCGGTGGCGGGGCGTCCGGCCTCTTCCGCCGCGCGGCGGATCGCCAGCAGATCGCCCCGCCGCCGGGCCTGCCAAAGCCGCCACCGCGGCAGGGGCGACCAGCGGCGGCGCAGCCGCGCCCAGGCCCCAGCCGTCACCTCGGGCGCCAGGCGGATCGCGGCCAGGCCCAGTCCCGCTGCCAGCCCCGCCAGCATCCCCCCGACCAGCAGCCAGATCTGCGGCGGATTGATGCGGCCCGTCGGCACCTGCCCCGTGAAGAAGCTGGCGTAACCGATTGCCAGTTCAGGGATTTCCGCCACCTCGATCTTGCGGTCGGTTGTGTTGAAATAGGGGATCTTCACCGGGTCCAGCACGCCCGGCTCGCCCGTATGGGGGCGGAACTGCCAGGTCCAGACCGCCTCGGCCACCGGGCCATCGGCGGTCAGGATCAGGTTGCGCTGCACCGGCGGCGCAAAGGTGATCAGCCAGTTTTCCGACACCACCGGCCGCGGCGGCAGATGTTCGGGCAGCGCGCCAAGCGCGCGCAGCGTCACGGTGCGCACCGCCACCTCGCCGTCGGCCAGCCGCGCGGCATCGGTGGACAGATGGTTCGTCACCTCGACCTTGCGGGCGGTGAAGTGCCAGCCGTGAAGCGCCGGAAACTCGCCCACCGAAAGGGCAAGGGGCGGCGCGGTCACGACCACCTCCTGCCGCTGGCTGGCCTTGTCGATGATGGTCAGCCGGTGATGCACCGGGCCGAAATGCAAAAGCCCCGCCCGTTTCGGCCAGATCGCCATGTGCCGCTCCATCACGATCCAGGGCAGGCCGCCGATCATCTCCTCGTGCCAGTCGTCGGCCTGGGTCTGTATCCAGTCGAAGGCATCGGTCGGGGCGATCTCCAGCCGCTCGTTGGCGATCTTGCGGTCATAGACGGCGCGGATGGTGATGGGCACCATCTCTCCCGCCACGGGATGGGCGGCCTTGTCGGCCAGGATGGTCAGCGTCAGATTGCCCTCGGCCCGCAGCGGACCGGACAACAGCAGCAGGACCAGCAACAGCCTTACCATGGCGCCACCTCATCCGCCGCGGTCAGGCCCAGCGACACGCGGCGTTCGTGTTCCGCGGCCAGCCTCAGGCGCAGGAATTCGGCCGGGTCGTCGGGCAGGCTGGCCAGCCATTCGGCATCGGCGACGCGGCGGCCTTCGTCCAGGCTGCGGCCCAGACGCTTGATCTCGTTCACCGGCGATCCGCCGGGCGTGGCGATGGCGGTCGCGGCGATACGGCCCGCGGCATTGCCCTCGCCCAGCGTGGGCGGCACCAGCGCGGCCACCACATTGCGGTTTTCGCGCGCGGCGGAATCGGCGGGATTGGCGAACAGAACCGCGTCGAAATAGGCGCGTGACAGCGGGTAGTCCCCGGTCGCGGCCAGCGACAGGCCCCGGTTGTAGGTCGATCCGCGCCCGGCCTGGCGAAAGGCATCGTCGGCCCCCTGCCAGTCCCCCGCCTGATACAAGGCCACCCCCCGCACCGCCGGATCGTCCAGCAGCGGCGCGGCCAGGCCCGGCAGGTGCAGGATGAAGGCGGCCTTGGCCAGCGGCTCGCGCCCGGCAAGGGCCAGCGCGGCGATCCCGGCGACAAACAGCGCGGCGCGGATCATCGCCGCCTCCTGAACAGGGGAAAGGCGGCGGCCATGGCCAGCGGCACCAGCCAGGGGCCGAAATCGCGGAAGGACGATCCCGCCTGCGGGTCCTGCGCCAGACGGGCGGTGCGCGCGGCGGCGATGCGGTCGGCCAGGGCGGCACCCTGATCGGCGGGAAACGCGGCCCCGCCCCCGGCCTGCGCCATCGCC
>JASGFG010000082.1:0-16994 GCA_047605605.1 Paracoccaceae bacterium | reverse complement strand
TGTCTGCAACCCCGGCGTCCGGGTGTCGCGGTATTAACCCCCAGATTGAATTTGCTGCGCCAGCAAAGCCGTGTAACCTGACCCCGCAGGCTGACAGGGGCGATGATGGCGGGCAAGGGCGGCAAGTGGCTGTGGCTGGCGGCGTCGGGCGTCATCATCGTGGCGGGGTATCTGGGCTGGGCGCAGCTTTCCGCATCCGGCCTGCCCGACGGCATAGCCACCGGGAACGGCCGGATCGAGGCGACCGAGATCAACATCGCCGCCCTGTCCGGCGGCCGCATCGCTGAAATCCGCGCCCGCGAGGGGGATACGGTCAGGCAGGGCGATGTTCTGGTGCAGATGGACATCGTGCAGCTGACCGCGCAGCGGCGGCAGGCCGAGGCGCAGCTGCGACGGGCGGAAATTGGCGTCGACACCGCCAATGCCCTTGTCACCCAGGCCGAGGCGCAGGAACGCGCCGCCGCGGCCCAGGTGGAACAGGCGCAGGCGGCGGCGGATGCGGCAGCCGCGCGCCGGATGCGGTCGGAAACGCTGGTCCGGTCGAACACCGTGTCGCAACAGGTGCTGGACGACGATGTGGCCGCCGACCGGCAGGCACAGGCGGCCCTGGCCTCGGCGCAAGCCTCGCGGGCGGCGGCGCAGGCGGGGGTCAGTTCCGCTAGGGCGCAGATCGTGGATGCAGGCGCCGCGATCGAGGCGGCCAAGGCGTCAATCGATTCGATCGATGCCTCGATCAACGATGCCACGCTGACCTCTCCCCGCGACGGGCGGGTGCAGTATCGCGTGGCGCAGGAGGGCGAGATCGTCGCCTCGGGCGCGCGGATCCTGAACATCGTCGACCTGACGGATGTCTACATGACCTTCTTCCTGCCGACCGCGCAGGCGGGGCGGGTGCAGGCCGGGGCCGAGGTGCGGCTGGTCATGGATGCGGCGCCCGACGTGGTGATCCCGGCCAGCGTGTCCTATGTGGCCGACGTGGCGCAGTTCACGCCCAAGACGGTGGAAACCGCGGATGAGCGTGAAAAGCTGATGTTCCGCATCCGGGCGCGGATCGACCCGGCGCTTTTGGCCAAATACATCAGCTATGTGAAGACCGGGCTGCCGGGGAACGCCTATATCCGGCTTGATCCGAATGTCGAATGGCCCGCGAGCCTGTCGAATGTGGTGAAATGACCGCCGCGCCGCCTGTTGCCCGGGTCAGGGGCCTGTCGCAGCACTATGGCAGGGTGCAGGCGTTTTCCGACCTGACGCTGGAGATTCCGGCGGGCCGGATGGTGGGCCTGATCGGGCCGGACGGGGTGGGCAAGTCCAGCCTGCTGTCGATCCTGGCGGGCGCGCGGGTGGTGCAGGCCGGCGATGTGCAGGTTCTGGGCGGCAACATCGCCGACGCCCGCCACCGTGCCCGCATCTGTCCGCAGATCGCCTATATGCCGCAGGGTCTGGGCAAGAACCTCTATCCCACGCTGTCGGTGTTCGAGAATGCCGATTTCTTTGGCCGGCTGTTCGGCCATGACCGGGCCGAGCGTGAAAGGCGGATCGACGATCTGCTGGCGCGCACCGGCATGGCCGCCTTTCGCGACCGCCCCGCCGCCAAGCTGTCGGGCGGCATGAAGCAGAAGCTGGGCCTGTGCTGCGCGCTGATCCATGACCCCGACCTGCTGATCCTGGATGAGCCGACAACCGGCGTCGACCCGCTGTCGCGGCGGCAGTTCTGGGACCTGATCGACGACATCCGCCAGGATCGCCCCGCGATGAGCGTGATCGTCGCCACCGCCTATATGGAAGAGGCGGCGCGGTTCGACTGGCTGGTCGCGATGAACGACGGGCAGATTCTGGCCACCGGCACCCCGGCGGACCTGCTGGCCCGGACGGGAGCCCCGAACCTCGATCAGGCCTTCATCGCGCTTTTGCCCGAGGCGGACCGCCGGGATCATCACGCCGTCAGCATCGGCCCCCGCCCCGCCAGTTCCGAAGTGGCGATCGAGGCCGAGCATCTGACCATGCGCTTTGGCGATTTCACCGCAGTGGACGACGTGTCCTTTCGCATCGAACGGGGCGAGATCTTCGGCTTTCTCGGCTCGAACGGGTGCGGCAAGACCACGACAATGAAGATGCTGACCGGTCTGCTGGACCCGACCGAGGGCAAGGCGATGCTGTTCGGCGCCCCGGTCGATCCGAATGACATGGCCGTCCGCCGCCGCGTCGGCTTCATGAGCCAGGCGTTTTCGCTTTATTCCGAACTGACGGTGCGGCAGAACCTCGACCTGCACGCGCGGCTTTTCGGGATGGATCAGGCGCAGATCCCCGCCCGGATCGAGGAGATGGCGGCGCGGTTCGACCTGGACCGGGTGATGGACGCGCTGCCCGATGCCCTGCCGCTGGGGCTGCGCCAGCGGCTTTCGCTGGCGGTGGCGATGATCCACGGGCCGGAAATCCTGATCCTGGACGAACCGACCTCGGGCGTGGACCCGGTGGCGCGCGACGGATTCTGGCAGATCCTGGCGGATCTGTCGCGCCGGGACGGGGTGACGATCTTCGTCTCGACCCATTTCATGAACGAGGCAGAGCTTTGCGACCGCATCTCGCTGATGCACGCGGGCAAGGTGCTGGTCAGCGATACGGCCAGGGCCATCATGGCATCCCGTGGCAAGGACACGCTGGAGGAGGCGTTCATCGTCTATCTGGAGGAGGCGATCGGCGCCCAGCCCGCCGCCGTGCCCCCGCCCCCGCCGACAGAGGGGCCGCAGGGCCGCCCCGATACCGGCGGGGTCTTCAGCCTGCGGCGGATGCTGTCCTACAGCCAGCTGGAATCGCTGCAACTGCAACGCGATCCGATCCGGGGGGCGATGGCGCTGCTGGGTAGCCTGATCCTGATGTTCGTGATCGGCTATGGCATCAATATGGATGTCGACGACCTGACCTTCGCGGTGCTGGACCGCGACCAGACCACCATCAGCCGAGACTATGCGCTGGACATCGCAGGGTCGCGCTATTTCATCGAAAAGCCGCCGTTGACGGATTACGCCGACATGGACGACCGGATGCGCCGCGGCGATCTGGCGCTGGCGGTGGAGATTCCGCCGGGCTTTGGCCGCGCCGTCGCACGGGGCGATGACGTGACCGTGGGCGCCTGGATCGACGGCGCCAACCCCAGCCGTGCCGGCACGGTCAGCGGCTATGTCCAGGGCATTCATGCCACATGGCTGGCCCGTCACGCGCGCGAACGGTATGGCGCCGCCGCAGTGACCGGCAATTTCGAGATCCTGACCCGGTTCCGCTATAACCCCGATGTGAAAAGCCTGGTGGCCATGGTGCCTGCGGTGCTGCCGCTGCTGCTGTTGATGATCCCGGCGATCCTGACCACGCTTTCGGTCGTGCGCGAAAAGGAACTGGGCTCGATCATCAACTTCTACGTCACGCCGGTGACGCGGCTGGAATTCCTGATCGGCAAGCAATTGCCCTATGTCGTGCTGGCGCTGTTCAACTTTCTGCTGCTGACGGCCTTTGCCGTTTTCGTGTTCCGCGTGCCCTTCACCGGCAGCTTTCCGGCCTTTGCGGGGGCGGCGGTGTTGTATGTGGGGGCGACGACGGCCCTGGGGCTGCTGATCTCGTCCTTTCTGTCCAGTCAGGTGGCGGCGCTGTTCGCGACGGCCCTGCTGACCATGATTCCCGGAACGCAGTATTCGGGAATGATCGACCCCGTCTCGTCGTTGCAAGGGTTCGGGCGGGTCATCGGCGAGGTCTATCCGACCACCTATTTCATCATGGCCTCGCGCGGGGCCTTTTCCAAGGGGCTGGGGTTCGACGACTTCGGCACGGTCTATCTTGCGCTGGCGATTGCGGTGCCGGTGATCCTGGGGACCGCCACCCTCTTCCTGCGAAAGCAGGCGCGATGAACCTGTCCACCATCCTGCAACTGGGCATCAAGGAATTGCGCGGGCTGCTGCGCGACCCGGTGATGCTGGTGCTGATCGTCTATTCGTTCAGCCTGTCGATCTATACCACCGCCCGCGCCACGCCCGAGGCCGTTTCCAACGCCGCCATCGCCATCGTGGACGAAGACCAGTCTACCCTGTCGACCCGCATCGCGCAGGCGTTCTATCCGCCCTATTTCGTGCCCCCCGTCGCCATCACCACGACCGAGATGGATCGCCGCATGGACGAGGGAATGGATACTTTCGCGCTGAACATCCCGCCGGATTTCCAGCGCGACCTGCTGGCCGGATCGGTCCCCGCGATCCAGCTGAACGTCGATGCGACCCGGATGACACAGGCGTTTTCCGGCAGCGGCTATGTCCAGTCGATCGTGTCGGCCGAGGTGGCGGAATACCTGGCGGGCTATCGCTCGGGGGCGGCGCAGCAGGTCGACCTGGCCCTGCGGGCGCGGTTCAACCCGTCGCTGGACCCGGGCTGGTTCGGGGCGATCAACAGCGTGATCCAGTCGATCACCATGCTGTCGATCATCCTGACCGGCGCCGCGCTGATCCGCGAAAAGGAACACGGCACGGTCGAGCATCTGCTGGTCATGCCTGTCACGGCGGTGGAAATCATGCTGTCCAAGATCTGGTCGATGGGGCTGGTGGTCTTTTGCGCCGCGGCCTTTGCCCTTCTGATCGTGGTGGAACGGCTGCTGCATGTGCCGATCCTGGGGTCGGTGCCGCTGTTCCTGCTGGGGGCGGCGCTGATGCTGTTCGCGACGACCTCGATGGGGATATTCCTGGCGACGGTGGCGGGAACCATGCCGAATTTCGGGCTGCTGATGATGATGGTGCTGCTGCCCCTGCAGGTGCTGTCGGGCGGCATGACCCCGCGCGAGAGTATGCCCGAGATCATACAGCACATCATGCTGGCCGCGCCGAACACCCATTTCGTCATCCTGTCGCAGGCGATCCTGTTCCGCGGCGCGGGGCTGTCGGTGGTCTGGCCGCAACTTCTGGCGCTGGCCGCGATCGGCGGGGCGATGTTCTGGCTGGCCCTGCGGCAATTCCGGGCATTCCTGCGATAGATCTGCCTATTTGGCGTCATGCCCGGCGCCCCCCTGTCCCAGACACCGGCGCAGATGGTCGCGCAGGGCGACGGCATTGTTGCGCGCCTCGTCCTTCGCGGCATAAAGCAGGGTGACGGGGCCGTCTTGGGCATATCCGGCGATTTCCCCGACAAGATCGCCCTTGGCAGACAGCTCCGTCTCATAGCGGGCAACGAACTCCGCCCACTGGTCGGCATGGGCATGAAACCAGCGCCGCAAACCGTCGCTGGGGGCGATGTCCCTGCACCAGGCAGACAGGGCGGCGCGGTCCTTCGTCAGGCCGCGCGGCCAAAGGCGGTCGACAAGGATACGCCGGCCATCCGATGCCTCGGCCGGCAGATACACCCGCTTGATGCGGAGCCGCCCTGCGGGGCCGGTTTCTGAAGACCGCAGATCAGACATGGCTGGCCCGTTCTGTCGATTGCCGTCAGGCATGGCGAAAAGGATGCGCAGGCCCTGACCTCGGGATAAGATCTAGGGCACCGAGGATGGCAGCGCAAATCCCATTTCAGCGAAGGGCCTTCCGCCTCAATACCCGCGCGCGGCATCCGCCACGTCGGGGGCCGCGCCCTCGCGTTCAAAGGCCAGGATATTGGCCGCCACCACCCCCGCTCCGGTCGCCGCGTCGATATAGGACGCGATATGCGGCGTGACCCGGATGCGCGGATGGCGCCAGAACGGGTGGTCGGCGGGCAGCGGTTCGGTGCGGAACACGTCCAGCGTCGCGCCCAACAGATGGCCCCGGTCCAACGCGGCCAGCAGATCGGCCTCGACCAGATGGCCGCCGCGGCCCGCGTTGATCACCGCCGCCCCCTGCGGCAGGCGCGCGAACAGCCCGGCATTCAGGATGTCGCGGGTTTCGGGCGTCAGCGGCAGCAGGCAGATCAGGATCTCGGTGCGGGCCAGAAAGGCGTCCAGCCCCGCCGAACCGGCAAAGGTGGTGACGCCTTCGACCGCCTGACCGCTGCGCGACCAGCCCGCGGTGTCGAAGCCAAGGGCCGCCAGCGTCCGCGCGCAGGCGGCGCCGATGCGGCCCAGGCCCATGATGCCGACGCGGCGCTTTCCGGCCACCGGGGTGACGATCTGGCGCCATTCGCCGCGTGCCTGCTGGGCATCGGTGGTCATCAGGTCGCGGTGATGGGCCAGCACATGCAGCGCCACATATTCGCGCAGCCGCTGCACCATGTCCGGCCCGGTGGTGCGCAGGATCGGCAGGTGCTTCGGCAATTCGGGATCGCGCAGCACATGGTCCACGCCCGCGCCGACCGAAACCACGGCCTTCAGGTCCGGGTGCCGGGCCAGGGCGCCTGCGGGCGGTGCCCAGACCACGGCATAATCGACGCCGCTTGCGCCGCCTTCGTCCATCGGCGCGACCTCGATCCCCGGCAGCAGCGGGGACAGCAGGTCCACCCATTCCCGATCCTCGGCCGCATCGCCCAGCCAGACGGCAACTTTCGTCATTTCAACCCCTGCTCCAGCCCGTTCCACAGCGCGCCGTATTCGTCCACCGTCACCATCCACGCCGCGCCCAGTTCGGCGGCAAGGTCGCGTTCCACCTTGCTCCACGCCGGCATGATCCACGGCTTGCCCGCGCGGGCGCAGGCGGCGGCGATGGTGCGCAGGTCGTCGAAATCGGCGGGCGTCTTCATATAGGCGCCCCGCCCGCGCGACAGCGACAGGTCGGACGGGCCGACGAACACCCCGTCCACCGTCGGCAGCGCCAGAATGGCGTCGATATCGGCCAAGGCTTCGGCCGATTCCACCATGGGAAAGCATTTCGTCTGCGCATTCTGCTGCGTGTAATAGTCCTGCGTCACGGCATCATAGCGCGCGGGGCGCGTCCCCGAGAAGCTGCGGTTGCCCACGCCCGGATATTTCGACGCCGCGCAGACCCTGGCCGCATGGGCCGCATCACCGATATGCGGGATGATCACCCCGGTGCAGCCGATGTCCAGCATCTGCTGGATGGCGATGGCCTCGGGCCCCAGCACCTTGGCATAGACCTTGCCCCCAAGGGCAAGGATCAGTGCCACCAGCTTGTCGGTGGCGTTCAGGTCGAAATAGCCGTGTTCCACATCCAGAACGAAGGTGCGGCAGCCAAGGCCAAAGGCGATCTCGACCGCCTGCTGGTGCGGTGTGGACAGCCAGAAGGCGTGCGGGGAGAGGGTCATTTCGTCAGCCCCATCATTGCGTCGATGTCGATCAGGTCTTGCAGGCGCGCGCCGGCCTCGACCCGTTTCACCCAGTCGCCTTCCTCGGCCTGTTCCTCCAGCGCCTGATGGGTCAGGGCGTCCAGACGGCTGGCCGGAACGACGACGATGCCGCAGTCATCGGCCAGAACCGCATCGCCAGGGCTGACCGCGACGCCGCCGATCGACACCGGCACGTTGAAGGCGCCGCCCATGTTCAGCAGTTTCGTGGTGATGGCCGATGTGTCGCGGCCCCAGGTCGGCACGCCCTCGGCCCGGATTGCATCGGGGTCGGTCACGCAGCCGTCGACGATCACCCCGGCCAGCCCGCGCACCCGCGCGACGGCGGCCATGAACCCGCCCCAGCAGGCATGGCGGCTGTCGCCCGCCCGGTCGATCACCAGCACGTCGCCGGGCCGAACCCTGTCCATCGCATGATAAAGCAGGGTCGAGCACGGGCCCGCGATCTGCACCGTCACCGCCGCCCCGGCAATGCGGTGGCCCGGGATGACGGGGCGCAGCCCGGTATCGGCGAAACCGGCGTGCAGGTAGTGGCCCAAAGTCGCGGCCTCGACCTGCGCCAGACGGGCGGCGCGGGCCGGGTCCATCTGCGGCGGCAGGGGGTTCAGGATGTAATCGCCCATCGGGGCACCTCGTCTTTCTTCGGGATTTCAGGTCGGAAAGGCGCGCAGGTCGGCCGGGCGGATTGCCAGCCGGACCTGTTCGCCGATTTCGGGGGGCGGCCCGGCATCGCCGCGGTTCTGGACGCGCACCACCACCTCGGACCCCGCCACATCATAGACCAGCCGCAGGTCGGTGCCGATGAACACCCGGTCGCGCAGCGTGGCGGCAAAGGTCTCGCCCGCGGCCGCATCGCCGGGGCCAAGACGGCGGATCGTCTCGGGCCGGATAGCCAGCGTCGCGGGGCCGGTTTTCAGCCCGCCCTCCGGCAGGGCGATCTGCCGCCCGAACAGGTCCACCACCGCCGCATCGGGCAGCGCCTGCACCACCGCACCGGGCAGAAGGTTCGTCTCGCCGATAAACTCGGCCACATAGCGGCTTTCGGGTCGGTCATAGAGCGTCACAGGATCGGCCAGTTGCTCGATCCGCCCGCCGTGCATCAGGGCGATGCGGTCGGACATGGTCAGCGCCTCTTCCTGATCATGGGTCACGAAGACAAAGGTGATGCCCAGCCGACGCTGCATCTCCTTCAGTTCCAGCTGCATTTCCTTGCGCAGCTTCAGGTCCAGCGCGCCCAGCGGTTCGTCCAGCAGCAGAACCTCGGGCTCGTTCACCAGCGCCCGGGCCAGGGCCACGCGCTGCTGCTGGCCCCCCGACAATTGCGAGGGGCGGCGGTCGGCGAATTGCCCCATCCGCACCAGATCCAGCGCGGCGCGGGCGCGTTCGTTGCGTTCGGCCCGACCCATGCGGCGGACGCGCAGCGGAAAGGCCACGTTTTCCAGGATGTCCAGATGCGGGAACAGGGCATAGGACTGGAACACCGTATGCACCGGGCGGGCATAGGCGGGGCTGTCGGACATGTCGGTGCCGCCGATCAGCACCTGCCCCTCGGTCGGCAGTTCAAACCCGGCGATCAGGCGCAGGGTCGTGGTCTTGCCGCAGCCCGAGGCGCCCAGCATGGTGAAGAACTCGCCCTTACGGATCGTCAGGTCGATGCCCTGCACGGCGACGTAATCGCCAAAGCGCTTGGTGACATTGCGCAATTCTACCGCGTGTTCGGCCATCGGCTCTTTCGGTCCTGTAGGGAAAGGGGGATGCGCCGCCCCGCATTGGGGCGGCGCTAAGGGGCGCGCTTATTGCGCGGCTTTCACCTTGGTCCAGCCGTCCTGATACAGCTTCATCGCATCGCCCAGATCCAGGATGAAGTCGGCGTTGGCGATGGTTTCCTCGCTGGGGAAGACGGCCGAGTTGTTGGCCAGTTCCGGCGGCAGCAGGTCTTTCGACTTGGTCACGACGGTGGCGGTCTTGGTCAGCTCGGTCGTCTTGGCCGCAACCTCGGGGCGCAGGATATAGGACAGGAACTTGTAGGCCGCGTCCTTGTTCGGCGCATCCTTCAGCACGGAATAGCCGTCGATCCACATCGTGCCGCCCTCTTCCGGCAGGACATAGACCACATCCGGGTTGTCGGCGATGGCCTGCAACACAGAGGACGACCAGCTTTCCACGATGCAGGCCTCGCCCGAGGACACCAGATCGGCAAAGTTGGTGGAGTTGTAACCCGCCAGCAGCGGCTTCTGCGCGATCAGCGTCTGGGTCGCCTTTTCGATTTCCGCCGGATCGGACGAATTGGCCGAGAAGCCGTTCACCTGAAGTCCGGCGATATAGGCGGCCAGCATGTTGTCCAGCATGTAGATCCGCCCCTTGTAGGCCGGGTCGAACAGCGCCTTCCAGCTGGTGATCGGCTCCTTCACGCAGGTCTTGTTGTAGGCAAGGCCAGTGGTGCCCCAGACATAGGGCACCGCATAGACGTTGCCCTTGTCATAGGACACGTTCTGGAACGCCGGGCCGATATTGCCGATGGTGTCGATCTTGGCATGGTCCAGCTTGTCGACCAGCCCGCGGTTGGAAATGATCTGCACCGCATATTGCGACGGGTTCACCAGATCATAGCCCGAGGCCCCGGCCTCCAGCTTGGCGATCATCGCCTCGTTGCTGTCGAAAGTGTCGAAGGTGACGCTGATGCCGGTTTCCTTTTCGAAATCCTGCAACACCTCGTCGGGCATCTCGTTCGCCCAGCCGAAGATGTGCAGTTCTTCGGCCTGGGCCGAGGTGGCCAGCAAAAGCGCAAGGACAGACAGGGAAAGACGTTTCATTCGGGTATCTCCTTGTTGATGCCGACGGTTCACCGCCGGTCGGTTTTCAAAAGCAGGGGCAGATAGCGGCCCATCACGATCAGCACGATCCCGATGTTGGCCAGCACCATCAGCGCGCCAAGCGCGTTGATCTCGGGCGTGATGCCCAGTTTCAGCATCGAATAGATGCGCAGCGGCAGCGTGGTGGTGCCGACGCCATTGGTGAATGTCGACATCACCAGATTGTCGAAGGACAGCGTGGCCGACAGGATCAGCGCGGTAAAGATCGCGGGCGTCAGTTGCGGCAGCGTCACCATGCGGAAGGTCTGCCATTCGTTGGCGCCCAGATCGGCTGCCGCATCCTCGGTCCGCGGGTCCAGAGAGGCGGCGGCGGCCCGCACGATCAGCGTGGCAAAGGGGATCGACACCAGCACATGGCCGATGATCATGGTGGTATAGCCCAAGCCCACGCCCGCGAAGCTCATCGCGACCAGCAATGCCACGCCCAGCACGATTTCCGGCAGGACCAGCGGCGCGGCAAGGCCTGCGGCCAGTAGGTTGCGCCCGCGGAACCGGCGCCGGGTGATGGCGACGGCGGCCAGCGACCCGATGGCGGTGGACAGCGCGGCACTGGCCAGCGCCACGATCAGGCTGACATTCAGGGCCTTGCCGATGTTGCGGTCGGTGAAAACCTCGCCATACCAGCGGGTCGAAAAGCCCTTCCACACCACGGTCGATTTCGCGTCGTTGAAGGAAAAGAAGATCAGCACGACGATCGGCAGGAACATGAAGGCATAGACGGCCAGCGTCACCCAGCCGGAAATGCCGTGCACAAAGGTGCGGCGCAGGAAGCCGGGGCGGCGGAGCGGGGTCATCGTGCCCCCTCGATCCGGGCCAGCGCCCGCATGTAAAGCAGGATGCCCAGCCCGGTGAAGGCCAGCATCAGCATCGACACCGCCGCCCCCAGCGGGATGTTGCGGAATTCCAGGAACAGCTGGACGATCAGGTTGCCCAGGATCACCTCTTTCCCGCCGCCCAGCAGGACCGGGATGGCGAACACCCCCATCGACGGGACGAAAACGAACAGCACCGCCGCCAGAACGCCGGGCAAGGATAGCGGCAGCGTCACCCGCAGAAAGGTTTCCGCCGGACCTGCGCCAAGGTCGGCCCCGGCCTCGACCAGCTTGCGGTCGATGGGTTGCAGCGCGGCATAGATCGGGAACACCGCCAGCGGCAGAAAGGCATAGGCCATGCCAACCATCGTGGCCCCGAACGTGCCCAGCATCCCCACCGGCGCGTCGATGATCCCCAGCGTCATCGCGCCCTGATTGATCAGCCCGCCGCGCCCCAGCAGCACCACCCAGGCCGACACCCGGATCAGAAAGTTGATCCAGAACGGGATCAGCATCAGAACCAGCAGCACCGGCCCCCATGGCCCCGACCGAAAGGCGATGAAATAGGCGACCGGATAGCCCAGCATCAGGCACAGCACCGTCGTCGCCGCCGCCAGCTTGAACGAGTTCAGGAACACCAGCAGATAGTTGCTTTCAAAAAGCGCGCGATAGTTGTCGAGGGAAAAGCCCGGCACCACACCGCCATAGGCATCGCGCCCGGCAAAGGAATAGGCCGCCACCACGCACAGCGGGATCAGCACGAACACCACCAGCAGAACGACCGAAGGCGCCAGCATCACCGTCGTCACCAGCCGTTCGCGCGCCGCCCGCCGCATCAGACCGACTTCCGCAAGGATGTGACCGAGGTTTCGGCCATCAGCCCCTGCAACGGGTTGATCGTCAGGTGCAGCCGCATCGCCGCCTCGGCCGCCGGGGCGTCGCGCCGCGCGATGGCGTCAAAGACGGCGCGGTAGTTGTCCATCTCTTCATAGGCCAGCGTCACCGGCACGCGCGACAGATACAGGCTGCGCACCGACAGGCCGAACAGAAAGGACAGGTATTGCCCGGCAAAACGATTGTCCGAAGCCTCGGCCACCAGCGCGTGGAATTCCTCGTCCGCCTCCAGATGCCAGGCCACATCCTCGGCATGGTCGGCCATTTCGGTGTCCAGCCGAGCGAAAAAGGCATCGAAGGCTTCCAGATCCGCATCGGTCCGGCGTTCCGCCGCACGGGCGGCGGCAAAGCATTCGATCTCGCGCCGCAGCTCGAACGCCCGGAACAGATCGAAGGGCGAGGTTTCGGCGACGAAGTAGCCGCGCCGTCCGCGGCTGACCACCAGCCCCTCCTGCTCCAGCCGGACGATGGATTCGCGCAAGGGGGTGCGGCCGATGCCCATCTCGTCGATCAGGGCGCGTTCGTCGATCACCGCGCCGGGCGGCAGGTCGGCGCACATGATCCGCTGACGCAGGATCGCATGGGCCTCGTCGCTTTTGCGCTTGATCATTGGCCGACTCCGGTTTCAATATATTGACGGTATATTAAGGCGGCGGCCACTGGCAATCCCCTTTTCGGCCCCTTTTGCGGAGACAGACAGATGACCCTTCCCCTGCCCTGGCCGCGCGACCAGTGGACGATCCGCAAGCCCGCCACGAAAGACCCGCAAGGCGTGGTGGCGGCCCAGCACGTTCTGGCCGCCGAGGCCGGGGCCGAACTGCTGCGCCGGGGCGGCAATGCGGTCGATGCCGCGGTGGCCGCCGCACTGGCCCTGGCGCCGGTGGAACCCTGGATGTGCGGCCTTGGCGGCAGCGGTTTCATGGTGATCTGGCTGGCGCGCGAACAGCGGGCGGTGGCGCTGGACTTTCAGGGGGTGCTGCCGCAGGCGCTGACGGCGGCGGATTATCCGGTGGACCCCGAGCTGCCGCCGACGCTGATGGGCTTTCCGGCGGTCAAGGGCTGGCGCAATACTCGCGGCCTGTCGGCCGCCACCCTGCCCGGCGCGGTGGCGGGGCTGTCCCATGCGGCGGAACGGTTCGGGAAACTGGGCTTTGCCGCGGCACTGGAACCGGCGATCCGGCTGGCCGAAACCGGCATCGCGGCCAGCTGGTATACCACCCTGCTGATCGCTACCGAGGCCGAGGTCATCGCCATCGACCCGACCAGTTCCGCGATCTACATGCCGCAGGGGCGGCCGCTGCAAATGGGTGCGCCGCTGTTCATCCCGGAACTGGCCGGGACGCTGCGCCGTCTGCGCGACCATGGCGCGCAGGATTTCTACACCGGCCAGATCGCCGGACGGCTGGTCGCCGACATGCAGGCGGGCGGCAACCGTATCACGCTGGACGACCTTGCCTCCTATCGCGTGATCGAGGCGGATGCGATGCAGACCACCCACCGCGGCGCCACGCTTTACACCGTCGGTCCGCAAAGCGGCGGGCAGCGCCTTGGCGACATGCTGGCCCATGTGGCGCAGGAGATGCCGCAGCCGCCTGCGCAGCCCACGCCGCAAAGCTGGCTGGCCTATGCCAACGGGCTGGAATCCGCCTGGCGCAACCACCGCATCAAGAACGGCACCCTGCCGGATTCGGGGGCCGAGGTCGGGGCGCATACCTCGTCGCTGTCGGCGGCGGATGCCGAGGGGAACATGGTCGCGCTGACCTATACGATTCTGGATCATTTCGGCTGCGGCGTGACGCTGCCGCAGACCGGCATCATCCTGAACAACGGGGTCAGCTATTTCGACCCGCGGCCGGGGCTGAACACCACGATGCAGGGCGGCAAGCGGATCAACAGTTCCAACATGTGCCCGACGGTCGCGGTGCGCGACGGACAGGCTCTGTTCGCCATCGGCGCCTCGGGCGGGGATCTGATCATGCCCGCCGTGGCGCAGGTGGCGGCGCTGATGCTGGACTTCGGCATGACGCTGGAAGAGGCGCTGCATTCCCCCCGCCTTGACGCGTCGCACCGCGGCTCGGTCCGGGCCGACCCCCGGCTGGGGCAGGCGGTGTTGGACCTGCTGGCCGCGCATCACCGGCTGGAGGTGGCGCAGAACGACGTGGGGCCAAAGCTTTACGCCTTTCCCTCGGGCGTGGCGCGCGAAGGCGGCGGGCTGTCGGGGCTGTCGGACCCCTATCACCCGGATGCCAATGCGCGGGGGGTGGCGGGGGTGACGCCCGATTGATCCTCGTGATCCCGGCCGCTAGATGGCGTGGGCGCCGAAAGGGGGGGACCTCGCTTAGCCACCTGCAAACGCCGGTGCAGGCCGCACAGCCGCTGGACGTGCTGCCCACGACAGCTTCGGTTGAACTGATCATCGCCATGTGACGGTGCGCCGGGATGCCGCCACGCCTGCGGTCAGGGTTGCAGCACCGGCCATGGTCCTGCAGGCTCGCCCGCGATCTTCCCTTCGGAACTGGCTGAGGATTGTGGTGGTGGCAAAGCTGATCCATCGCCAGCGGGCTTGAACCAATCGCGCGCATGGCGCGATCCGCAGAGCCCCTCACCTTGACGGTCTTCGGCCAGGAAGGCGGATCGGCTGACGCTTTTGTATCGCGACGACACGGGGCTGATGATGCCCTACAAACGGCTGTAACCGCATTCCTTCACTCTGTCTGCGGTGAAGGGCTCGCCGCGGCTGATGAACCGGCGCAGTTTAGGGCGCTGTCTGCCGGGCTGAACCGGGGCGGATTCGGATATGCGGACAAAGGCCCGCCCGGCGGTGGAACAAGGCCGCTGCCATCGCCTGCAGCTTGATCGAAACGTCCAAGCTGAAACCGTCGATCCCCACATCGGGATCGCCGCCACCCTGCGGGCTGCGGAACAAGCATTTCGCGGCGCGCGGCCGGCCGTCCGCGACATAGGGGCGGGGGCAGGAAAGGCGAAATCCGCGATAGCCATGGAGAGGAACTTCCACAGGCCCGCCCCGTTCAAGTGCCAGCGATGCAGAATCCACGGGTAATCTGCACGATTGCATAGCGGGCTCGCACGCCAAAGCGGGCATCGGCCAACAAAGGGGCCATATTCTACAACCCCTCACCGTCCTGCGCTTGGCGGGCAACCGCCTGCCGTGGACTGCAACGCCACCGGAACCGATCCGCAACTGTGGCAACAGCTTGAATCATGCCGAGCCTTCCGAAAGTTGGGGATCAGACCTTCTGGACGCGGGCCTGCGACGGATACCTGTAACCCCTTGCCCCGGCGGGAAAGCGCTTAGCCGTCACCAGTTTGCGCCCAGTCGGGCGACAACCTGCGCGAGTTGTGGGTATCCGGCCATCGCGCCCTATTCGCCGTAGGGCACCCAGATGTTCTTGACCTGCGTGGCGCGGTTCAGGAACGACCGGCCCTGCCCCTCGGCCCCGGCCCAGTTGCGCGCGGCACCATCCTCGACCCAGGTCTGCTTCAGGTTCCCGGCCGACGCCTCCTCGACCGCCTTGCAGCCCGCGCGGGTGCCGAAATACCAGACGGCATCCACATCGTCATGTTCGGCCAGGGTTTTCGCCAGCCCCTCACGCTCGCCCGTGACGAGGTTGACCACCCCCCCCGGCAGGTCCGAGGTTTCCAGCACCTGATACAGGTCCGTCGCGGCCAGCGGATGGGTCTGCGACGGCACCGCCACCACCCGGTTGCCCATGGCAATCGCCGGCAGCACCAGCGAGATCAGGCCAAGCAGCGGCTGCGCCGTCGGGCACAGGATGCCGATGACGCCGACGGGTTCCGGCAGGGCCAGCGTCACATGCGCCGATTTGGTCGAATGCACCGCCCCGTCGAACTTGTCGGCCTGCGCGGCATACCAGAAGATGCGGCGGATGGCGGTTTCGACCTCGGCCCTGGCTGCGGCGGGGGGCTGGCCGAAACTGCGCAGCCGGTCCTCGAACTCACCCCCGCGGGCGGACAGGTTCTCGGCCAGATAATACAGGACCTGCGCGCGGTTGTGGCCGGTCTGCCCGCCCCAGCCTTTCGCGGCATGGGCGGCTTCGACCGCATTGCGGATGTCCTTGCGGTTGCCAAGGGGGGCAAGGCCGACCGGCCCCTTGGCTCCCATCACCGCATAGGAATAGCCGCTGTCGGGCCGCGCCTGCTTGCCGCCGATGTAAAGCTTTGCCGTGCGGTCGATGCCCGTGGTGTGCAGGCCCTCGGCCGGGGTCGCATCCGGGGCAGGGGGCGATTCCTCGGGCCGTTTCGCCTTTGGCGCGGCATGGGTCAGATAGGCCGCCATCCCCTCGCGCCCGCCCTCGCGGCCAAAGCCGCTTTCGCGATAGCCGCCGAAACCGGCGCCCGCGTCAAAGATATTGGCCGAGTTGATCCAGACCACCCCCGCCCGCACCTTGGCCGCCACGTCCAGCGCCAGATTGACATTCTCGGACCAGACGGAGGCCGCGAGGCCGTAGCGGGTGTTGTTGGCCAGCGCCACCGCATCCTCGGGCGTGCGAAAGGCGGTCAGCGTGACCACCGGGCCAAAGATCTCCTCGGTCGCCAGCGTCGAGGCGGGTTCCACCCCCATGGCCAGCGTCGGCGGATAGAAACAGCCCGCGGGCGCGGTGCCCTGCACGATCTCGGCCTCCTCGGCCCGGCCCTTTTCGACCAGCCCGCGAATGCGCTCCAATTGCACCGGATGGACGATGGCGCCGATGTCGGTGTTCTTGTCCAGCGGCTCGCCCACCGTCAGGGTCGCCATCCGGCGGCGCAGCAGGTCGGTGAAGCGCGGGGCCACCGCCTCGGCCACCAGAATGCGCGATCCGGCACAGCAGACCTGCCCTTGGTTGAACCAGATGGAATCGACCACGCCCTCGACCGCCGCATCCAGATCGGCATCGGCAAAGATGATGAAGGGCGATTTGCCGCCCAGTTCCAGCGTCAGCGCCTTGCCCGATCCGGCGATCTGGCGGCGGATGATGCGGCCGACCTCGGTGGAACCCGTGAAGGCCACCTTGTCCACCCCCGGATGCCCGGTGATCGCCGCGCCCGTTTCGCCATCGCCGGTGACGATGTTCAGAACCCCCTGGGGCAACCCCGCCTCGCGCGCGATCTCGGCCAGCGCAAGGGCGGTCAACGGCGTGTATTCGGCGGGTTTCAGCAC
>JASGFG010000081.1:0-17423 GCA_047605605.1 Paracoccaceae bacterium | reverse complement strand
CGCGCCCCGGCGGTCAGCCCGCGCCCGGCGACCTCGGCCGTATCGGCGCGGCCGGTGCATTCCATCACCACATCCACGCCCGACAGGTCCAGGGTGGAGATGTCCGCCGTCCGGTGCAGCGGGATCGCCCGCCCGTCCACCACCAGCGCGCCCGCCTCCAACGCCACCGTCCCGCGCCAGGGGCCGAAAACGCTGTCATACTGGAACAGATAGGCGCACATCTCGGCCGCGGCGATGTCGTTGATGCCCACGATCTCCAGCGCCGGCCAGGCTGCCGGGTGCTGCGCCCACGCCCGCAGGACCGACCGACCAATCCGCCCGAATCCGTTCAGAAACACCCGCATCGCGCGCCCTCCGCCTGACGTGGCGGCAGAGAACACCCCCCGCCCGGCAAGGGCAAGGGGGATGAGGCATGTTTTGATCAAATTACCCGATCAGATCAGCCGCCGCACCACATCGGCCAGCGCCTGGGCGGCGGCGCGATGGGTCTCGGGACCGGGCATTCCGGTTGGCAGCGGCAGCCCGCCCGGCGGAACGCTGGCGGGCGTGCCGTCCACAACCTCGACCCAGACCGAGGCCTTTGGACGGATCGCCCCGATCATCGCGGAATCGACCAGCCGCGGCTCATGATGCAGATCGGCGGGCGCGCCCGGCGCGGGCGGGGGCCGGTCGCCCAGCCACAGCAGCACCACCTCGGGCAGATGCGTCAGCAGCGCGGTCATTCGCGCGACCCAGGCGGTGCGCAGTTCTTCGGCCACCACCTCGAACCGGTCGGGGGCCGCTGTCTGCAAGGCCGACAGCATGTGGCGGATGAAATGGAACTCGGTAAAGTCCACCTGCGGGAACAGGGCACGCAGGGCCGGACTGGCCCGAAGGAACCTGTCGTTGCGGCGCGGATGCACGGCATAAAGCCGGTTGCTGAGGTTCGTGGCCCCCATCACCTGCACCACGGCAACCTGCGCGCGGCCCGCGACCTCCAGCGTTCCGGGGTCGTTCAGATAGGCATCCGGCCCCGCATTGACACAGCCCAGATTGACGACCGGCACGCCGGACAGCCCCTCGACCAGTTCGGGATAAGGGCGGCGGACGTATTTGCCATAGGCATCCGTCCCCCCCAATACGGCGACATAATCGCCGGACAGATCATGCCCCGGCCCGCGAAACAGCAGTTTCGACGTGCCATAGCGGCATGGTGAATAGTCGTGCGCCCCCGCGCCCGGAACGGCAAAAGCCATCGGTCCCACCCAGATTTCAGTTCACACCCGCGACTCAGACTGCGGGACAGGGGTTTCCGAATTGCTAAGGCTGGCATTTGTGGCAAATGCGAACGGCCACCCGCCCTTGCACCGCGCCACCGCTGGGGCTTATGGTCGAGCGGATCAAATCCGGGGGCAAGGGCATGGACATTCGCAAGGTCGGGATCGTGGGCGCGGGCCAGATGGGCAATGGCATCGCCCATGTTTTTGCGCTGGCCGGCTATGACGTGCTGATGAACGACATCAGCCAGGACGGTCTGGACCGCGCCATCGCCACCATCGACAAGAACATCGAACGCCAGGTCTCGCGCGGGAAGGTCAGCGCCGCGGACAAGGCCGCCGCCATGGGCCGCATCAAGACCACGCTGCGGCTGGTCGACCTTGGCCCGTCGGACCTGATCATCGAAGCCGCGACCGAGCGCGAAACCGTCAAGCAGGCGATCTTCGAGGATCTGCTGCCGCATCTGAAGCCGGAAACGATCCTGACCTCGAACACCTCTTCGATCTCGATCACCCGGCTGGCCAGCCGCACCGACCGGCCGGAAAAGTTCATGGGCTTCCACTTCATGAACCCCGTGCCGGTGATGCAGCTGGTGGAACTGATCCGCGGCATCGCCACCGATCAGGACACCTATCAGAAGCTGCTCAAAGTCGTTGAAAGCCTTGGGAAAACCGCGGCGAGCGCCGAGGATTTCCCCGCCTTCATCGTGAACCGCATCCTGATCCCGATGATCAACGAGGCGGTCTATACCCTGTATGAGGGCGTGGGCAACGTGAAGTCCATCGACGAGGCGCTGAAGCTGGGCGCGAACCATCCGATGGGGCCGCTGGAACTGGCCGATTTCATCGGACTGGACACCTGCCTGGCCATCATGAACGTGCTTTACGACGGGCTGGCCGATACCAAATACCGCCCCTGTCCGCTGCTGACCAAATATGTCGAGGCGGGCTGGCTGGGCCGCAAGACGCAGCGCGGCTTTTACGACTATCGCGGCGAGGTGCCGGTGCCCACCCGCTGAGGCCGCGCTTCAGCGTCCCAGCCCCAGGGTGTGGTCGCGCATGAAGGCAAGAAAGCCGCGCGGATTGTCGGCCCAGGGCTTCAGCTCATCGGGGCCAAGGGGACGGCCGATGAACGGGCGCTGCGGCTTGTCCAGCGCATGGCGGATCTCATACAGCAGCAAGCCCTGCCGCAGCGTCGGCGACAGCTTGTTGGCGATCTGATACCAGCGGCTGTTCTGCCCCGGAAACCGCATCGGCAACACCGTCGCGCCGGATCGCATGATCATCTTGTGGGTAAAGGCGTGCCATTCGCCCTCGACCGCGGGGCCGAACCAGCCCTGTGAATGCGCGACCGCCCCGGCCGGGAACAGGATGATCACCCCCCCGGCCTTCAGCTGCGCCATCGCCTCGTTGCGCATCTGCAAGCCAAGCTCGCGGGCGTTTTCCTCGTGCGGGAAGGGGACGGGGATCATGAACTGGGCAATCTCGGGGATGCCGGTCAGCAGCGAGCGGGTCAGGATCTTGAAATCCCCCCGCACCCGCGAGATCAGCGCGGCGATCACCATGCCGTCGACCAGACCGTGCGGATGGTTCGCCACCACCACCAGCGGCCCCGTCGCCGGGATCAGCGCCACCTCGTCGCGCGGGGTGCGGATGTCGATGCCCATATGGATCATCGCCTTGCCCCAGAAGGGCACGCCGGACGGGGCGCCATCCCGCTCGAACTGGCGGATGCGGTGCAGAAGCTGGACCTTGGCGGTCAGCCATTCGATCGCGCGGATGGTTCCGGCCTTCCACGGATCGTTGAAGGTGCCCGCATAGGACAGCCGCCGCTTGTCATAGGGGCGGTTCGGCACGGCGGGTGGTTCAGGTCTGTCGGTCGCCAACTGCAAGCCTTCCTGGCACGCGGCCTAGTTGTCCTCGCCGAAGCGGTCGGCCACCAGCGACTCCAGCGCGGCGGCCAGCGCCTCGGCCTGCGGGCCGCTGGTCGTGACCTCGATCGACGTCCCGCGCGATGCGGCCAGCATCAGCAGGCCCATGATCGAATCGCCCGAACAGGACATGCCGTCGCGCGAAACCTCGGCCCTGGCGTCAAAGCTTTCCACCACCTCGACGAATTTTGCCGAAGCGCGGGCGTGCAGTCCCTTTTCGTTGACGATACGCAGAACCTTCGTGACCAAACCCTACGCGCCCCCGCCCAGATCGAGACTGTTGATGTATTTCCGTCCCGCATCCAGCGCGGCCGAAACGGCCTCGGCCACCGGAAGGTCGCGCGATTTCGCCAGTTTGATCAGCATCGGCAGGTTCGCGCCATAGACGATGCGCCGATCCTGCCCCGTGCAGGCCATCAGCGACAGGTTCGAGGGCGAGCCCCCGAACATGTCCGTCACCACCACCACGCCATCGCCCTGATCCACCTCGTCGGCGGCAATGCAGATTTCGCGCTGCTTCATGCCGCGGTCATGGTCGTCCTCTATGGTGATGGCGGCCATGCCATCCTGCTTGCCCACGACATGTTCCACCGCGGACAGATATTCCCGCGCAAGCCCGCCATGTGCCACGATCACGATGCCGATCACGCGCCTGTCACCCCGATCCCGTGAGGCAGCCCTTGCGCCGCCCTGCGTTCCAGTTCCCGGTGCCGTTTTGACACCGGCCAGCCGGCTTCCGCAAGCACCTTGCCCAGTTTTTCCGCAACGGCAACCGACCTGTGTTGGCCGCCGGTGCAGCCAAAGCCGATCGACAGGTAGGATTTTCCTTCTTCCAGACTGGCCGGCAACAGCATCAGCATCAACTCTGACACCTTCTGGAAGAATTCCGCGAATCTGGGGTCGCCCTCGACATAGGCGGCGACCTGGGGGTCGCGGCCGTCCAGGGGCTTCAGCGCGGGCACCCAGTGCGGGTTGCGCAGGAACCGGCAGTCGAAGACGAAATCGACCCCCCGCGGCACACCGCGGCGATAGCTGAACGACTGGACCGAGACGGCCATCCGCGCCGCGCGGTCCAGCGAGAACCAGCGCCCGATCTCGGCCGTCAGGTCGTGCGGGGTGAAATCGGTCGTGTCGATCAGATGGTCGGCCCGGGCGCGCACCGGCGCCAGAAGGTCGATCTCGCGGTCGATGCCCTCGCCGGGGGTGGCATAGTCCAGCGGATGCCTGCGCCGCGTCTGCGAATAGCGGCGGACAAGCTCGCCCGGCGCGCAGTCCAGATACAGCACCTCCAGCCCGACGCGCGGGTTCCGGGCCAGCCCGTCGATCAGTTCCAGCAGCGCCGCCATGTTGAAGTCGCGGTTGCGGATATCGAGGCCGAGCGCCACGGGCCGCCCCGTCGGCGTGCCTTCGGTCAGGCGGGGCACCAGCCGCAGGGGCAGGTTGTCGATCGCCTCATAGCCCAGATCCTCCAGCGCGTGGACGGCGGTGGACCGGCCTGCGCCGGACGGGCCCGTGACCATCACCAGACGGTAATCGGGCGCCGGTTCGGCGGAAACGTCAAGGGGCGTGGGATCGGTCATGCCTGGCGGGGATAGCGGAGAAGGTGAAACAGCGCTGCCGCAAGATGGGGCGTCGCGGGGCCAAGCACAAGCGGCAGGGCGATCCCCATCACGTCGATGTGGCGTCGGGGCGGCAGCCGTTCGGTTTCCACGGTCCCCAGATCGACCGCCAGCGTCAGGACCGTCGCCTGCGGCGGCGCCGTGCGCAGGATCCCGATACCCCGCGCCTCGACCAGCCCCGCGGTCGCGGGGACGGGTTCGGCCCGCAGGCGGCCGCCCTGACGGCGCACCAGCGTATTGTCGTCGGCCACCAGCCGCGCGCCGAATGCCATCAGCATCAGCGCCAGCGAGGATTTCCCCGAGCCGGACGGCCCGAGGATCAGAAGCCCGGCCTCGACCCCCGGATCTTGCAGCGCGATGCAGGAGGCATGGAAGAGGCGGACAGAGGCAGGAACGGTCATGCGCGCCGCAGACGGGCTGGGGGGTGGGGAAGCCCGGCGGCCCGATGCGTCGCTCCGGTCCGGGTGAGAGGGACCGCCGGGCCGACCGCCACGCGGCGCGGAACTGCCCCCGGCCAGCGGGCACGCCCTCTGCCGCGTCGCAGGGCGATCACACCGGCAGGCCGACGACGAACCGCGCCCCCAGCGGGTCCGAGGTCGGGTCGGCATGGGTCGGGCGGATGTTTTCGGCCCAGATCACGCCGCCATGCGCCTCGACGATCTGCTTGGAGATCGACAGGCCAAGGCCCGAGTTGTTGCCGAAATGCGTGGGCGGCCGGTCGGAGTAGAATCGCTTGAACACCTTTTCCAGCGCCTGTTCGGGTATGCCCGGCCCGGTATCCTCGACCACCACCAGCACGCGGTTGTCGCGGCGGCGCGTCCAGACGCGGACCGCATCGCCATCCTCGCAAAAGGAAATCGCATTGGTGATCAGGTTGACGAAGACCTGCGCCAGTCGCGCCTCCAGCCCGCGGATGACGATGGGCTCGGGCGGGAAATCGGTGATGAACTCCACCCCCTTGTCGGCGGCCTGCTTGCCCAGGAATTCCGTCAGGTTGGCCAGCGTGCGGGTCAGGTTGAACTCTTCCTCTTCTTCCTTGACCAGTTCGCTGTCCAGCCGCGAGGCGTTCGAGATGTCGCTGACCAGCCGGTCCAGCCGCCGCACGTCATGGTCGATCACGTCCAGCAGCTTCTCGCGCTGATCCTCGCGCCGGGCGACGCGCAGGGTGCCGACGGCCGAGCGCAGGCTGGCCAGCGGGTTCTTGATCTCATGCGCGACATCGGCGGCGAACTGTTCGTTCGCGTCGATCCGGTCGTAAAGGGCGGCCACCATGCCCCGCAATGCGACGGACAACCGGCCGATCTCGTCCGGGCGGGCGGTCAGGTCGGGGATGCGCACCCGGCCCGGCGCGATCTGCCGGGCGTCGCGGTCGCGGCTGAGTTCGGCCGCCGCGGCCAGATCTGCCAGCGGATTGGCGATGGTCGAGGCCAGCACCAGGCTGAGCCCGATGGAGACGAGCAGCGCCACGACGAACATCTGAAGCACCTGCTCGCGCTCGAACCGGACCAGCCCGTCGATCTCGCCCTCGGCCGAGGTCAGGGCGACCACGCCGGTGACGGCTCCGTCGGCGACGATGGGGCTGGCCACGGAAAACAGCGCCCCCCCCTCGGGCCCGCGTCCGGTGTTCACCACCGTTTCGCCGCCGCGTGCCTTTGCAAACAGGTCATGGGCCAGCGTTTCGGGGTCGAGCTTGGCATCGCCCTGCCCGTTCGACGGGATGATGGCGGAAACCCCGTCCCAGACCAGGTTCAGGAAGTCGGTGATGACGGTCGGCCGATCCTTGCCCGCCAGGATCTCGGACGCCGGACCCTGGCCGAGTGCGATACGTTTGCCCGCGGCGTCGAACAGAAAGGCCTCGACCCCCGGCCCGATGCCCACGCCGTCCAAGGTGGCGACCTCGCCCGCCGCCGTGCGCGCCTGGATGACCTGCGCGATCAGCTTTGCCTCGGTCACAAGCGCCTGTTCGCGGCTTTGCACCAGACTGTCGCGGAACGGGTTCAGCAGCAGCACGCCCGCGACCATGATGACGATGGCCATCAGGTTGAAGATGATGATCTTCCGCGCCAGGGGCGAACGGTTCAGCGAGGCGATGCCCCGCCGGCCCCGATCCTCGATCAGGGCGCCGTCGACGGTGGCGTCGGGCGAAACCCAGTCCTCGCCCAGAAGCACCTCGCCCGATTTCGGCGCGGGCGAAGGCGAGGCGGCGGGACGAAGCGGCGCGGCGGTCATGATCCCGCCTTACTCCTCGTTATAGCGGTAGCCGATGCCGTAAAGCGTCTCGATAGCCGAGAAGCTGTCGTCCACCGCCCGCATCTTCTTGCGAAGCCGCTTGATATGGCTGTCGATGGTGCGGTCGTCGACATAGACCTGATCGTCATAGGCGACATCCATCAGCTGGTCGCGGCTCTTCACGAAGCCCGGCCGTTGCGCCAGCGCCTGAAGCAGCATGAACTCGGTCACGGTCAGGGAAACGTCCTGTCCCTTCCACGTCACGGAATGGCGCAGCGGGTCCATCCGCAGATGCCCCCGCTCCATGATCTTGTTTTCTTCGGTGACGACGGTTTCGCCATGGGCGATCACCTCTTGCCGGCGCAAAAGCGCGCGGATGCGTTCGACCAGAAGCCGCTGGCTGAACGGCTTTTTCACATAGTCGTCGGCGCCCATGCGCAGGCCCAGCACCTCGTCGATCTCGTCATCCTTGGATGTGAGAAAGATCACCGGCATGGTCGTCTTCTGCCGCAGGCGTTGCAGCAGATCCATCCCGTCCATCCGCGGCATCTTGATGTCCAGAACCGCCATGTCCGGCAGGCGCCGGTTGAAGGCGTCCAGCGCGGACTGGCCGTCGTTATAGGTTTCGACCTCGAACCCTTCGGCCTCGAGCGTCATCGCAACCGAAGTCAGGATGTTCCTGTCGTCGTCAACAAGGGCAATCCTTGCCATGGCGGTGTTCCTACTGCTGCCCATATCTCTTTATTTTTCAGGCATGATCCACGTTCCGGCCCAAGGAATCAACCGGGATGTGCGAATCACCCGGCCTATCCCCCCTGATGGAACGACGAATATCTCTACGAATGGCTAAATTGCGACAGTTCGGCGGATTGCCGCGGATTGATTGCGCTAGCATTCCGATGATTGCGCTAACCGGCTGTTCGGGGACTGTTTATTTCGTCGCGGCGCATGATATAGGGGCGGCACGGCTTGTGTTTTTTGCACGCCGCGTTCGGAAACCCAGGGCGGCCGATTTGAAAGCAGCGTCGCCCCCAGCCGAAAACCGCCGGGAAACCGGCCTCGGGAGAGAGCAAGCAGGATGACTATCGGACGCGTGAACCCGGCGCAGACCCTAGACGCACAAGGCATCAACGGGCTGGGGAACGTCTATTACAACCAGATTGAGCCTGCGCTCGTCGAGGCGGCGGTTGCCCGCGGCGAAGGCCATCTGGGCAAGGGCGGCGCCTTCCTGTGCACCACCGGCCAGTTCACCGGCCGCTCGCCCAAGGACAAACATGTCGTCCGCACCGCCACGACCGAGAACACGATCTGGTGGGAAAACAACGCCACCATGACGCCCGAGGCCTTCGACCGGCTGCACGAGGACATGCTGGCCCATATGAAGGGCCGCGACTATTTCGTGCAGGATCTTTATGCCGGGGCCGATCCGGCGCATCGGCTGGACGTGCGCGTGGTGACGGAACTGGCCTGGCACGGGCTGTTCATCCGCCACCTGCTGCGCCGCCCCGAACGCGCCGAACTGGACAGCTTCGTGCCCGAGTTCACCATCATCAACTGCCCGTCCTTCAAGGCCGATCCGGCGCGCCACGGCTGCCGGACCGATACGGTGATCGCGCTGAACTTCGATCGTAAGCTGATCCTGATCGCCAACACCGCCTATGCGGGTGAGAACAAGAAGTCGGTCTTCACCCTGCTGAACTACATCCTGCCGGAAAAGGGCGTCATGCCGATGCACTGTTCGGCCAACCACGCCATCGGCAAGCCCGAGGATACGGCCGTGTTCTTCGGCCTGTCGGGCACCGGCAAGACCACGCTGTCGGCCGACCCCAGCCGCATCCTGATCGGCGACGACGAACATGGCTGGTCGGACGAGGGCACCTTCAACTTTGAAGGCGGCTGCTATGCCAAGACCATCAACCTGTCGGCCGAGGCCGAGCCGGAGATCTTTGCGACCACGCATCGCTTTGCGACCGTGATCGAGAACATGGTCTACGACCCCGAGACGTTTGAGCTGGATTTCCAGGATTCCAGCCTGACCGAGAACATGCGCTGCGCCTATCCGCTGGATTATATTTCCAACGCTTCGGCGACGGGGCGCGGCGGCGCACCGAAGAACGTGGTTCTGCTGACCTGCGACGCCTATGGCGTGCTGCCGCCCATCTCGCGGCTGTCGCCGGCGCAGGCGATGTATCACTTCCTGTCGGGCTTCACCTCGAAAACGCCGGGCACCGAGCGGGGCGTGGTGGAGCCGACGCCGACCTTTTCGACCTGCTTTGGCGCGCCCTTCATGCCGCGCCGCCCCGAGGTCTATGGCAAGCTGTTGCAGCAAAAGATCGCGCAGACCGGCGCGACCTGCTGGCTGGTCAACACCGGCTGGACCGGAGGCGCCTTTGGCACCGGCAAGCGGATGCCGATCAAGGCGACCCGTGCGTTGCTGACCGCGGCGCTGGACGGTTCGCTGGGGGCGGCCGAGTTCCGCAAGGACCCGAACTTCGGGTTCGAGGTGCCGGTGGCGGTTCCGGGCGTCGACACCACGCTGCTGAACCCGCGCGACACCTGGGCCGACAAGGCCGCCTATGACGCGCAGGCGAAAAAGCTGGTCCAGATGTTCTCGAAGAACTTCGCGCAATATGTCGACCATATCGACGCCGACGTGAAGGCCGCCGCCATCGGCTGAGGCCGCCCATCGGGTGTTTCTGCAAAAGGCCCTGCCGGCAGCGGCAGGGTCTTTTTGCTTGGGGGAATCTGTTCGGACACTTTCGTTCGCCATGGGTAATCACGTTGAATTATTATTGCGCTGCAACTGCGAAAGGATTACCCCATCCGCAGACGGAATCGGAGATACGCCATGCCCGACGGACAGAACGCCGCCCCTTCGCCGCTGCTTCACAATCTGGCGCAGCTTTGCGATGCCGCGCTGCCTGAAGTGACCGGGCTGGCCGAGGCGGGGCGCGAAGCCCTGCGCACGATGGTGACGAGGGGCGGCAAGATTTCCGCCGCCGCGCTGGAGGAGCATCAGTTCGCCGCGCATTGCCTGTCCTGGTTGACCACCTATGCCGAGGCCCTGCGCCAGCTGCGCATCTGGGCCGACCGCCTGACGGGCGAGGGGCGCTTTGGCCCGATGGAACAGCTGATCCTGCAAATCGGTTTCGGCGAATATCTCGCCCAGGTCCATGGGGGCATCCCGATGAGCCAGGGCGAAACCGCCCGCCTGTCGGACCTTGGCCTGACCGCCGCACCCGGCGATGCCGCCCGTGTTCTGATCGCCCATGGCAACAGCCCGGCCGCGCGGATGGCCCTGGTCGCGCTGATGCGCGACAACCACGGCCGCGCGACCTTTGGCGCCTCGGGGCTGGAGGACGAGTTGGAGATGATCCGCGACCAGTTCCGCCGGTTCGCCGATGAAAAGGTCATCCCCTTCGCCCATGACTGGCACCTGAAGGACGAATTGATCCCGATGGAGATCATCCGCGAACTTGCCGATCTGGGCGTGTTCGGCCTGACCATCCCGGAAAACCTGGGGGGTCTGGGCCTCTCCAAGGCGTCGATGGTCGTCGTGTCCGAGGAACTGTCGCGCGGCTATATCGGCGTGGGTTCGCTCGGCACCCGGTCCGAGATTGCCGCCGAACTGATCCTGTGCGGCGGCACGGATGAACAGAAATCCCACTGGCTGCCGAAACTCGCCAGCGGGGAAATCCTGCCGACGGCGGTGTTCACCGAACCGAACACCGGATCGGACCTTGGTTCCCTGCGCACCCGTGCCGTGAAGGCGGGCGAGGATTGGGAGGTGACGGGCAACAAGACCTGGATCACCCATGCCGCGCGCACCCATGTGATGACGCTCTTGGCCCGCACCGACCCCGACACCACCGACTGGCGCGGGTTGTCGATGTTTCTGGCCGAAAAGACGCCGGGCACCGACGAGGCCCCCTTCCCGACCCCCGGCATGACGGGGGGCGAGATCGAGGTTCTGGGCTATCGCGGCATGAAGGAATACGAACTCGGCTTCGACCGCTTCAAGGTCAGGGGCGAGAACTTGCTGGGCGGCGTGCCGGGGCAGGGGTTCAAGCAGCTGATGCAGACCTTTGAATCCGCCCGCATCCAGACCGCGGCCCGCGCCATCGGCGTGGCGCAATCGGCGCTGGAAACCGGGATGCAATATGCCGAGGACCGCAAGCAGTTCGGCAAGGCGCTGATCGAATTTCCCCGCGTGGCCGGCAAGCTCGCCATGATGGCGGTGGAAATCATGATCGCCCGCCAGCTGACCTATTTCAGCGCGTGGGAGAAGGATCACGACCGCCGCTGCGACCTGGAGGCGGGGATGGCGAAACTGCTGGGTGCCCGCGTCGCCTGGGCCGCCGCCGACAATGCCTTGCAGATCCACGGCGGCAACGGTTTCGCGCTGGAATACCGGATCAGCCGCATCCTCTGCGACGCCCGCATCCTGAACATCTTCGAGGGGGCGGCAGAAATCCAGGCCCAGGTCATCGCGCGCCGCCTGCTCGACTAGGGCTTTTCCCTCGGGCTGTGGTCGGTTATCGACAGGGTCCGGGACGAACCCCCCGCGCCCTGCACGGAACTGAATGCGATCATGCGCGCCTATGCCATCGGCGACATCCACGGCCAGCTTGACCTGCTGAAACGGCAGCACGACCTGATCGCCGCCGATATGGCGGCGAACGGCGTGGCGCAGGTCCTCCATGTCGGCGATCTGGTCGACCGCGGGCCGGACAGCCGCGGCGTCATCGACCATCTGATGCAGGGGATCGCCGCCGGGCAGGACTGGGTGGTGCTGAAGGGCAACCACGACCGGATGTTCGCCCGCTTCATGGCCGCGCCGCACGAACCGGAACCCGGCCTGCGCGCCGACCTGTCATGGCTGCATCCCCGGCTTGGCGGCGGCGAGACATTGCGCAGCTATGGCGTCGCACATGCCGCCGACCGCCCCGTGGACAAGGTTCATGCCGAAGCGCTGGCGCTGGTCCCGCCCCAGCATCTGGCCTTCCTCGACGCCCTGCCCACCATGCACCGCCTGCCGGGCCTTGCCTTCGTCCATGCCGGCATCCGCCCCGGCGTGCCGTTCGACCGGCAGGTGGAAACCGATCTGGTCTGGATCCGCGAGCCGTTCCTTTCCGACCCGCGCGATCATGGGGCGCTGATCGTGCATGGCCATACCGCGCTCGACGCCGCCACACATTACGGCAACCGGCTGAACCTCGACAGCGGGGCGGCCTATGGCGGGCCGCTGTCCTCGGTCGTGATCGAAGGGGCAGAGGTCTTTCTGCTGACCCCGCAGGGCCGGGTGCCGCTGCGCCCCTGATCATCCGGCAAAGCGCGGATTGGCGGGGTTCGAGTCGTAAGCCAGATAGAATTCGTCCAGCTGCGGCGGGGCGACCCCGGTGCCCGACAGCATCGCATGGGCCTGCCCGCGATGGTGGATCTGGTGCTGGAACAGGTGCAGCAGCAGGTCGTCCACCCGTTCCATCACCCTGCCGCGCGGCCCGCGGTCGGTCGGCACCCGCTCCGACAGCGCCGCCTGATCCAGCCCTTCGCAAAAGGCAACCAGCCGGGCATCCGCCGCCGCCTGTGCCGGGGCCAGGGCCGCCACGCTGCGAAAGTCCGCATCGCGCACCGCCATTCCCTGCCCGCCCCGTTCCAGCGCGTCCAGATAATAAAGGTCGACCGACAGGATATGGTTCAGCGTTTCCCGCAACGAGGGGAAGAACCCCGTGCGCGGCGCCGCGAACTCGTCATCTGTCAGCCGCGCACAGGCCGCCAGAAGCGCGCCGTTCGCCCAGGCATTGTTGCGTGCCATCAGCACCATATGCGCCATCATCGCCAACCCCTTCGATTTCCAGTGGACGAAGCCCCGCCGTCATGATTCCGTTCCGCCATCATGACGCGCAAGCAGCTTCCCTATCTGATCACCGCCCTGATCATTGCCAGTGCCGCCGCCTGGCTGCTGTGGATCGGACGCGAGCCAATCTGCAAATGCGGCTATGTCAAGCTCTGGCATGGTGAAACGGTCAGCTCCGAGAACTCGCAGCATATCTCGGACTGGTATACGCCCTCGCATATCATCCACGGCATCCTGTTCTACGGCTTGCTGTGGCTGGTGGCGCGGCGCCTGCCTGTCGGCTGGCGGCTGGTGATCGCCACGGCGGTCGAGGCGGGGTGGGAACTGGTCGAGAACTCCGACGCCATCATCGAGCGTTATCGCTCGGTGACGATCTCGCTGGATTACTATGGCGACAGCGTGCTGAACTCGGTCTGCGACATCCTGGCCATGGTGATCGGCTTCTGGCTGGCGCGAAGACTGCCGATCTGGGCCTCGGTCGCCCTCGTCATCGGGTTCGAGGTGCTGACCACCTGGCTGATCCGCGACGGGCTGACGCTGAACGTGCTGATGCTGGTCTGGCCGCTGGAGGCGGTGAAACAGTGGCAGGCGGGGGGCTGAGCCCTATCGGTTCATCCGCCGCAGCAGGAGCGCCGCCACCAGTGCCGTCAGCGTGGCGATCCCGGCGATGATCTGGAAGAACCCGCGTGGCCCCATTCCCTGGGCCACCACCGACAGGACCAGCGGCCCAAGGATGCCGCCGACCAGCCCGGCTGCGACAATGGTGGGCGTGACGCGCGGATCGCGCCCCATCTTCCTGACCGCCGTGACGAAGCCCGAAGGGAAGAAGGCCCCGGCGCTGAACCCCATCAGCGCAAAGAACGGCCCCGGCGGGAACAGGCAGGCCCCGGTCGCAAAAGCCGCCGCCAGCCCCATGGCCAGCAGATAGCAGGCAAAGGACGGCAGGCGGTGCATCGCCACCGTCAGCAACAGGCGCGAGACGAGAAAGGCCACGAAGAACAGCGACAGCAGTTCCGCCGCATGGGTTTCCGTCTCGCCCGCGCGCACCAGCGCGGCGGGGCCGATGCCGATCAGGCTGGCTTCGCAGCCGATGCCGATGACCTGGAAACACAGGATCGCGGGGTGCAGGCGAAAGGGGCCGGTGGTTCCCGGCTCGACCGGGGCGCCGCCGGTGTCGCGCGCAAAAAGGATGATCGCGACGGCGATCACCGCCACCACGCCATAGGCCAGCCCCGGTTGCGAGCCGAGCGCCAGAAAGATCAGCGGCGCGGCGATGGCCCCCAGGCTGAACACCGCGTTCAGGAGGCTGAGCATCGAGGGGCCGAAGGTGTGCAGGACGCGTGGGTTGAACACGGTCGTCACGCCGCCATAGCCGGCGCCAAAGACCAGCACGCCCGCCTGCGTCACCCCCCAGCCCGGCGCGACGGCGATCAGTGCCGCCCCCGCCGCCATCACCGCCAGCGACCGGCGGGGCGTCACATGGACGGGTGCGAAAAAGCTGGTGGCGACCCCGATGGCGCACCCGACCCAAAGCGCGGTGACGGCCCAGCTTGCCTGCGCCAGCGTCAGCCCGAAGCTGCGGCTGAACACCGGCAGCGCCGGCCCCAGCAGCGACTGGCCGATGCCCATGGCGACGAAGGTGGCGAAACCGGCAATCAGAAGGCCCCCGTGGGCCCGCAACGCGTCACGCAACTTCTTCCCCCCGGTGCAACTGGCGGGGCCTGCGTTAGCGCCGGACAGACGCGGCGTCAATCGCCCGCGCCCTTGCGGTGCAGGGGGGTCCGTGCCCTGATCCTTGCCGGGCACATTCACCTTGGGGGAAACCGGCATGACCGACATCCTGATCCTTTCGGCGGCGCGCACCGCCATCGGCACTTTCGGCGGATCGCTGGCGGGCTTTGCGCCATATGACCTTGGCGCCATCGCGGCGCGCGCCGCGCTGGACCGCGCGGGCATCGAGGGGGCGCAGGTCGGTCATGTCGTCTTTGGCCATGTGATCAATACCGAGCCGAAGGACATGTATCTGTCGCGCCTTGCCGCGATGAAGGCCGGGGTTCCGGCCGAAACGCCGGCGATGAACGTCAACCGGCTGTGCGGATCAGGCGCGCAGGCCATCGTCTCGGCCATGCAGGCGCTGCAACTGGGCGATGCCGATGTGGCGCTGGCAGGCGGCGCGGAATGCATGAGCCGGTCGCCCTTTGCGCTGACCACCGCGCGGTTCGGGCAGAAGATGGGGGATACCAGGGCGCTGGACATGATGACCGGCGCGCTGACCTGCCCGTTCGGCACCGGGCATATGGGCGTGACAGCCGAGAATGTCGCCGCGCGCCATGGCATCACCCGAGAGGATCAGGATGCCTTCGCCCTGGAAAGCCAGCGGCGGGCGGCAATGGCGATTGCCGAGGGGCGGTTTGCGGGCCAGATCGTCCCGGTCGAGGTGCCCTCCCGCAAGGGGCCGGTCAGCTTTGCCGTGGACGAACACCCCAAGGCCACGACGGCCGAGGGTCTGGCCGCGCTGAAACCCGCCTTCCAGAAGGAGGGCACGGTGACGGCCGGAAATGCCTCGGGCATCAACGACGGGGCGGCGGCCCTGATCCTTGCGCGGGACGGGGCGGTTGCGGGGGCGAAGCCCGTCGCGCGGGTGCTGGGCTATGCCCATGCCGGGGTCGATCCGGCGGTCATGGGCATCGGCCCGATCCCGGCGGTGCGCGCCCTGTGGAAAAGGCTGGGGCTGGGGGCCGACGATTTCGACGTGGTGGAATCGAACGAGGCCTTTGCCGCGCAGGCCATCGCCGTCAACCGGGAACTGGGGCTGGACCCGGCAAAGGTGAACCCGAACGGCGGGGCCATCGCGCTGGGCCATCCGGTCGGCGCGACCGGGGCGATCATCACCGCCAAGGCGATTGCCGAGCTGCATCGCACCGGCGGCCGGCGCGCGCTGATCACAATGTGCATCGGCGGCGGTCAGGGCATCGCGCTGGCCGTCGAGCGGGTGTGACCGCAAACAGGGGCCGGGTGTTTTTCACCCCCGGCCCCCGCCTATCCGATCAGGACGCATCCGGCCTTGGCCCGATGCCGCCCCCTCAGGCCACGTCGAACTCCAGCGGCTTGACCTGCTGGAACATGCCCGTCCCCTCCAGCGTTGCCACGACCTTGGGGTCGAGCGGCGCGTCGAGATACAGGATCGCGATGGCTTCCTGCCCGATCGAGGTGCGGCCAAGGGTGAAGTTCGCGATGTTGACGTTGTTCTTGCCCATGGTCATGCCCAAGAGGCCGATGATGCCCGGCACGTCCTCGTTGGTGGTATAGAGCATGTGCTGGCCGATCTCGGCGTCGATGTTGATGCCTTTGATCTGGATGAACCGAGGCTTGCCATCGCTGAACACCGTCCCCGCGACCGAGCGTTCGCGCTTGTCCGTTACCATCGTGACCTTGACATAGGCGTCAAAGGCGCCGGTCTTGTCCTGGCGGGTGGTGGACAGTTGGATGCCCTTTTCCTTGGCCACCACGGGGGCCGAGACAAGGTTCACATCCGGGTTCTGCGCCTTCAGCACACCGGCAATCACCGCCTGGTTCAGCGCGGCAAGGTTCATGTCGGCGACGCGGCCATCGTATAGGATGTTGATCGCCTTGATCGGCTCGTCGGTCATCTGGCCGATGAAGCTGCCCAGATGGCTGGCCAGCTTGATCCAGGGGCCCATCACCGCCGCCTCTTCGGCCGTGACGTTCGGCATGTTCAGCGCGTTCTGCACCGCCCCGGTCAGCAGATAGTCCGACATCTGTTCGGCCACTTGCAGCGCCACATTCTCCTGCGCCTCGGTCGTCGAAGCGCCAAGGTGCGGGGTCACGACCACGTTCGGCAGGTTGAACAGCGGCGATTCTGTCGCGGGCTCCACCTCGAACACGTCGAAGGCCGCGCCGGCGACATGGCCGGATTTCAGCGCCTCGGCCAGCGCCGCCTCGTCCACCAGACCGCCGCGGGCGCAGTTGATGATGCGGACACCTTTTTTCGTCTTGGCCAGCGCCTCGGCGTTCAGGATGCCCTTGGTCTTTTCGGTCATTGGAACGTGGAGCGTGATGAAATCGGCCCGCGCCAGCAGCTCGTCCAGTTCCACCTTCTGCACGCCCATGGCCTTGGCGCGTTCTTCCGACAGGAAGGGGTCATAGGCCACGACCTTCATGTGCAGGCCGACGGCGCGGTCGCAGACGATGCCGCCGATATTGCCCGCCCCGATCACGCCGAGGGTCTTGTTGAACAGCTCCACCCCCATGAATTTCGACTTTTCCCACTTGCCGGCATGGGTGGAAACCGATGCCTCGGGCAGTTGCCGGGCGACGGCGAACATCATGGCGATGGCATGTTCGGCGGTGGTCACGCTGTTGCCGAAGGGCGTGTTCATCACGATCACGCCCTTTTTCGAGGCGGCGGGGATGTCCACGTTGTCGACGCCGATCCCGGCGCGGCCGATCACCTTCAGGTTGGTGGCATTCGCCAGCAGCTTTTCGGTGACTTTCGTGGCCGAGCGGATGG